>DFDK01000063.1:454-3945 GCA_002367695.1 Acidimicrobium sp. UBA3029 | reverse complement strand
CCTCCGCACGCAGCCAGTGTCACGGACAAGGCACCAGCGAATGCGATGACGGTTAGGGCCCTTTGACGTTTCGATCGATTGAACACGGGTTCCAACATAACAACAACCCGACGCCACCACAATTATCGACGGATGCCACCAAATTAAAGCAAATGTTTCGAGGAGCCGCCTCGCAGATTCGAACTGGCGCACCTACGCATTACGAGTGCGTTCTAATCGAACAAGTACGAATTGCTTCTTCAAAGATCCAAGTGGAGGCGGAGCAATCCCCCACTAGACAGTCATGCCTGAGGGCTAAATGTCCGATGAAACACAAGACTCCGCAAGACAGTTGGAGCGAGTGCCATTTAGACATTCACTTGCTGAAGTGGATGAAATTCAAAACCCTTATTTCATTGGTGCCCCCGGCATGAATCGAACATGCGACCTGCGGTTTAGGAAACCCACTAAGTGCGTTCATTTGGACTTGACAAGTTCTGCAAACCCATACTTTGTGCACAATTCTGATCAACTAGTGCCAACCAGTCCGAGAACAAATCTTTCAGTTTGTGCAACGAGTGTGTAACATAATTTTGAGTGAGATGCGTTAGTCAAACCACAATTGATTTGACGCTGATGTTCTCTAAATGTTCACTAATCAACTAGTTCATTGCTTTCCACATATAGATGCGGGAAGGATGCTCACTTTTCTTATACGTGTCAATTACTTTGTCGACGCTCAGTATGTCGGGATGTGACTCTCTTAAGTTTGTATACGACCATCTTCCGAGAGCATCTATAACTCTCCGCAGCTCTTTGCCGCTTTTGGTGAGGCGATAAGCGTTGTTTCGGGCAGGTCGATCGACATCTAGTCGCTCAATAATGCCCAGGGATGTCAGAAGTTTCAGTCTGTTGGCGAGAATATTTGTTGCAATTTTCTCTGGTGATTCGCAGAATTCTGAGTAGGTGCGAGTTCGGAAAAGCAAAAGATCCCGAACAATCAGCAACGACCACTTGTCGCCAAGTATGTCGAGTCCTGAGGCGACCGGACACTCTGAGCGCCACTCAATTTCTGACTTTTTATTTTTTGCTATGAACGCGACGCTACCGCCAGTTTCGGTTCACATTTGGGAATCTTCCCCATTGTTCATTGAGTCTTTTGAACTAAAGCCAGCGAAATATTTTTAGATCGTGCAACCTCTTGCGCCTGGTCTTGCTGGTGAAATTCGAGGCATGTTGGGCGAGCATCTTTCGTTCGTCGTAGGCCTCACCCAGATAAACCGATTCGGCGACCTCACCTGGGGGCGCAACCAGCGCATCCAATGCGAAGTCTGAGCCGAACGGTTTACTGTTCATTGTTGTGGTGATCGTGTGTTGGCTTAGCTATAAATTGCGCGTAACGACGTGACTATGAACAAGATTGTGAGCGTGATACCAAACAACCGAAAAAACATCCACGGTTGTTTCTGCAAAAGTTTGCCCGAAGCTGTTGCTGCTTCTGCTGAACTCAAGTCGGCTACTTCTGCTTTGTATCCATCGATGGCACCATTCAAGAAAAGGAAAGACGATAATGCCAAACCAATGCCTGTAGTTGCGACAAGCAACTGGACCGCGTCTGAGGCTTCAGCAATATTTCCAAACACTATGACTGCCATAGATGCGATTGCTGCTAAAGATTGGACGCCAAACATGACTAATTGGACGTCTGTACTTTTATGGTTTCTGTTCTTAAAATCTTCCATGTCTCTTCTCCTTTTTTGCAAGATGTTTTCACGAAAGAACGTATCCCTTGTACCTTGCAAAAACCTTGCAAAAACATTGCTAAAAAACTCATTTTCTCACAAGGTCATCGTCAGATACATTTCTTTTCTCCCGATGCGATCAGACACGGTTCGCTCAGCATATGATCTGAATTCTGAACTGTTGGCTCCAGAATAAAGCCAACAAGACAACACGAAGGAGTTTGAATAATGGACAGAATCAAAGTACCAACAGCAACTCTAAAGCCTCTAGCGGTCATGAGAGTCAAGTTGGGTGAAAGTGCACCCGTTGGGGCGGGACCAAATGGCAACAGACTGATTATCAATGTTGTCGCGGCCGACGTCACCTCAGACAGGTTGAGCGCAACGCTGGCAGGTGTGGCTGCAGCCGACTGGGCCACTATCGGCGAAGGGACTCTTATCGCTCTTGATGTGCGACTCACTCTCAAAACTGACGATGGTGAATACATCTACGTTGAGTATTGCGGTCGAGGCGATCTTGCAACGGGCCTACTTGCAACAGCCCCAACATTCCAAACCGGTAGCGAAAAATACAAGTGGCTTAACGAAGTTCAAGCCGTAGCCGCCGGTAACGCGAATTTGGCAACTGGTGATCTCGTTTACCAGTTATATGAAGTCAAGGTCACCGTTTAAGACAAAAGAAAAGTCCCGGTCGTGATAACGGTCTTCTCATCGCTGCTCAGGCTCTCCACCAGTGGTTCGGTGATTTCCACCTGGGCATATCGATACGCGGGGAGCAGCGGGGAGACGGACAGCAGGCCAGGCACCTTTGGACGCTAGCAGCCCCTTGGAATCTCCGTCGGGGCCGCAAAGATCGAGAAGGCCAGGTAGGCATGCGCTCGGACCGTGTCGGGATCCTCACCGACAGCGATCCGGTGCAGCATCTGGTTCATCTGGACATCGACGTATCCGGCGGCGGATTCAAGTGAAGTGGGCAAGGTGATGTCCCCTCGCTGGGCGCACTTCTCTAGCCAAGCGGCAAAAACTGCCACACCTTGTTCGCAAAGCTGGTCAACATGTTCACCGGTCTTCGGTCCGAGATGGCCACGTGCGGTGCGCATCTTTGCGAACAGGCACCCCGAAGGTGATTCGGATGACGCCGGCGTGGTCGCGAACTCGATCATGGAATCCAACGTCTGCCGGAACGGGTGATCTTCGGTGAGGGTCGCCATCACCGGAGCGAGCACCGTTTCGTAATAGCGGGTCAACGCAGCGTCGAGGAGTTCGTCTTCGCCACCGAACTCCCGATAGAAGCCCGGCTTGGAAATATTCGCCCGCCGGCAGATCTCGTTGATCGAGACCGCCTCGATGCCCTCGCGCCAGTAGCGGTCCATGGCGACCTCGAGCGTGTGATTTCGATCGAACGTCTTGGGTCGCCCACGCACCCGCTTCACCGGCTCACTTGACATCGAGGTCCCCATCCCCTTGAGTTTCGAACTACTCGGTACTCAAATCTTGACACGAACGACGACAGGGATTAAGATACCAGTCAGTACGAAAAAGTTCACCGTGCACCGCTCCCGACTGCACCCCCGTAGACCAGAAGAGAGAACAGACATGACCACACGCGTTTTGGTTACCGGCATTAGCGGCTACATAGGGCAGCACGTTGGTGCCGAGCTACTGCGCCAGGGCTACGAGGTAGTGGGAACCGTCCGATCCACTTCCAAGATGGAACCGACCAGGGCAGCCATCGAGACGGTCGCTCCGGTGGACAACCTCAGCTTCGCC
>DFDK01000063.1:0-368 GCA_002367695.1 Acidimicrobium sp. UBA3029 | reverse complement strand
AGCCGCCCAACGCGCCGGAGTGAAACGATTGATACTCACCTCCTCGACAGTTGCCATCATCGCCGGCAAGGACAACGGCCGATACGGACCAGACGCATGGTCGGACGCCAACGCCCAGATCGGTGCCTATTCCAAGAGCAAGACTCTCGCCGAGCGNNCGAGACGGTAGCTTCGGTGGACAGGCTCAACTTCGTCGAAGCCGATCTCCTCTCAGACAACGGATGGGACGAAGCCGTTGCCGGGTGCACGTACGTCATTCATATGGCATCACCCTTCATCATGTCCGCACCCGCAGATGAGAATGAGTTGATTACTCCCGCCGTCGAGGGCACCACGCGGGTAATTCAAGCCGCCCAACGCGCCGGAGT
>DFDK01000117.1:6116-16629 GCA_002367695.1 Acidimicrobium sp. UBA3029 | reverse complement strand
GAGCCGGGTGAGAGCGCACGATGTTTGGCACAATTACCTGTGTCGGTGCTCGCCGACTTTGCCGAGATCGATCGTGATGTGGTGTCGTTGTTGCACCGACTTGGTTTGATCTGTGTCGGCGATCTTGCTGCAATGAAGCCTTCCGATTTGGTTGGACGATTTGGGCCAGTCGGTTTCGAAATACATCGATTGTCGCGTGGTTGCGATCGCCATCCACCGATTACCATTGCGCCACCACCAGAGCGCGCAAGCACGCATCGATTTGAACTTTCGGTAGAAGATGTCAACGTGGTGGTGGCTACTGCACGACAAGTAGCCGACGAGTTGGTGGTGCACTTAAGTAGCCAGGGTGTGAGTTGCGTGCGTCTTCACATATGTATGCAAACTGATCACGGAGAACAAAGCGATCGCTTGTGGTATCAGCCTGAAGGATTAACTGCTGCGGCAATGGCCGAGCGCGTGCGTTGGCAGATGGAAGCATGGATTTCAACACGCGGGCTCACAAGCGGTGTGGTGTTATTGCGGTACTCGCCGGTTGGTTTACGCGCGAGAGAAGGAAGACAACTTGGGTTGTGGGGTGGCAGCACTCAGGCCGACGAATGGGCTACTCGTGCTGTCGAACGATTGACAACAATGCTCGGAGCCGATTCGGTGCGTGTTGCACAGTGGCGTGGTGGGCGAGACGTGGGTGAGGTGTTTGCGCTAACTCCTGCAGCAGTGGTTGACATGGAGCGACGCGCTGAAACAGTAGTGGCGAAAGAAGTTGCATGGAGTGGAGCGCTACCGACCCCATCGCCATCGATCGTGTACGACGAACCGTTGATGGCGGTAGTAAATGATGCGAGTGGATATGTAGTGAGCGTGAGTGGCAGACACGAGTTGAGTGCATCGCCCGCGCAAGTAGTGATTGGCCGACATGCGTACAACGTGGTGTCGTGGGCTGGGCCGTGGCCGGTGGAAGAGCGGTGGTGGGACCCATTGCGTCAACGCAGGGCGGTGCGAATGCAGATGGTGTTGGCGCGCGATGGTGACGACACGGTGCACACGACTACGCACGCGGTAGTGATGGTGCTTGAGCACGGCGAATGGTGGATGACCGCGCGCTATGGCTGAGCGAGTGTTCTAGATAACGGGTAGCAGTAATACACTCGTGACGTGACTCCTGTCGAGATCGTTGCTCAACTGTGCGCACATTTTGCTGCTGCCACACCATGCGATGAACGCGAACGTGAATCGATTGAACAGTTTTTGGTGATTGCGCCAACACTCGAGGCACCGTTTGATGAATACGTCAACAACACACACATCACCGGGTCGGCAATAGTCGTTGGTAAGCGAGGTGTGGTGTTGCACTTGCACAAACGACTCAATATTTGGTTGCAACCTGGCGGACATATCGAGCAGGGAGAGACACCGGCAGATGGGGCACTTCGCGAAGCGCGCGAAGAGACCGGACTGAATGTGCGACACCCCGACAATGGTCCGATATTGGTGCATCTCGACGTGCATCCTGGTCCGCGAGGACATACGCACTTAGACGTGCGCTACATCGTGATGGCCGATGACGTTGAACCAGCGCCTGGTGCGAACGAGAGCCAAGACGTGGCTTGGTTTGCTTGGGATGACGCAATTGCTATGGCAGACAAGGGTTTGGTGGGCGCTCTCAGAGTGGTACGAACATATGTTCGCTAACATGGCGAGGTGGCAATTGATGTTTCGTATGCACATGTTTCATATGCCCATGTCCCATATTCAGAATTGCATTGCCGATCCAATTTTTCTTTTTTGCAAGGTGCTTCGCATCCCGAACAACTTGTAGAGCAAGCACAGTCATTGGGGTTAGAAGCGCTTGCGCTGACAGATCGAAATGGCTTGTACGGCATCGTGCGTTTTGCTGAAGCAGCGCGAGTGCTTGGGTTACCAACAGTATTTGGCGCAGAGTTGCAACTTGGTTCTGGAAGTCTCGTCATCATTGCTCGCAACCCGAGAGGCTATGCACACTTATCGAGCGCAATTAGTGCTGGCCAACTTGCTGGCAGCAAAGAACATCCAGTGTTTGTGCTCGAACAACTTGGCGAGTTTTCGGTAGGTGACTGGTGGGTGATGACGGGTGGGCGTGACGGTGCAGTGGCGCGCGCACTTAATGAGCAAGGACCAAGTGCCGCTGAGCGACGAGTACAGCAAATGAAGACAGCGTTTGGTAAGGACAACGTACTAATGGAAGTGTGGGATCACGGCGACCCGCTTGACTCTGCGCGCAACGATGTGCTTGTGCAGATTGCACACCGCAACAACTTGACCAGTGTTGCAACCAACGATGTGTTGTATGCAACGGCGAAGCAGCACCGTTTGGCGACTGCAGTTGCTGCGGTGCGTGAACGCAGCAGTTTGGACGATGTGGATGCAACGCTGCCACCGGCTGCGACGGCTTATGTGCGCAGTGGCGCCGAGCAGCATCGGCGTTTTGCGCGTTACCCAGGTGTGGTACAGAACGCCGCCGAGATCGGCAAAGATGCGGCCTTCGACTTGCGACTCGTTGCTCCGCGACTACCACCGTTTCCGTGTCCGAATGGGTTGGATGAGATGTCGTATTTGCGGCAACTCGTGCAGGTCGGTGCCACACGCAGGTATGGCATACGCCCAAGTGACACGCGTGAAGATTTATCGCTACGGGCTCGTGCATGGCAAGTGATTGATCACGAACTTGAGGTCATTTCAACTCTTGGCTTTGCTGGGTATTTCTTGGTGGTCTGGGACATCGTGCAATTCTGCGAACGATCCAATATTTTTTGTCAGGGGCGAGGCAGTGCGGCCAATTCGGCTGTGTGTTATTCGCTCGACATCACCAAGGCCGATGCAGTTTCGCTGGGCCTGTTGTTTGAGCGGTTTTTATCGCCCGAACGAGATGGTCCACCCGACATCGACATCGACATTGAAAGCGGCCGGCGCGAAGAAGTAATTCAATATGTGTACCAACGCCATGGCCGGCACCATGCGGCACAGGTGGCCAATGTGATTACGTATCGTGCACGTTCTGCTGTGCGTGACATGTCGCGAGCACTTGGGTTTGCGCCAGGCCAACAAGACGCGTGGAGCAAACAAGTAGATACGTGGGGCTCGCTTGGAGTCACGGTAAAAAATGACGACCACAACATTCCGGCTGCGGTGCTCGAGCTTGCCCAGCAAGTGCAAGATGCACCACGACATTTGGGTATTCACTCTGGTGGCATGGTGATGTGCGATCGCCCGGTGACTGAAGTGTGCCCCGTTGAGTGGGGCCGCATGGAAGGACGCAGTGTGTTGCAGTGGGACAAAGACGATTGTGCTGCAGCAGGATTAGTGAAGTTTGACTTGTTGGGGCTTGGCATGCTGTCGGCGTTGCACAACGCAATCGACTTGATTGAAGAGTTTCGCGGAGTGCGCGTAGATCTGGCGACAATTCCGCAAGAAGACGATGTGTATGCAATGTTGTGTCGAGCCGACACGGTTGGCGTATTTCAGATCGAGTCGCGGGCACAGATGGCCACATTGCCAAGGCTCAAGCCACGGCGTTTTTATGATCTCGTTGTTGAGGTTGCACTCATTCGACCGGGTCCCATCCAGGGTGGGTCGGTGCATCCATACATCCGTCGACGCAATGGCCAAGAACCCATCACGTATTTACATCCGTTGCTCGAAAACAGTCTTGGCAAAACATTGGGTGTGCCGTTGTTTCAAGAACAACTGATGCAGATGGCTATCGATGTGGCTGGCTTTACGCCAAGTCAGGCCGACGAGTTGCGCCAAGCAATGGGCTCAAAGAGATCGCAGTCGCGAATGCTCAGGTTGAGTGAGCGGCTGTATGCGGGCATGGCAGAGCGGGGCATCGTTGGCGATGTCGCCGACTTGATTTTTACGAAGATGTCGGCATTTGCAAGTTATGGGTTTCCCGAAAGTCACTCGGTCAGTTTTGCGTATCTCGTGTATTCGTCGGCATGGATCAAGCTGCATGAGCCGGCAGTATTTTGTGCATCGTTGCTCAACGCGCAACCGATGGGTTTTTGGGCACCGCATTCATTGGTACAAGACGCAAAACGTCATGGCGTTGTGGTGCGCAGCGTAGACATCAATGCTTCGCGTGCCGATGCAACGCTCGAAGAATGCGGTGAGTCGACAGGTGGGTTGGCTGTACGGCTTGGTGTTGGTTCGGTGCGCGGTCTAAGCAGCGCAGTTGCGCACGAGATCGAAACACACCGACCGTTTGAAAATATGGAAGACCTCGTGCGCAAAGTGCCACAACTGCACATCGCGCAACTTGAGGCGCTTGCAACAGCTGGAGCATTTAACGAATCGTTTGGGCAACAACGCCGAGACGCGTTGTGGAGTGCAGGCGCGGTGATTCAATCGCGACCCGATCGCTTGCTGGGCGTGACTACTGGCGCTGCTTCGCCGCAGCTACCAGGCATGCAACCAATCGACGAAATGATCGCCGACTTGTGGGCTACTGGTGTTGCATCGAGTGGTCATCCAACCGAATTTTTGCGAGTCGAGCTTGCACGCATGGGTGTTGCTACTGCTGCAGAGTTGCCAATGTGTGGCGCGCGAGGCGACGAAAAAGTATTAGTTGCTGGCACCGTGACACACAGACAGCGACCAGCAACCGCTCAGGGCGTGACGTTTATCAGTTTGGAAGATGAGACAGGATTGATCAATGTGGTGTGTTCGCAGGGATGCTGGATTCGGTATCGCAAGGCAGCACATGGTGCGGGGGCATTATTGGTGCGTGGTCGCCTCGAGGTGGGGGATGGCGGGGTGATCAACGTGATTGCCGAACATATTGCGACACTCTCGGTTGGAGCCAGAGTTGCAGCGCGCAATTTTCGCTAAATGGCGAAATGGCTACAAGGCAGTGACTTACTCTTCAGGCTTTTCGTTGAGCCCGTCATTAAACATGCGATATGTCTCGTAGATATCTTTACATTTATCGCACAGCGGCAATTGTTTTGGATCGCGAGATGGAATCCACACATGACCACACAGTGCTTCGAGTGGAGTGCCATAAATGCGAGCTTCAAGCACCTTGCCTGCAGCGTCTTCGCCGGGCTCGGTCTTGACAATGTGGGCCATGGCTGGCTCGCCCGTCTGGGCTTCGTATTCGGTAACTGGTTTGGTGATTGTGGGGCGGGATTTAAGTGGTGTCGGCGTGCTCACACTTCCTACACTAGAGCCATGCCTACGTACGAGTTTCGATGCAAGACATGTGACGCAGTTTTTGAAGAGCGCCGCGCGATGTCACAAGCCAACGACCCTGCATCATGTGCGCAAGGTCATGGCAACTCGGTGCGCTTGCTGAGTGTGTTTGCATCAGTTGGAGCAACTGTGCCGCAACAAGCGCCAGCACCTCGCAGTGGCGGTGGTTGCGGTGGTGGATGTGCCTGTCACTAACTGACGGCTCGGATATTGATCACCGCACCGCGAGTGACGACAAGCCAATCGATGAGTTTGAGGCCAGCATGTTGGCACAAATCTTGAGCAATTTCTAAATATTTCAAATCGTTGCCGCGACTGAGCGGATAAGGCTCAACAGTGCAGATGCTGAGCGAAGTTGCATTGAGCACAGACGAGCACAGACCAATGGCGTGATTGATGTTATTTGAAATTGATGCGACTGCATCAAACGACATCAGACCTATTCCGCGAAGTTGGTTGTCGAGCATTAAGACCAAAATCTCATCGCAGAGTGGACGGCGAAGTGCAAGTGAAAAAACTGCGAGAGCAGCATGCGGGCTTGACACGGGGTCGGTGTTTGCGCGCGGTAGGTAGATGGGGGCACGAAGAGTCTGAAGCACAAGGCCTCCTTATTGATTTGCGATATTTACGACATGAATAGAAAATAACGGGGAGGTCGAGCGTGACGGTAGGGCTTGGGTGTTGCAACTAGGCAAGCGAGATGTAAATCGCTGCAGCACCAACAAGAATCGGGGTTGCGTACTGAAAAAACTCTGGAATCTTGATACGCGTTGGCGCAAGTATGACGAAGCCACATAATGCACCTGCTAGAGCGCCGCCGAAGTGGCCGCCAATGGAGATGCCAGGTATGGCGAGGGTGAGGACAATGTTGATGGCAAATGTCATGCCCAGACCAGTTTTGAGTGGATTGACGCCGTGTTGGCGCATGCCAACCACGCCAGCAGCCATGATGCCAAAAACTGCTCCCGATGCCCCGCCGGTAAAGGCGGTTGGACTCAATAGAAGTGCGCCGGCCGAGCCAGCGAGAAGCGATGCAAAGTAGATAAGAGCAAACTTTGTCGAGCCGATTGCTGGCTCGAGCATTCGACCAAGTTGAAATAGTAAAAACATATTCATTGCCACATGGAACAATCCAAAGTGCACAAAGCCTGCAGAGACCAAGCGATACCACTCACCGTTATCAAGAAAGACTCGAGACAAAAACATGTTGTATTGAAAGCGATCGACTCCAGAGATCTGACTCCATACAAACAGCCCGAGATTGATCGCGATGATGGCGTTGCTGAAAACAAACGGGTTGTTGTTTGGCTTGTAGCTATTGCGCTGCAATGGCTTGCGTGTGGTTGCTCGTGGCGGTGGCGGTGGCGTCGGATTTTGCGACGGAACTTGGGGTGGGGGGAAGTTCACGGAGTTAGTGCGGCGCTTTTTCGGCATCGGCACGATTGGCTCGGTACCACTCGACCGTTTGGCGCAAGCCATCTTCGAAGTCGGTGCTGCTGTGCCAGCCAAGTTCGCGTTCAGCGCGACTGGCGTCAACTCGTCGACGAGGTTGGCCGTTTGGGCGTGTTGGGTCCCACACCAGCGAGCCAGTGAATCCAACTATGCGCGCGATGGTTTCGGCAGTTTCACGGATCGTGACTTCGCGGTTATTACCAAGGTTGAGTGGCTCGGCAGTCGTGCGCAATTGTGCTGCGAGCAAGATGGCATCGGCTGCGTCGTCTGCAAATAAATAGTCGCGACTTGCTGAGCCAGTGCCCCACACTGAGATTTTGTCATCGCCACGCTCTGTGGCCTCTACACATTTTTTTATCAATGCAGGAATAACGTGCGAAACAGATTGATGAAACTTGTCGCCAGGACCATACAAGTTTGTGGGAATTACAAATGCAAACTGTTGGCCGTATTGCTGTTCGTTGACTTGTGCGTGTACAAGCATTGCCTTTTTGGCGATGCCGTACGGAGCGTTGGTCTCTTCTGGATAGCCATCCCAGATGGACTCTTCGCGAAACGGGACGGGAGTGAACTTTGGATATGAACAAACCGTGCCGAGCAGAACAGTTTTCTCAACGCCAACTTTGCGCGCTGCTTCGATGACGAGTGTTCCCATCATGAGGTTGTCGAGGTATAACTGTGCTGGAGCAACCTGGTTGTAGCCGATGCCACCCACACGTGCAGCCAGATGAATGACGTGGCTTGGTTTGTGCTGAGAAAACATTTGCTCGGCCACTCCGACTTGCGTGAGATCGGCTTCAGCTTGGCGAGGAGCGACAACGTTTGCACCTGCTCGACGCAATTTGGCAACGACTTTTGTGCCAAGAAACCCGTTTCCACCCGTGACCACAACGGTCCGATTGGCCCAATAAGTAGGCGAAGTTGGCTGTGGGACAGAACTAGTCATGGGTATGACGATACTTACTTGGCACAATGGAAGGCGTGCGGGTCGCTTACACCCTTGAGCAGTGCTGGCACCGAGTGCCTGGAGGCACGGCTGTTTCGGCCCTTGAGGTGGCACGGGCTATGACCGAGGTGCGTCGAGACGTAGAACTTGTGGGCGTGTCGGGCAAACATCTTGAAGACCCCGCTCTCAACTTTGATCTGTCAATCGACGTTGTCGGGCTACGAGTGTCGGGGGCATTGTTGTATGAGATGTCTTTACGACTCAACCAACCAAAAGTTGAGCGATCAATGACCGATATCAATTTGGTGCACTGCACGACGATCATCCCACTTGCTACGAGCAAGAAAATGGTTGCGACCGTACACGACCTTGCGTTCTTGCATCACCCAGAATTTTTTACGAGACGTGGCAATGATGTTTTTCGTCGCAGTTTGAAAGTGTTAAAAAACCGCGCTGATGTGATCTTGTGTTCGTCACAAGCCACGGTGGACGATTGCCTGAGCGAAGGTTTTGCGCCTGACCGTGTGCGTCACGTAGCGCTTGGTGTGCGCAGCGTGCAGGCATCCCAAGACGAGATTGATCACGTACGAAATAGGTATTCGTTGCCTGCAGAATATTTGTTGTTTGTGGGCACCCTTGAGCCGCGCAAGAATTTGGCGCGACTTGTTGGCGCTCTGCGTGGGCGCAGCGACTTGCCGCCACTTGTGATTGCTGGCGCTGATGGTTGGGGAGACATCGATGTGGCGCACACTGCAAACGTGCAATTTATTGGCTATGTCGACGATCAACACTTGGGTGCTGTGTATGCCGGAGCAAGTGTGATGTGTTATCCATCGTTGTGGGAGGGCTTTGGGCTACCAATCCTGGAAGCAATGGCGCAGGGAACACCGGTGGTCACCAGCCTTGGCACCTCAACCCAAGAAGTTGCTGGGGGAGCGGCCATATTGGTTGACCCGCTTTCCGAAGAAAGTATTAGGAATGGCATTGATGAAGCATTGCGCGATGTAGATGCGTTGAAACAACTGGGTCGCGAACGTGCAGCGCAAGCTACGTGGGATAAAACTGCTTTGGCTACCGCGCGCATATACGACGAAGTAGTAAACGACGAAGTGGCTGGGCAATGAAGGTCGTGTCATGAAGATAGCGGTCAACATGCTGTGGTGCGTGCCGGGCCGCGTGGGCGGTAGCGAAGAATATTTTGTGCGCCAGTTGTTGGGGCTCAACGAAATTGATGCACCTTTTGACATCACCGTGTTTGCTCCGTGTGGGTTTGGTATTGCACATCCCGAAATCGCTCAATCATTTCGCGTCGTCGAGTCAACTCATAGTTGTGTTCGCAGGGAAGTGCGAGTATTTACCGAAAATACGTGGCTCGCAAAGCAGACCAGTAACTTCGACTTGGTGCATCACGGTGGAGGCACAATTCCTTCCCGTGGCAATACCAAAACACTGTTGACGATTCATGACGCGCAGTACCTCACATACCCCGAGTATTTTGGTGCGGTCAAGCTTGCCTATTTGCGCAACCGCGTGCCATCTGCTGTGCGTCGAGCAACGGCTATTGCCACACCGAGTGGGTATGTGCGTAAAACCCTCATTGATTCGTTTGCTGTGCCCGCAGAAAAAATTTGTGTTGTTCGACATGGTCTCGAGCCGGCTATTGGACAAGGCGCAACAAGCGAGGCTGAACTGCGAACCAAATTTAGGCTCGGTGGTTCGCAAATTTTATTTTTGCCCGCAATTACGCATCCGCACAAGAACCACGAATTTGTGTTGCGGCTGCTCGCCTCTGCCTGGAAAGACACACCGGTCAAGCTGGTGATGGCGGGTGGAAGTGGGCTTGGTGAAGAGCGCGTGAATGAACTGATCAGCGAACTATGTTTGGAAGATCGCGCTCTACGTATTGGTCGTGTTGGTGCCCCAGACAGAGACGGTTTGATCAAGATGTCTGTTGCCCTTGTATTTCCAAGTCTGTATGAAGGATTTGGTGCGCCGGCACTTGAGGCGATGGCGCTTGGTACTCCGGTTATCGCCAGTAACTGCGCGTCATTGCCAGAAATAATTGGCGACGGGGGACTTGTATTGCCTCTCGAAGAAGCGGCATGGGCGAACGCGCTTGTAGAAGTGCGTGCGCGACGCGATGAGCTGGTGCGACGCGGTTACGCGCGAGCATTGCAATTTACTGCCGCTCAGTCAGCACAGGATTTGTCTCGAGCATATACATATGCACTTGGTGCAGTTTCGTGAGCACTAAAAAATTGCGGCTAGTCGTACTGTGTCCGCACTTTGCACCCGACATGGCGCCAACAGGTGTGGTGATGACCCGCATCGTGCACGAATTGGCAGCACTCGGGCACGAATTGCACGTTGTCAGTTCGCTGCCGTGGTATCGCGAACACGCGATTGAGTCTGGTTGGGGTGGAAGACTGTGGCGAGTTGAGAAAACTGCATGGGGTTCAATCACGCGAGTGCATCCGTTTCCTGGCAAAACAAAACAAAACTTATTACGCAGGGCATTCGGGTTTGTGTTGTTCAGCGCAGTTGTTGGCTTGCGCAGCATCGTTGTGGGAGGGTTTCCTCGGCGTATCGATGGCGTGTTGGCCATGTCGCCTCCGCTCACACTTGGACTTACGGGATGGTTCACCAAACTTTTCCGAGGCGGAACGCTTGTGTTCAATATTCAAGACATCTTTCCTGACGCAGCAGCACAAACTGGTGCCATCACTAACAAACAGATACTGGGTGCGGCGCGGTGGCTGGAACGGTTAAGTTACGAGCGTTCCGACGCGGTTGTTTTGTTGTCTCTAGACTTGAAGCAAAACGTTGCCGCCAAACTCTCTACCAAGTTTCATAATCGGCTACACGTGATTCCAAATTTCGTTGATA
>DFDK01000117.1:5562-5836 GCA_002367695.1 Acidimicrobium sp. UBA3029 | reverse complement strand
GGTTTTTCGCAATCACTTGAACTCGTGCTCGCCGCAGCGCGGGCAATGCCACAGATTGCTTTTGTGATTAATGGTGACGGTGCTGCGCGAAAATCATTGCAAGACGAGGTGAAAGCTACAGACATTGACAATGTGTACTTTGCCGATTACCAACCAATCGAGCGATTGTCTGAAGTGCTCGCATCTGGCGACATTCATGTTGTGCCGCTGAAGACTGGCCTCGCGTCGGTCAGCGTGCCGTCCAAGATGTATTCAATTCTGAGCGCAGGTCGAC
>DFDK01000117.1:5022-5431 GCA_002367695.1 Acidimicrobium sp. UBA3029 | reverse complement strand
TTCAATTCTGAGCGCAGGTCGACCGGTGGTTGCAGCTATCGACTCAGATACCGAGATTCCGCGTACCTTGGCCGAGAGTGGAGCGGGCATAGCGGTGCCGCCAGACAACGAAGTTGACTTTATTTCGGCGTTGCAAATACTGATTTCTGACGGGAACAAGCGAGTTGCGATGGGGGCGCTCGGTCGAACATGGGTAGAGCGTCACGCCTCTGCTAGCGCAGTTGCAAAAAGGTATGAGGCGATTTACCTCGACAACCGATAACCTTTGGTCTCCGTGGCCCGATCATCATCAGCGAAAAAAATCGCCAGACTTGCCGAAAAAGGCAAAGGAAAGAAAATCCGCTTTCAAGGCGGCTCATTGTTTCCCACCGTCATTTTGGTTGTCTGCGTGCTTGGTATCGCACTCATT
>DFDK01000117.1:4662-4800 GCA_002367695.1 Acidimicrobium sp. UBA3029 | reverse complement strand
CGGTGTCGCACTCATTGCTTACGGACGTCAAGGTCAGCCAACGGTAGATGTCACTGCGGCAGCCAATCAGGAGTATTTCTCAAGCTTCGGTGTATACAAGTGTGATTCTTACCTGACGGGTTTTCCTGGTGCAGCAAC
>DFDK01000117.1:0-4422 GCA_002367695.1 Acidimicrobium sp. UBA3029 | reverse complement strand
CAGCAACGGTTTCACCAGACGCATATATCAAAGCCGATGGCATTTTCGGTTGGAAGCCTCAGGTGCTTGCAGGATTACGCACCGCCAAGCTCAAGACATTATTTGATCTGTACGGCATCACGGTAGATGACAAGTCGATCACGTTTCCCTCAACCGTCAATGGTGGTGAGACAATTACTGAAATAGATACAAAGTGCAAAGATGCAAACGGTGCCGAAAAAGATGCAACTCTGCGAGTTTTGGTATGGGACGATTATCGCAACACTGCAGACAGCAAAATTTCGATTGCCAGTTTTGATGGAGTGCGACTTACAGGTGATGGAATGGCCATTGCACTTGCGTTTATCGCAGACGGTGTAGAAGTTCCGCAACCTGACTCGTCTGCGCTTGCAACTCTTGCCTTCCAAACCCAAAAGTAGGTAGACACGATGCACGCAGTCGTGCTTGTCGGAGGGTTTGGAACAAGACTTCGGCCACTGACTTACAGCATTCCAAAACCGCTCTTGCCAGTGGCGCACACTTCAATGCTTGAGCGATTAATGAACTCGCTTGCTCTCGGTGGCGTTACCCATGCAGTGCTTGCACTCGGTTTTAAACCTGAGCCGTTCATGGCCGCTTTCCCCAACGACATGTGTGGATCGGTACAACTCTCGTACGCGGTAGAAGACACTCCACTTGATACTGCTGGTGCTATCGGATTTGCAGCACGCACAGCCGGAATCAGCGAAACGTTTGTGGTCGCAAACGGAGACGTGCTCACAGATCTAGATATTGCGTCGTTGATCTCGTTTCACCGTCAGCATGGTGCAGAAGGAACAATTTCGCTCACGCCAGTGAGCGACCCATCGCAATACGGAATTGTTGAAATTGATGCAAGCGGGAGGGTTGAGCGCTTTGTCGAAAAACCACAGCCAGGAGCGACGACAAGCAACTTTGCGAGCGCAGGCACGTATGTACTTGAGCCATCTGCATTGGCGCGTATGCCAGGCGACCAAAAACTCTCAATAGAGCGAGTCGTGTTTCCTCAAATGGTTGCCGACGAGTCGTTGTTCGCAATGTCGACCGATGATTATTGGATCGATGCGGGACGCCCTGACACATTTATTTCGGCGAATGTGCACGTAGCGAAACGGGCCGCGAAAGTGACCGATGCTTCGATCCATCCAACGGCAACAGTGGCTGCAACGGCAGTAATTCTTGACAGTGTGATTGGGGAAAACGCAACCGTTTTGGATGGGGCTCGTATTCAGCATTCAGTGTTGCTGCCTGGGGCCTTTGTCGGTCAGGGTGCAGTCGTTATTGACTCGCTCGTAATGGGAAAGCTTGATACCAATTCTCAGGTAACCAACTCGATAATCGGGTCTACTGGTGTTGTGGGTCAGAACGAAATGTGCAGCAACGCATCTGTTCCAGCGCACGATCCTGCGCAAAAGCCAGAAAATTTTCCGGAAAAATTTTCGGAGTAAAAGCTTTATGGCTCTTACCCGAAAGTCGAAAGTATTCGTCTGCGGCGGTGCGGGGTTTATCGGGTCGCATCTTGTCGAGCGACTGCTTGCAGATGGACATACCGTCGACGTTGTCGATGATCTATCAACTGGGTCGCTCGCCAATTTGTCGGTTGCGCGCACGCTTGGCGGAGCGCTTAAATTTCATCATCTCGATATCTCCACGGTTGAATTTGCCGAGCTTGTAGGTTTACGCCAACCCGATGTGATCTTTCACATGGCGCTCTTGCCACCGAGTGTCACCGAATCTGCTTCGGTACTTCGAGCAGCACCAATGCTGCTTTCGGTTCTTGAGGCGGCGCGGCGACATCGTGTGACAAAAGTGGTGGCATGTTTACCTGCAGTGCTTGTGTATGGCGAAGTACCAGCAAAGTATCTTCCTGTAAAAGAAGGACGCAAAGCTGACGCGATTGGTGTGCCGCACGTAATGGCACAGACGATCATTGATCTCTTGGGCGTGTATAGAGAAATGCACGATATTGAGTTCACAGTATTGGCAATGACCAATGTCTATGGTCTGCGTCAACGGCCAGAAGACGGCGTTGTTGCTGCGTTTGCATCTGGGGTGATTCGCAATCAAGACCCAGAGATATATGGCAACGGAAAACAGACGCGTGATTTTTTGTACATAGATGATGCCGTGGACGTGCTTGTGCGCACGATTGCCAAGGGTGGTGGTCTTGTGCTCAATGCAGGAACTGGTGTGCAGACGACAATTGAAGAATTATGGAAGATGCTGGGTGCTGGCAGTGCACTGCGCGCAAAGAAGCTACCCACACGACCGGGGGATGTGCAGCGACTGGCTGTGTCGACAGTGCGTACCCGGATTCAGTTGGGGTGGTCTTCATGGACGAGCGTTACCGATGGTTTGGAAGTAATTCGCGAAGGTTTTACGCGTTAATTATCTAAACAAGTCTTCTTGTGCAGGCCGAACGATCTCGCTCATTGCAGAATCTCGTAACCATGTTGGGTCAACACCGCGAATGACTGCAACTGGAACACCAGAAGTTTTGCCCATAACCAGCTCACCAGTGCTTGCGAGTTCGTCGGCTACACAAACTTCGGTTACATGCATGATGCGACCGAGTGCATCTGGTGTGCCGCGTAAGTCAACTACGCCTGCAATGCCTGCGACTCCAATTGCGACGTCGGTGAGACCGTTTCGCCACGGTCGTCCGAAGGTGTCGCTGACGATGATGCCAACTTCAACGCCCAACTTGGCTTTGATGATGTCGCGGATACGTCGTGCGGAACGATCACTGTCGAGCGGCAACAGCGCAGCGTAACCATGTTCGACATTTGATAAATCGATTCCGCTATTGGCGCAAATAAAGCCATGCTTGGTTTCGGTAATTATCAAATCACCTCGACGACGCACGATACGAACGGCTTCGTCTTCGACTAGTTGTTTATGGCTAAGTGGATCATCTGGATCGATTGCGACAAGACGTCCCTCGGCCTTTGAGACAATTTTTTGTGTTACGACCAGTACATCGCCGTTGAGCAGTGGGCCATTGGGTTCGGTGCGGCAGGCGTCAACAATAATGTCTCCAAGTTGATCGCCAGGAACTATTTCGCCGATTCCCTCGACGCTCCATGCGGTCATTTTCATCTTGAGCTCTCCAGTGTGGTGCGTGCCAGATGTTGCGATTTTTCTGGTGTGCTCATAACGGTATCAACAATGACACAGCGCATTCCTTCAGCCTCAACCTTGGGTGCAAGGTGTGCATCGGCGGTATCGATAATGAGTGTGCCGCAAATTGGTGCGTACAGTTTTGCGACACCAACAACTGACGACTCATGGCCGAGTTCTGTCATGAGTCGGTCGGCAGGACCCTTGAGTGCGGCACCTGCGATGATTGGTGAGATTGCGACTACCGACTCGCGGCGTTTTGTCAGTGCAGCATCAACCCCGTGCAACGCGCGCAACGGTGCAATTGATACGAGCGGGTTGGACGGTGCGATGACCACGGTTTGTGCGGACAACAGAGTGTCGAGTCCAAGCGCAGACGCCGTTGAAGCTCCAGCAAAACGCACATTACTTACAGCCACAGAGTGTTGGTGTTTGACAAAGTATTCCTGAAACGTGATCTCGGTTCCTTGCAGTCCAGCCGCACAATCGTTGGCAAGTGTGACGAATGTAGAAACCCGATCGTTGGACATAGGTACAAGATGCACATCGACGCCAAAACTTTGGCAGATCTCGGAGGTGACCTGTGCAAGTGTTGCGCCTTCTTGCATGCGGGCAGTGCGATAAAAGTGTGTTGCTAAATCTTTATCGCCCAAGTTGAACCATGTCGGTGCTGCAGATGAATCTTGTGGGCGTACGTTGACGAAGCGGGCGAGTGCGGACATTGCAGTCCACGATTCGTTTTCGAGACCCCAACCGCGCACTGGATCAATTGCGTTTGCAAGTGTGTATGTAACGGTGTCCAGATCTGGAGAAATAGAGAGGCCGTGCAAAACGGTGTCATCGCCTGTATTGACGATGGCGGTGATGTCGTGTGCGGGCACAACTTGTACGAGGCCACGAAGAAAACGAGCGGCTCCAACGCCGCCTGCGAGTACACAGATCACGCCGTTGAGCGTAACTATCTCGCATGGACTATTTATGACCAAGGGCAACTGCTAGATTTGATCCAGTTATGCGCAAAGCCTTTATCACCGGTATTACTGGTCAGGACGGACGTCACCTCGCAGAGTTCCTGCAGACCAAGGGATACAAGGTTTACGGAATGATGAAGGGCCAGCACAACCCGCGTGCCGAGCTTTTGCGCGACGAGTTTCCAGAGGTTGAAGTGGTGCCAGGAGACTTGACCGATCTCACAAGTCTGGTGACCGCACTTGAGTATGCGCAACCAGACGAGTTTTACAATCTTGGAGCAATTTCATTTGTGGCGATGTCATTCAACCAGGC
>DFDK01000068.1:21944-23003 GCA_002367695.1 Acidimicrobium sp. UBA3029 | reverse complement strand
TCGGTGGTCTGTTGGGGTCGTGGTAACTCGGGTCAGCTTGGTCAGGGCGCAATCACCAACATTGGTCACTCGGGTTCGGCAACTGTTGCTGCAACATCTGCAATCGACTTGGGTACTGGTCGCATTGCGCTCGCGATCAGTGCAGGAGATGCACACACGTGCGCCATTCTCGACAACGCCACCATCAAGTGTTGGGGATTTGGAAGTAATGGTCGATTGGGTTCTGGTGCAACCAACAACTTGGGTGATGGTGCAAATGAGATGGGCAACTCTCTTGCGGTTATCGACGTAGGTTCTGGGCGCACTGCTCGCGCAATCAGTGCAGGTTTCGCGCATACGTGTGCGGTGTTGAACAATGCGACGGTCAAGTGTTGGGGCAACGGTGGCTACGGAAAACTTGGCTACGGAAATCAAAATAATGTTGGGGACAATCCGAACCAGATGGGCATAAATCTCGCAGCAGTTTCTCTCGGCACAGGTCGCACTGCGCTCGCCATCAGCGCCGGTGGCACGCATACGTGCGCAGTGCTCGACGATGCAACCCTCAAGTGTTGGGGCGATGGCTCAAGTGGCCAACTTGGTTCAAGTAATGCTTTGTCGGTTGGCGATGACGCGGGCGAGATGGGCGAGTCACTCGCTGTTATTGCACTCGGCGGTGGCTCTATCAATACCGACACCGAGCCAACTGCGCCACAAAGTGTTGTTGTGGTTGCAGGAGACACGCAAGCAACAGTGTCGTGGGCCGCACCCGCCAACAACGGTGGATCGGCAGTAACCGACTACGTAGTCGAATATTCGGTGTCGGGTTCGGTTACATGGTCGGTGTTTAACGATGGTATATCTACTTCGCTGAGTGCAACAGTGACAGGGCTCATTAACGACACGTCGTATTCATTTCGGGTGAGTGCACTCAATGCGATTAACACTGGCGCAGTGGCATTGGCGTCCACATCGATCACGCCGGTAACTACAACTACGACTACTACTACAACGGTCGCGACTACTACAACAGTCGCGACTACTACAACAGTCGGGTCAACTATTACCCCAACTATTACC
>DFDK01000068.1:20590-21660 GCA_002367695.1 Acidimicrobium sp. UBA3029 | reverse complement strand
CCAACTATTACCCCAACTATTACGCCAGCTAATTCATCGACGAACATAACAACCACTTCAACAACGGTTACTTCAACGAGTACGTCAACAATTGCAACAACTATTGCAACAACTATTACGACAACAGCGTTGCCGCAGATCATCGTTGCGCGCAAAATTCCTTCGCTCCTTGTCCAACCGTTTGCGCTCAACGTGTCGAAGCTGAGCACGACGCAACTCAATCGACTCGTTCGCTATTCCACCAATCTCAAACGAGGCGACACCGTTACCTGCACCTCGTATTCGGGGAGGAATGCACTTGGTGTGGTCAGTCGAATCAATGTGCAGCGAGCACGAACTGTGTGTAATTTTTTGTCGGCCAAGGTCAGTGGCTTGCGGGTCAGGGTGATCGCGGCATTTGCCCCATCCGCACCTGTTCATAGTTCAACAACTGGTTCACTCCTAGCCTGGCAAAGCCTCAATCTGCTCAGACGAGTGATTGTCCAGGCTCGCCCGGGCCTGTAAACACCGATCTTGAGCCCTAAAAATTGCGAGATCGGTTGCCGAAAGGCTTTTGTGCTGACACACTGAAAGTCGTGTTCACAACAAGGGCAAACGCCAACCTCAATACAAAAGTCGTAGTAGTAGTTAGATAGGCACACCGGCTTTCGCCGCGTGTGCCCAAGCCTCCCACAAGGGAGGCTTTTTTATTCCCCAAAAACGAGTTCGACAACAGCACAAACAACGGAGAAACAAATGACATCCAAGCAAACGAAAGCAGGAAAGCTCGGTGAAAAGATCACCGGTGCAGAAGCACTGATTCGCGGCCTCGAGATGGAGAACGTGGATGTGATGTTTGGTCTGCCGGGTGGTTGTATCTTGCCTGCATACGACCCATTGCTCAAGTCGTCAATCCGTCACATCTTGGTGCGTCACGAGCAAGGCGCCGGCCATATGGCCGAGGGTTATGCGCACGTCACTGGTCGTCCAGGCGTTGCCATGGTTACGAGTGGTCCTGCTGCAACCAACATGGTTACTCCGTTGTGTGATGCGTTCATGGACTCGATTCCGATGGTTGCAATCACCGGTCA
>DFDK01000068.1:19168-20298 GCA_002367695.1 Acidimicrobium sp. UBA3029 | reverse complement strand
CAGGCATTTCACATCGCGACTACGGGTCGTCCAGGCCCAGTGCTTATCGACGTTCCAAAAGACGTGTTGCAAAACACGATGAGTTGGAATTGGCCAACCGATGACGAAGTTGCCGACAGCCTTCCTGGTTACAAACCAAACACCAAGGGTCACACGCGCATGATCAAAGAGGCTGCACAATTAATTTTGCGTAGCGAGCGACCAGTGCTCTATGTCGGTGGTGGCGTTCTTAAAGCACGCGCTGCCGATGCGTTGCGCGCACTTGCCGAGCTCACACAGATTCCTGTTGTCACAACATTGATGGCACGCGGTGCGTTTCCAGACGATCACCCGTTGTGCTTGGGTATGCCTGGCATGCACGGCACGGCAACTGCAGTTACCGCAATGCAAAAGAGCGACTTGCTAATTGCACTTGGTGCACGCTTCGACGACCGTGTTACTGGCAAAGTCAACGGGTTTGCGCCAGATGCAAAGATCATTCACGTCGACATCGACCCAGCAGAGCAGGGCAAAGTACGCAAGCCAGACGTCCCAATCGTCGGCGACTGTCGCTTGGTTATCGAAGAGATGGTCAAGGCAATTCAAGAATTGCTGCAGGGTGGCACATCACAAGCCGATTTGAACCCATGGCGCAGTCGTGTCAGCGGTTGGCAAGAGCAGTTTCCATTGACGTACGAACAAAGCGAGCCAGGCGGCGCACTCAAGCCACAATATTGCTTAGAAAAATTGCGCGATGCAGCACCAGAAGGCACGATCCTTGTGTCGGGTGTTGGACAGCACCAAATGTGGTCGAGTCAGTACTGGCGCTTCAATGAGCCGTACACGTGGGTCAACTCGGGTGGCTTGGGCACGATGGGTTTCTCTGTTCCTGCAGCAATCGGCGCAAAAGTTGGTCGTCCAGACAAAACAGTTTGGGCAATCGACGGCGACGGTTGTTTCCAGATGACAGCGCAAGAGTTGGTCACTGCATCAATCGAAAAAATTCCGGTCAAGATCGGCATTCTCAACAACTCGTACCTCGGCATGGTTCGCCAATGGCAAGAGATGTTCTACGACGAGCGTTACTCAGAAGTGTATTTGTCGCCAGATACGCCAAACTATGTTAAGTGGGCAGAGGCAATGGGTTGCGT
>DFDK01000068.1:921-18867 GCA_002367695.1 Acidimicrobium sp. UBA3029 | reverse complement strand
GTTGATGCAAGAGAAAAGGTGTATCCGATGATTGCACCGGGTACCACCAATGACGCCATCATGTTGCCACCTTCACAAAGCGGTCGAAAGGAGTTCCTCAAATGAGCGGCTCAAATCCATACGGCAGTGCACCAACACATCACATGTTGTCGGTGCTTGTGCAGAACCGACCTGGCGTGCTTGCACGCGTTGCGTCGTTGTTTGCGCGTCGCGGTTACAACATCTTTTCGCTGGCCGTTGCGCCAACCGAGCAAGACGAGTACAGCCGCATCACCATCGTGGTCGACGTCGAGTCGGCTCCTCTCGAGCAGATCGTCAAACAGTTGTTCAAACTGATAGACGTCGTGCGCATTTCAGAACTTGACCCACGCAAGTCGGTCGAGCGCGAGCTCATGGTTGCCACCATCAAGGCAAGTGCGTCCGAGCGCGGCGAAATCGTCGAATTGGTCAATATCTTTGAGGGTCGTATCCTCTCGGTTGGGGCAGACGCGATCATCGTTTCTCTGGATGGAAGTCCTGAAAAATTGGACGATTTCACAGAATTGCTGCGACAATATGGGATTACAGAATCGCAGCGCACTGGTCGCGTTGCGCTTCCAAAACTCGATCCAGCAAATAAAGCAACTAAAGCACTGAACTCACAAGGAAAGGCAAACTAATGGCCGCAAATATTTATTACGAGAAAGATGCCGATCCGGCAATCATCCGCGCAAAGAAAGTGGCCATTGTTGGTTACGGCTCACAAGGCCACGCACATGCACTCAACCTCAAAGAGTCGGGTGTTGATGTAGTTGTTGGTTTGCGCGACGGCTCGTCGTCAAAAGCCAAAGCCGAAAGCGCTGGCTTGCGCGTGATGTCGATTGCCGACGCCACAAAATATGCCGACGTGATCATGATCCTTGCTCCAGACACCGAGCAAAAGAAGATTTACGAAGAGAGCATTGCGCCACACCTCGCCGAGGGCAAAGCCATTGCATTTGCTCACGGCTTCAACATTCGTTTCAATCGCATCCAAGCACCTAAGGGTGTTGACGTGATCATGATTGCACCAAAGGGCCCAGGCCACTTGGTGCGTCGCACCTATACCGAAGGTGGTGGTGTACCAGCACTGATCGCTGTTGAACAAGATGCATCGGGCAAGGCAAAAGCCATTGCGTTGTCGTATGCCGAAGCAATTGGTGGCGCACGCGCAGGCGTGCTCGAAACCACATTTACTGAAGAAACCGAGACCGACTTGTTTGGTGAGCAAGTTGTGCTCTGTGGCGGACTCACTTCGCTGGTGCAAGCAGGTTTCGAAACACTCGTCGAGGCCGGCTACCAGCCAGAGATGGCATACTTCGAGTGCTTGCACGAAGTGAAGTTGATTGTTGACTTGATGTACGAAGAAGGAATCGCGGGTATGCGTTATTCCATTTCCGACACTGCAGAGTACGGCGACGTCTCACGCGGACCACGTATCATCAACGCCGATACTAAGGCAGAGATGAAAAAGATTCTTGGCGAGATTCAGTCGGGCCAGTTTGCCGAAGAGTGGATCGCCGAGAGCGATGGTGGCCGCAAGCGTTTTGCCGAATTGCAAAATGCTGGTCGCAATCACCCAATCGAAAAGGTTGGTGCTCAGTTGCGCTCAATGATGCCGTGGATCTCGAAGGGCAAGAAGAAAGTCTCCGAGATTTCCGGAGGCTGAAAAAGCCTTATTAAGTCCTAAATAGGCCAATAAGGCCTATAGATACAAGCTTTTTTAATCCCGAGTTGTTTGGTCAACAATTGCCCTCTAGGGTGCTTGGCATGACAAACAGCTGGGGATTCGAAACACGACAGATTCACGCCGGCCAAGTAGCCGACCCGACTACAGGTGCGCGCGCCGTGCCTGTGTATCGAACCACGAGTTACGTGTTTCGCGATGCTCAACATGCGCAAAACTTATTTGCGCTTGCCGAGATCGGCAACATCTACACGCGCATCATGAACCCAACGCAAGGAGTGCTTGAAGCACGCTTGTCGTCACTCGAAGGCGGCACTGCAACTGCAGTTGGATTGCCAGGCGCACTTGCAGTGAGCTCCGGGCAGTCTGCCGAGTTGCTTGCAATTCTTACGATTGCAGAAGTCGGCTCGCACATCGTTGCATCGCCAAGTTTGTATGGCGGTACTTACAACTTGTTTCACTACACGTTGCCAAAGTTGGGCATCAATGTTTCGTTCGTTGAAGACCCAGACAACCTCGATCAGTGGAAGGCCGCAGTACAACCAAACACCAAGTTGTTCTACGGTGAAGTGTTGGCTAACCCACGCAACAACGTGCTTGACATTGAAGGCATCAGCGAAGTTGCACACGCAGCCGGAGTGCCACTGATCGTCGACAACACAGTGCCAACCCCATACCTGATTCGTCCGATCGAGTGGGGTGCAGACATCGTCGTGCATTCGCTCACCAAGTTCATTGGTGGACACGGCACATCAATTGGTGGAGCAATCATCGACGGTGGCAAGTTTGACTTCGGTCAAAACGATAAGTTTCCAAACTTCACCGAGCCAGATCCGTCTTACCACGGCCTCGCATATTGGCCAGCACTTGGTCACGGTTCGTTCATCATCAAGGCTCGCGTACAAATGTTGCGCGACCTGGGCATGGCAACGACACCAGACAATGCTTTCAACTTCTTGCAGGGTCTTGAGACTTTGTCGTTCCGCATGGATCGCCACTGGGCTAACGCTCAAGTAGTTGGCGAGTTTTTGGCCAAGCACCCACAGGTTGAAGAAGTGTTCTATGCCGGTCTCACCACCAGCAAGTGGCACGAGCGCGCCAAGAAGTACGGCAATGGCAAGGGCTATGGTTCGGTGATCGCATTCAATATCAAGGGAGGCCATGAGGCTGGCGTCAAGTTCATTGCCGGTCTCACGTTGCACAGTCATGTTGCCAACATCGGTGACGTGCGCAGTCTTGTGATCCACCCAGCCTCGACCACCCACAGTCAATTGAGCCCAGAAGAACAGACGTCGGCTGGTGTATTCCCAGGCCTCGTGCGCTTGTCGGTCGGTCTCGAGACAATCGATGACATTTTGGCCGACTTAGAAGAGGGCTTCAAGGCCGCCAAGGCTTAAATCTGAGGGGAAGTTCACCCCTCGTTCATCTCACGATCATCTCGGGATTACCTGGCACTGACACACTTTCGGGGTGAGTCAACCCAGTTCGGTTTCTGCGCCCCAAATCGTGCCGCAAAAGCGCGAGATGCATGTGGTGTACTCAACTGGAGACCGCATTTTTCGTCGAGTTGTTACGGCTGGTGCTGTTACTTCGCTGCTTGTTTTAGCACTCATCGGACTGTTTCTATTTGCTCGTGGTGTCGAGATCTTCCGCGACATGGGTCCGAAATTTATTACTGGCACCAATTGGACTGCTGGTAGTGGTGACGGAGTTATTCCGGCCGAGTTTTCTATCGGGCCAATGCTCACCGGCACAATTGTTACTTCGTTGATTGCCCTCTTCTTTGCAGTTCCACTTTCAATAGCGGGTGCGCTGTACATGGAGTTTTTTGCACCTGTAAAAATCAGGCGCACGCTTGTGTCATTGCTTGATCTAGCTGCAGCAATTCCGTCGCTGTTTTTTGGCCTATGGGGAGTGCAAGTTTTTTCTTCAATGGGCGAGAGATGGGCCGCACTTACAAGTCATTACCTCGGATGGTTTCCCTTGTTCAACAATGAACTTGGTATTTTTGGCCGCTCGCCATTTATTGCCGGTCTTGTGCTCGCTGCCATGATCGTTCCGATTATCACTTCAGTTTCTCGCGAGGTGTATTCCCGAACGCCACGCGAACTTGTCGACTCGTGTTATGCGCTTGGCGGCACGCGCTGGGGTGCTATTCGTGCAGTTGTATTGCCGTATGGTCGCAGCGGTGTTGTGGGCGGAGCAATGCTCGGTCTGGGTCGCGCACTTGGGGAAACAGTCGCTGTGTATTTGCTTCTTAATCTTGTTTTCAAATACAACTTCAATATTCTCGAATCAGAGGGTGGCAACATCGCATCGCTTATTGCGACAAAGTTTGGCGAAGCTACGCCGTACGAATTGAAGGCATTGCTTGCCGCAGGATTCGTATTGTTCTTGCTCACACTTTCGGTCAATATGGTGGCAACAGCGGTAGTGCAGCGCACAGCAAAGGCTCGTTCATGAGTACAACTGGCGAACTTGCAGTTGACGTGATTGAAGCCGTACCAACACAGCCTTGGCACAAACCACGTGCTGCTCAGCGACGAGATGTACTGACCTATTTGGCGCTTGCAGTTGCGGCGTACGCAATTGTGATGGTCACTGGCGTTGCAGGGCCAGATGGATGGGCGCTCGTATTCTTTGTCGAAATTTTGCTACTGACTGTTCTTCGTTCGCGAGGCATTGGCAGGGCCAAGTCAACAAATGCGATTGTCTCGACCGTGATTGGTGCCGGAGCAGTGGTGGCGTTTGCTCCCTGGATGTCAATTTTTGTGAGTCTCATTACCAAGGGTTTTCACGGCCTCTATGTCGGGTATTTGTTCAATGACATGCGAGTCACAACACCGGATGATGAGCTCAATATGGGTGGTGTTGGTCACGCACTTATCGGATCAATGTTGATGGTGCTAATCGCAACTGCAATCACATTGCCACTAGGAATTTTGAGTGGTGTGTATCTCACTGAAGTTCGTGGTCGCTTGACAAAAGTTGTGCGCTTTGTTATTCAATCGATGAGCGGCGTGCCATCTATAGTCGCAGGACTATTCATCTACACAACAGTGATCGCACTGACTGGTTCGTTCAGTGGTTTCGCTGGCGCGCTTGCGCTTTCGGTTCTAATGCTCCCAACGGTTGCTCGAACAGCAGAAGAAGTACTCAAGTTGGTGCCAGAAGATCTGCGTGCTGCAAGTTACGCCCTTGGCGCGCGTCAATGGCGTAGCTCGCTGATGGTGGTGCTTCCAACAGTGCGTAGTGGTCTCACTACTGCAGCAATTCTTGGTGTTGCGCGAGTTGTTGGCGAAACTGCACCGCTGCTGCTCACCTCGTTATCCAATAATGCATTCAAGTTCAATCCATTTGACGGACCGATTGCTTCAATGCCGATGTACATATTTGGCCTGTTGCAGATAGGTACTGAGTATTCGCTCAATAGAGCATGGAGCGGCTCGTTGGTCTTGATGCTTATCGTTCTTGCGTTGTTTGTTACTGCTCGTCGCCTTGGTGGTAAGGACAAGAGGTGAGTGCATTGACTCAAGTTGAAACTGAATCAGAATCGTCCAAAGGGAATGGGATTATCATGAATGAAATGTCAGCATCTGGTGCAACGGCAGCCGTTGCAAAGCGACCGCTAGGTCTGGAAACTCGGGGATTGCACGCTTGGTTTGGTTCGCATCATGTACTCAGTGACATCAACCTGCAGTTTCCAGAACGCAGTGTGACCGGGCTCATTGGGCCATCGGGCTGTGGCAAGTCGACATTTTTGCGCATGCTTAATCGCATGCACGAGTTCATTCCTAGCGCTGCAATGGCAGGGGAAGTGCTGATGAATGGTTCAGATATCTACGCGCCCGAGGTTGATGCTGCAGCCATGCGACTCAAAGTCGGCATGGTCTTTCAAAAGCCAAACCCATTCCCAGCAATGACGATTAGGGAAAACGTGTTGGCTGGTATCAAGCTTGCAAACCTCAAGGTGAGCAATCATGATGGCATCGTAGAAGACTGTCTATCGCGCGCTGGCCTCTGGAAAGAAGTTAAAGATCGACTTGATGCATTTGGCGGCTCACTCTCTGGCGGTCAGCAACAGCGTTTGTGCATCGCGCGTTCTCTCGCCGTTGAGCCAACTATTTTGTTGATGGACGAGCCATGTTCGGCACTCGACCCAGGCTCGACTCTGCGAATTGAGGAAACAATTCATGAACTGGCAGAGAAAATCACTGTTGTGATCGTGACCCACAACATGCAGCAGGCTTCGCGTGTGTCTAATTACTGTGCGTTCTTTTTGTCTGATGGTGGCCCGGGGGTTTTGGTCGAAGCAGATGCCACACGCAAGATGTTTACCAACCCAACAGATACCCGCACGGCAGATTACGTGCAGGGAAAGTTTGGCTGAGTCGTTCACGAAGAGTTCATCTAGTTGCTACTCGTAGTTTGACGGGTCGCTACCCAATGAATACCTGCGGTTTGTAAGTTTCCTCCGTAAGCAATATCCCAGCAAAATCAACCATAAAAAACTCGGAGGAGTTCATGAAAAGTTTCCGCAAAGTAATTGCAACCACAGCACTTGTTGTTGTCGGCGGCATGTCGTGCGCCACGATGGTATCGGCAGAGAGTATTAGTGGTTCGGGTGCAACATTCCCGCAGACATTCCAAGCTGCTGCAACAGTTGAATACACAAGGGGCTCAGGACACACCGCTACCTATGCAAACCCAGGCGGTGGCTCAGGCAAAGGCAAGACAGACTTCTTCTCCAATCTCACCGATTTCGGTGGATCTGACTCTGCTGTCTCATCATCACAGTCTGGCTCAACATCATTTAACTGGGTGTATGTGCCATACGTTGCCGGCGGTATTTCTGTTGCTTACCGACTCGACGAAATCAAGGGTTCAACACTTAGTTTGACCATTCCAACAGTTGCCGGAATTTTTGATGGCACAATCAAGAAGTGGAACGACCCAGCAATTGTTGCTGACATGAAGGCCAATCCAATCTGGGCAAACTCCACAAAGAAGAGTAAATATAAGGGTGCAAGTACGCTGTGGACAACAACTTCTACAAGAGCAGCAACCTTGACAGTTACATTGACACCAGCGGCACTCAAATCCGCAAAGGGTAAAAAGATCGAAGTCTTGGAAGGCAAAAAGTCAATCAAGACCGCCACTGTTGCCTCAAAGGGTCAGATCGCAATTAGGTTGACCACCAAGGCCGCTGTTTACACCGTCAAGGTCAACGGTAAGGAAGTTGCAAAGTATGCAATCGCAACACCAACACTTCCAGACAAGACGATCACTGTTGTGTACCGCTCTGATGGTTCAGGCACCACAAACAACTTCATCAAACCGTTGAATGCAGCTAACCCCAAGTGGACCGTAAACGATGCGTTTACGACTGCAATTCCTGGTGGCTCATCAGCAGTAGCTCGTTTAGGTGCAGCATTTCAGGGCCAGAGCGGTTCGGCAAATGCATCCAATGCAATCGCCAATACCAATGGATCAATTGGTTACACCGAAGTCTCGTTTGTTACTGATGCAAGTCGTGCCGCAAAAGGCATGGCATCGGCAAACATCAAGAATGCTGCTGGCAAATACGTTGCGCCAACTGCAGCAGCGGTGTCATCGATGATCTCAAACTCAGATGTTGATGCGAAGGGTTTTGTTACCTTCAACTTCAAGCAGACAACCAACTCGACTGCGTACCCATTCGTTGCAGTTACTTACGCACTTGGTCGCACAGCGGTCTCATCAAAGGCAATTGTTGTGAGCGATTACCTCAAGTGGATCCTCAGCACATACGCCCCAGCAGCTGCTGAGTCGTTGGGTTACGCACCACTGAGCGGCGCAATCTTGACTATTGCTAAGAACAACGCAATGCGCGTTGGTTCGGGCAACTAGTAAATATAAACCCCCTGTTGAAGAACCCCGGCCGAAAGGTCGGGGTTCTTTACATGTATAGGTTGCTATAACGCAGTGTCGTCGTTGCCGTCTTGTTGTTCGCGCAAAAATTTTTCAAACTCAACTGCTAGTGCATCACCCGTGGGAATATTTTCTTCCACGCGCCGGTCGTATTCATCTTCAAGCATCGCCAAATAACTTGTGGTCTGATCATCGCCATCGATTGCAGCATCGTGCAATTCTTCCCATCGCTGAATCTCTTCATACATCTCGCCATGGCTGGTGGGTACGCCCAGTACGTGTTCGAGTTTGCGCAATAACGCAGCAGACGACTTTGGATGCTGAGCATTGACCAAATAGTGGGGCACTCCTACCCGCAATGACACAGCAGTAATGCCTTCGTGCTCCAGTCGTTCGTGAATCACACCAACGACACCCGTTGGGCCCTGATACTGCGGTCTTGAAAGCCCGAGGCGCCGCGCAAGCGAAGCATTAGTAGTGCTGCCAAAAACGAGGGGGGAACGCGTATGCGGAACGCCGTCGACTGTGGCACCAACCGTCACGACAACTTCGCATTTGAGTTTGCGCGCACATTCCACGATGCAGTTGGCAAAGGTTGTCCAGTGCAAGTGTGGCTCGACACCGGAAACAAGAACCAAGTCTCGAGATCCTTCAGGGAACCGCGTGACGAGAAATTCATTTTCGGGCCAACGAATCTGGTGGTCACCGTCTTCGTCGATAAATGTCTCTGGACGTTCTTGGGTGAAGTCAAAAAATGGGTCGGGGTCGATGGAAGCAACAACGGTGACAGGGCGGTCCTGGATGGCCCACTCCAATGCGCCCGTAGCCACGCCTGCAACATCAAACCAGCCGCGCAGGGCGACTACGAGAACGGGGTTTCGCAGGGGCTCAAGGGCATCCCAGTCGCCATCCAGCACATCGCTTACTTGCACGGATGATCTCGCAATGTTTTCGCTTCACCGGTGTCCACTGTGTAAGCATGGCATCCGTGACTACGCATCAAAACCCCAAAAACCGTGTTTCTGCCCGACTGAGTGCCATTGCCGAATCGGCAACCCTGGCGGTTGATGCCAAGGCCAAAGCTCTCAAGGCCAAAGGTGAGAACGTAATCGGTTTCGGCGCAGGCGAACCAGACTTTCCGACGCCAGAAGGCATTGTCGAGGCAGCAGTACGTGCTGCACGCGATCCGAAGTTTCATCGCTACACACCAGCTGCGGGCTTGCCAGAGTTGCGCGAGGCCATTGCGGTAAAGACAAAGCGCGATAGCGGATTTGTTTGTGACGCATCGCAAGTGCTCGTAACAAATGGCGGCAAGTACGCAGTGTTCGTTGCATTCGCGGCGTTGTGTGACCCGGGTGATGAAGTAATTATTCCGGCGCCGTATTGGACAACGTATCCAGAGGCCGTTGCGCTTGCCGACGGAGTTTCAGTCATTGTTGACACCACAGAAGAATCTGAATTTAAGGTCACGGTCGAGCAACTCGAAAAAGTTCGTACTGCTCGTACCAAAGTGTTGCTGTTTGTGTCGCCCGACAACCCAAGCGGCGCGGTGTACACGCCTGAAGAAACTATTGCGATAGGCAAGTGGGCTGTACAGCACGGCATTTGGGTGATCACAGACGAAATCTACGAACACCTCACCTATGGCAAGCACAAGTTTTCGTCAATGCCAACACTCGTGCCAGAGATCGCCGACAAATGCATCATCGTCAATGGTGTTGCAAAGACTTATGCAATGACGGGCTGGCGTGTTGGCTGGATGATCGGGCCAAAAGATGTGATGAAGGCTGCAATCAACTTTCAGTCGCACACCACTTCCAATGTTTCTAACGTCGCGCAGATGGCCGCACTCGAAGCAGTGAGCGGCGACTTGTCGGCAGTTGAAATGATGCGCGAAGCATTTTCGCGCAGAGGCACATTGATGCACGAGATGCTGAGCGCCATTCCTGGCATTACATGCATGGAGCCCCAGGGCGCGTTTTATTGCTTCCCGAATGTGCGCGGACTGCTTGGTAAGTCGCTTGGCGGAGAGATCGCCACCGACTCAATGCAGTTGGCCGACCTCGTACTCGACCGTGTCAAGGTGGCGTTCGTGCCAGGCGAGGCCTTCGGGATGCCGGGTTTTGCTCGGTTCAGTTTTGCGCTTGGCGATGCCGACTTAAAAGAAGGCATCGAACGTCTCTCCGCCTTCGTGACGGGCTAGTCTGTCTCCACCACGGCAATAGTCGTGGCGCAAAGTTCCCAGCGAAGTCCGGTGAGATTCCGGCACTGTCACGCAACGGTAGTTCGAACATCAAGTTCGTAAGTCCGGTCGCCTGGTTCGTTGCTTCATCAACCGCTCTCGCAAGAAGAGCAAGGAGACCCACTCATGAAAAAGTTAACCAAGGCCGGCATTGCCGGCTTTTTGTTTGCCCTCACTGCAACGATCGCAGGTTGTGGCAGTAGTGCAACTATCTCGGACACCACTATTGCTGTTGAAGCAACAGAATCAACTGCAACATATCCCGTCACTGTTGGAGACTTAACTCTTGATGCACAACCGATGCGAATCATTTCGCTGTCGCCAACTTCGACAGAAATGTTGTACGCCATTGGTGCAGGAGCACAAGTTATTGCGGTCGACGAGTATTCCAATTATCCAGCTGAAGCAGTCGCGCTCGGCACAATGCTTTCTGGCTTTGAGCCAAACATTGAGGCAATTAGCGGTTTTACTCCCGATCTCGTTATCGCGTCGTACGACCCAGGAAGCCTTGCAGAGCAACTCGGTTCCCTCAACATTCCATTATTCATCGCTAACGCTCCGACCAATCTCGACAGTGTGTACGAGCAGATTGAACAACTTGGAATGCTTGTTGGGCACGTGACAGAGGCAGATCAACTTGTTGCCTCTATGCAGACCGAAATTGATGCGGCAGTGGCGGCAGTTGTCGCCCCTGCGACACCGTTGTCGTACTACTACGAGCTTGACGACACCTACTACTCGGTGACATCCAATTCATTCATCGGTCAGTTGTTTAATCTGTTCGGACTTCGAAACATTGCAGACAACGCAGAGGCGGGCAACGACTACCCACAATTGTCGGCAGAGTCAATCGTTTCATCTAATCCAGACATCATTGTCTTGGCCGACACAAAGTGTTGCGCACAGAATGCCGAGACAGTTGCGGCACGTGATGGTTGGGGTGGCTTGTCTGCCGTCCTCGCCGACAATATTGCAGTTCTCGACGATGACATTGCGTCACGTTGGGGACCACGCATTGTCGAACTCGTCGTCGCAATTGGTGAAGCAATCACGAAAGCATCTGCCAAATAACACCGTTGATGCCAACATCTGTCATCACTTCACGCTCTGCTGGGGGCCGCGACAAACAACCTTTGTCGTTTGCCCTCAGCGGGGCAGTGGTGGCATGCATGGTTCTTGTTGGCTTAATGATTGGTCCAGCTGGTCCACAGTGGTGGCGTATTCCTGCAGAGTTGCTCGACCATGTGCCGTTTGTTTCTTTGAACAGCGGTATGTCCCGAGCTGACTGGAACTTGGTGTGGCAAATTCGCGCACCGCGCGTTGTGCTTGCTGCGCTAGTTGGCTCGATGCTCTCGGTGTCTGGTGCGAGCTACCAAGGTGTATTTCGTAATCCACTTGTTGACCCGTACCTACTTGGTGTTGCTGCTGGTGCGGGGCTCGGGGCAACAATCGTTTTCACACTCCAACGCGAAACAACCTCATCATGGATCATTGATCCTTTGCCACTTGCAGCTTTTATCGGTGCACTTTGTGCAGTGCTCGTGACATACGTGGTTGGTACGGCATTCGGAAGCAATCGATCCAGCACCACACTCGTGCTGGCAGGTGTTGCAGTTACATCGATGACGACGGCAATCCAGGCATTCGTTTTGCAGCGCAATAGCGATGTCGTGCGTCAGGTGTATTCATGGATTTTGGGTCGACTTTCGAGCGCAACATGGGGCGATGTTCGCCTCATTCTGCCGTACGTCGTTGTTTCATCTGTTGTTTTACTCTTACATCGTCGACTGCTTGATGTGATGCGTGTTGGTGATGATGAAGCACTTGCTCTCGGTATCAACGTACGCAGGGTGCGCCTCATCGTGGTGTTAGCAGCCACGCTCGGCACGGCTTCTGTCGTGGCAGTCAGTGGTCTCATCGGCTTCGTCGGTATCATCGTGCCTCATGCTGTTCGCTTAATTGTTGGTGCGAGCAATCGTGTGGTGTTGCCAATGAGCATGATGCTTGGTGCGGCATTTTTGGTCGCTGCAGATATTCCGAGTCGAGTGTTGGCGAGTCCCGCCGAAACACCAATCGGTGTTGTCACAGCGTTTATAGGTGCACCATTCTTTTTGTTACTGCTTCGCACGCGGGATGTTTCAAGATGACCGCAATTGGCTTTTGCGATCTAACGGTTTCCTACAACGGCACTGATGCGGTCGTGGGTTTTAATGACTTGTTGCATTCTGGCGAGTGGCTGTGTCTCATCGGCCCCAATGGTGCGGGCAAGTCTTCGGTGCTTCGTGCAGCAGCAGGCCTCGTGCCCTACACCGGGTCGGTTGCAATTAATCAAACCGAAATTCCTGCAGCATCTGCTCGCTGGCGAGCACAACACATTGCTTACGTGCCTCAATCGCCGGTGATTCCAACCGACATGTCGGTGTACGAATACGTAGTGCTTGGTCGTAACCCGTACATCAATTACTTTTCATCAGAAACATCTCATGACCGCGACGTAATTGATCGAGTCTTGAATCGTCTTGATCTTGTTCAGTTTTCTGCGCGCAAGTTAGGCACGCTTTCGGGCGGCGAAGTTCAGCGGTTAGTTATTGCTCGAGCACTCGCGCAAGAAGCACCAGTGTTGCTGCTTGACGAACCAACGAGCGCGCTCGATATTGGTCATCAGCAACAAGCGCTCGAACTCGTAGATAGTTTGCGCCGCGAGCAAGGGCTGACAATTATTTCTGCAATGCACGACTTAACGTTGGCTGGTTTATATGCAGATCGATTGGTCTTAATGCACGAAGGTCATCGAGTTGCCGAAGGTACTGCCAAACAGGTTTTGAGAAGCGAAACTCTTGCAGAATTTTATGGTGTTTCGGCCCGCGTGCATCACGAGCCAGATGGCACTGTTGTAGTGATTCCGCAGCGCTCTTCTCGTTTGTAAAGGCTCAGCCACTACCGTTGTCCGCGATGGTTGATTTGTCCCGCATTCTCAACGCTCAGGTAGTTGGATGCGCGGCTTCACATCAGCGATTACTGCAGGTGCTTGACGGGCTTACCGATGAGCAGTGTCGACAACCATCGATGCTGGCCGGTTGGAGCCGCGGTCATGTGTTGAGCCACTTGGCCAATAATGCCTACAGCCACGTGCGCATGTTTGCAGCAGCGAACCGGGGCGAAGAAACCGAACAATATGAAGGTGGCAAGCCAACACGCGACGCCCAGATTGAGTCGTGGTCGGGTCTCAGTGCGCACGAATTGGTAGGTCATGTGCGTGCGAGCATTTATGCGCTCGAGGGCGCATGGGCGTCAGCCACCCCAACAACATGGACAGGTTTTGGCATCAAGTCGCATGCTGGTGGTGGGCGAGTAGCGATTACCGATCTGATGCTGATGCGCTGGTGCGAATCCGAAGTACATCTGGCCGATCTGAATTTGGCTGATCTGAATCCCGGTTATTCGTTTGATAATTGGGACGCAACATTTGTGCGATTTGAGTTGGATCGACAACTCATGATCTGGAATAGTCGCAAATCGATGGGGATGACCGTATTGCCCGATGCTGCTGCCAAGTTGTCACCCAATCATCGTCTTGCATGGCTGCTTGGCAGACTCGCTGTCGATGGGCTGCCTGTTGTGGATGCGTACTGAGATGTTGTTGCGCAAATTGATTACAAGATTGGCATTCGTTGTCGTTGCATTGCTGACAGTGCTTGCACCAGCACAAATTGCCTCAGCACATGCAATCTTGCTCACAAGCGAGCCAGCACCGAGCGCAGTTCTCGATCAGTCACCAACAGAAATCGCATTATTTTTCAACGAGTTTATTGACACCGTGTTTGGCAAGATTCGCATTCTCGACTCGACTGGCAATGTCGTTCAAGTAGTCAAGCCAATTCGAGATGCTGCAAATCACACCATCGTTCGCGCACCGATCTCGACATTGGAATCTGGCACCTATGTGGTGGTCTGGCGCGTTGCTTCTGCCGACAGCCATCCTGCGCAAGGTTCGTTTGCATTTCAGATTGGAAATACTTCAACCGATGTTTCGGCGATAAGTAAGTATCAAGAACTCGAGCGTCACGGTCTTGCAAGTTTGTTCAATGTCATTCGTTGGGTTACTTATCTAGGTGTAGTTCTGCTCATCGGTGGCATTGGGTTACTGCAGGCTGTTCGCACCGACCGCTTGTCGTCACGCTCAACACTTGCGCTCAAAAGTGGTTGGGCATTTGCCGCATTAGGCACGCTTGAGGCTCTGATTGCCTATGGCCCACACATTTCTGGGTACAAGATCTATAAGGCAGTCGATCTTTCATTGCTATTAGAAACATTGACGACGCAGTACGGCAAGATGCAACTTGCTCGACTTTTGTTGTTGGGTGTTATCGGCGCACTTATTGCAGTAATTCAGTTTCGTGGCACGTGGTGGTGGAAGTTTGGTGTGTGGGCGTCGCTTGTGGGCATCACTCTCACGTTGTCATTGGCTGGACACCCTGTCGCCACAAATCCTGTTGCGTTGAGCATTGGTCTTGACATGTCGCACATGCTTGCTGTTTCACTATGGGTGGGGCCGCTGCTGATCATTGTCTACGACCGCAACATGTGGCTTGCAACCGATGAATCAACATCGGCACCTTCGCTGCGGTGGTTTTCGCGCACTGCTGGTTTTGCGGTACCGGTCATCGTGGTTACTGGTGTAATTCAGGCCTGGCTGATGCTGGATGGTTTTGGTCAGATATTGGAGAGTCGTTACGGAAGAACACTGATTGTCAAGGTGTGTCTAGTTGTCGTCTTGATTGCGCTCGGCGCAGTGTCACGGGTGGCAATGCAACGCAAGCAATCTGGCTCATTGCGCCAGTCGATGGGTATTGAGGTGTTGTTCGGTCTCATCATTTTGGCTCTCACATCAACCCTCGTTGCCATGCCTCCAAAGGGGGTGCTTGAGCCAGCACCGCTTTCGTCCACTATTTTTCAGGGGCAGATGATCGTTGAGTTGTCACTCACGTCGGCGCGTATAGGCCAAAGTGAGGTGCATATGGTCGTTGCGCGGGCAGACGGAACATTTGTCCAGATCGAAGCGGCAACTGCCCGCATGTCAATGCCTGCACGCAACATACCCAATGGTCCGATTGTGCTTGAAGAAACTGGATCCAATCACTTTTCTGGCGTAACCGAGTTTGCATATTCAGGTGAGTGGGTAATCGAGATTTTGGTCAAGCAAACAGCAAGCTCAACAACACTATTTAAAATAGCTGTTGAAATTAAGAAATAGTTTGTTACTTGTTTTCTAGCATCACGAGATGATGACCAAGACCGGATGCATCGTCAATGAATTGGTCGCCGATAGTTGTAAAACCATTGCGTTCATAAAAGTACAGTGCTTTATCGCGCGCACGTGCCCAAACATATTTTGAATCAAGCAATTTGGCTCTTGCAATTCCTGCCTGTAGCAGTATGCGGCCGAGTCCTTTTGATTGCAGATGTTTTGTTACAGCCATACCGCGTAGTTGCGTTGCGGGGTGAACTTCGTCGAGCAGCCATGGTCGTGGTAACCACGTAGAGCATGCGACCAAAACGCCGCTCTCTCTAATGCCAAGGTGCACTGAGCCTTCGGTGTCATCTTCTGCGTAGCGGGGATCTTGTGATGGTGTGCCGTCACGCAGCACGGCCAAGCGCAAAACCAGTACCTCATCGGTGGGCACTTCTTCAACAAGATATTCGTTTGTCATCGCGCTTTACTGTAGTTGCGCACCCGACTGGCTCAAAGTACGCACATCAACTACGCGGTCCGACAATCGTGTCGCTTCATTTCGGTCATGGGTGACGTGCACCACTGTGGTTCCACGAGCACGCAGTAGAGCACCCATGTCGTCGAGTAGTCGATCGTGAAGTTCGGCGTCGAGCCCCGTGAGTGGCTCGTCGAGCAACAAAATAAATGGATTAGCAACGAGCGCACGCGCCACCGCAATTCGCTTTGCTTCGCCGCCCGAGAGATTGCCAACGTCACGACGCGCAAGGTCTTCCATGCCAATGAGGCTCAGCATCTCGTTCACTTTTTCGATCTGCAGTGCTTTTGAAACTCGCTTAATGCGCAACGAATAGGCGATGTTGTCAAAGACGCAGAGGTGCGGAAATAACTGGTTGTCTTGAAACACAAGACCGACATCGCGCTTGTGGGTCGGAATTCCGGTCATCAATCTGTTGTCAATAACAACTGTGCCTTGGCTTGGCTGCTCAAGACCAGCAATCACTCGCAGCAATGTTGTTTTGCCTGAACCACTTGGGCCCACGAGCGAGACAATCTCACCGCGTGCGACGCTGAGGCTTGCATTAATCAAAATAGTCCGACCTTCATAGTTGATAGTGATGTCGGTGAGAGCAAGCATCACTTTGCCTTTCTGCTTGGTCGCAACATGTCAATTAAAAATATCGCAATCATGCTGATGACGACAATAATCACGCACAGTGCATATGCCTGAGTTCGTAGTGCATCTCCGGGCCGCGAAAGCAGGCGCGAGATTGTGACTGGCAGAGTTTCACTGCTTCGGCGAGTAAGAAAACTTGTTGCACCGAATTCGCCGATCGAAATAGCAAATGCAATTGCTGCCGATGCACCTATCGCACGAGATATCAGAGGGCGATCTACCGTCAGCCATGTTTGTAGCGGTGTTGCTCCTAGGGTGGATGCGACCGACTGCAGTCCTCTCGGAATTTGTCGTACGACCGGCAGCACGATGCGAACCACTATTGGCAACGCAATCAAGGAATGGGCGAGAGGGGTGATGATCCACGCCGATCGGAAATCGTATGGTGCGGTGTCATATGTAATCAGAATGCCAAGTCCAATTGTCACGGCAGAGACGGTGAGTGGAAGTACAGAAATACGCTCAAGCCACAAAAATCTCGGTGATCCGTATGCGACTCCCAGAGCCACCATTAGTCCAAGCACTGTTGCGATCACCATGGCACACAACGCAAACAGCATGCTGGTGGATATTGCAGAAAGAGTTGTTGACGATGCAACCGCTCGCCATCCAGCAAGCGTAAAGCGAGTAGCGCCTGGTGTTGTTCGGGTAAGTGAGCGCCACAGTAATGCGCACATTGGAGCAATAACGACTGCGGCAGTTGCAAGTGCAATGCCATACACCAGTGCAATTTGACCACGAGTGCTAGGCGATTGTTGTGCTACGGATATTTGGGGGCTCATAGATTCGTTGCGATGGCGTTTTGCCCACCACCACAACAGTGCTGTGAGAACAATCATCTGCAAAATTGAGAGAGCAATAGCGCCAGGCATATCGCCGATTAATACGCTGCGTGTATATATCTCGGTTTCAATTGTTGCTCTGGCCGGGCCTCCAAGCGTGCGCACAATGCCGTATGAAGTAAGGGCAAATAGCGCAATTACTCCGCTTGCGGTGGCAAGTGCGCCGCGCAAGAGTGGCAGCGTCACTGTGCGAAAGACTGTTAATGGTGATGCGCCGAGTGTGCGCGCAGCCTGCTCGATACCTGGATGCAGTTGTTCCCAGCGCGCACCAACGATGCGCACCACCACAGTGAGATTGAAATACGCATGCGCAATAATCAAAGCGGCTGCTGTGTAATGCAGTTTTGCTGGAAGCACGGCCAAGAACGCAGCACCAACCACAACTGTTGGTAGCAAAAATGGCACGGTAATGAGAGCTTGCAAGGCACGGTTGCCTGTAAATGTAAACCGAGACAACACAAAAGTCGCTGGTAGCGCAACAATCAACGTGAGCGCAGTACTTGCAAGTGCTTGCCAAGCAGTAAACCACAATGCTTGTCTAATTGTCGAATTATTGAGCACATCCTTGAAACCATCGAGGGTCGTACCACGCAAAATTATTGTCGTAGCAGGTATCACCAAGATCAATATCAAGAACACTGTCGGCGCTATCCATAGCCAGCGAGCACTTCGTCTGTACAGCGATAGCGCGATGTTGGATTGCACGAGTTGATCCATGGTTATTTCAAGTGATTATTTCAGAACGATTGCAGACCACTCGTCAATCCAGGTAGTGCGATTGGTTGCAATCACGTTTGCTTCAAGGCGCAAGGGGTTTTCTGGCCGCAGTGCATATTTGGT
>DFDK01000068.1:0-611 GCA_002367695.1 Acidimicrobium sp. UBA3029 | reverse complement strand
ATAAGTAATTTGGCCTCATCCTCGTGCTTCGTGCCGCGAAGAATGCCCGCATACTCAATTTGTTCAAAGCAGGTGAGTGAAGCAACTGCGGTTGGTGCTACGTCAATGGGTGGGTCAGCAAATATCACTTCTGCAGGAGGACTCGATGAATAACTGACGACTATTGGCCGATCACCCTTGCCCGATGCACCAGAGAATTCAGTGTTGTATGCCTGTGTCCATCCATCCACCACCATTACTCCGTTATCGCGCAACGTCTTCCAGTATGCCTGCCAACCGTCTGTGCCAAATTCGGCAATTGTTGCCATAAAAAAGGCCAGACCCGGTGACGAACTCAATGCACTCGGCACTACCAACAAGTTTGCGTATTGCTTATTGGTCAGAGCATCCAGTGTGAGGGGAGGAGCGATGTTGTTTGTCTTAAACCAGGCAATGTCGTAGTTGATACACACATCGCCACTGTCGACTGGTGTCACTTCGTGTCCGGGAATATCGTGCAACAACGCGGCGTCCATAGACGCAGTATTTGGTGTTTCGTATGCGCTAAAAACATCGGCTTCGAGCGCGCGCGACAGCAACGTGTTGTCAATACCCCACAACACGTCACCCTC
>DFDK01000057.1 GCA_002367695.1 Acidimicrobium sp. UBA3029 | reverse complement strand
GCGTGATTAATTCCTTTTTCAGAACCAGACTGCGCATCAGGAAACTTTGCGTCACTGATACCCGACGATGTGCCACCGGTGAGGTTGTAAAAATGTGCCATCTGTGCACTGGCCGATGAGAGCAACACTTGCTCTGGGCTTCCACCCGACATCGCACCCGAGCGCAAGTCGGAAACGAAGCACCACAAACCAAAGATTGCTGGGTGACCAGGCTTGATCGCATTGACGTATGCAAGACCTGCCAAGCATTCTGCAACTTGTTGCACAAGTGCACCTGCAATTGCTGCAGGTGCAGTTGCACCAGCCTGACCAGCCGACAACAACAACACTGGCATCCCGCCATGTACGGCAACTTCAAGGCACTTACAAGCATCGCTTGCAAACTTGAGTGGCGGAACAACGAAACAGTTGGACTGGCTCACGAATGGACGCGCACGCCACTTGTCTTCGCCGCCTGCGATCTCGTGCAACATCTTGAGCGATGCTTCCAAGTGATCTGGGTGCACCCATGAAGTACCAACATGCTTGGTGGTTCCGCTCACGCTCAAGTAACACGTGTTGATGTCCATTGCCGATGCTTCAGGAATATCGCGTGGCACAACTGCTCGCTGATAAAAGTGCAGGTGCTCCATCTTGTCAACCAAGCGCGCGATGTCGTACGCATCTTGCGACACCGACTCGCGATACTCACCTGTGTCGTAATCGGCAATGTATACAGCAGCACCAGCAGTGCCGAAGTAGGTGTTGGTGCCCCACGGCTCCATGTCAAACTTTGGGTCTTGGGCGTACAACGGAAAGTTACGCGCAGCAATCTCGAGTGTGTGTTCGATCAGTGAACGCGGAAACAACAAGCGCCCGTTACTGTCGAGCTTGCAGCCCTTTGGCAACAAGTATTCGAGAGTTGATGGAATTGCATCGGCAATACCAATATTTTCGAGCACATTAATGGCTGCTTCGTGAATTTTGAGAACTTCAGAATCGGTGAGTGCCTTGTAGCGACCGCTCGGCATACCCGGGCGTACCGGCTTGATGTCGTCGGTAAGTGGAGCCGCGCGCATTGCGGTGCGAGTTGCCCGTCCTCCGCGTCGTGCTGGTGTAGTTGTCATGATTGCTCCTTCTTATAGTTCTTATAGTACTTATCGCGCCATCGACCGTTAGGCCTTGATACGCAAACTCTTTGGATCGTAAAACGGCTCTAACTGCACATCTGCCGCAACTCTCTCGCCTGCAACTTCAATTTCGTATGTTCCGCTTGTGATGAAATCTTTGTCGGCAAGGCCGTGATGATTTTCGACGTAGCCCATACCGAGCGACTTGCCAAGGTGATGACCAAACATGCCCGACGCAATATGACCAACAATTTCGTCGTTACGCCAGATTGGTTCGTTGTGATAGAGCAATTTGCCGGCATCTTTGAGCGCAACTTGTACAAGACGCTTTTTAACACCAGTCTCTTTTTGCTTGAGCAAAGCATCGCGACCAATGAAACCACCTACTTTGTTCCACGCAACAGTGAAACCGAGACCAGCTTCGATTGGCGTGTCATCTGGGGAAATGTCATGGCTCCAGTGACGGTATCCCTTTTCGGTACGCATCGAGTTGAGTGCGTGATAGCCAGCATGCTTGAGACCAAACTTTTCACCCACTGCAACAATCGCATCAAAAACACCTGTTGCGTATTCGGTCGCAATGTACAACTCCCAACCAAGTTCGCCAACGAACGTGACACGACTTGCGCGCACTCGCGCATAACCCAAGTCGATGATCTGTGAAGTGCCAAACGGAAATGCTTCGTTTGACATGTCGGTTGATGTGAGCGACTGCAACAACGCACGTGAGTTTGGCCCCATGATGCTCAAGACGGCCGAACCAGAAGTGACATCGGTAAGCGTTGCTCGTGCGCCGGCAGGAATGTGATTTTTGAGCCACTGGAAATCGCGCACCTGTGTGGCTGCAGCAGTTACTACGAGATAACGATCAGCTGCTTCGCGGGTAACGGTGAGGTCGGCCTCAATTCCGCCCCGCTCGTTGAGCCACTGCGTGTAGACAAGTTTGCCAACAGGCACCGACATGTCGTTTGCCGACACATTGTTGATGATCTGTTCGGCATCGACACCTTCAAGCACAAATTTGCCGAATGATGATTGGTCAAACATGGCAACTGCTTCGCGTGTGGCCTTGCACTCTGCCGCGGTGTATTCGAACCAGTTTTGACGGCCATACGTGTATTCGTATTCGGCTTTTTTGCCTGGAGGAGCAAACCAATTTGTGCGCTCCCACCCTGCGACTTCGCCAAAACATGCGCCTTTTGCGGCAAGGCGATCATGCAACGCCGATCGACGCACACCGCGCGCAGTTTCTGGCTGACGGAATGGCCAGTGCATTGCGTACAACAAGCCAAGCGATTCAACCGTTCGATCATGAAGGTAATTGCGGTTGCGTTGAAACGGCATAACGCGACGCACATCGACATCCCACAGATCCATCGGTGGACGGCCATCAACAATCCAGTCGGCAAGCACTTTGCCTGCACCACCCGAAGACTGAATGCCGATTGAGTTGAAACCTGCTGCAACAAACAAGCCTGGCACCTCTGGCTGTTCGCCGAGCAAGTAGCGATCGTCGGGAGTAAATGATTCTGGACCGTTAAAGAACAACCGGATACCGGTTTGTGCAAGTAGCGGCATTCGATGTGTCGCGTTCTCAACAAGCGGTGCAATGTGTTCGAAGTCTTCTGGCAACGACGTAAACGAAAACTCTTCTGAGATTCCTTTCATGCCCCAAGGTTTGGCAACAGGCTCAAACCAACCGACGAGCAACTTGCCAGCATCTTCTTTGAAGTAACCGCAACCATCTTGATCGCGCAACACTGGCATGGTTGGCGAAATTCCCTCAACAGCTTCGGTCACAATGTAAAAGTGTTCAGCAGCGTGTAATGGCACTGTTGCACCAACAGAATCTCCGAGCTCGCGCGCCCACATGCCCGCACAGTTGACAACCGCATCAGCACGAATCATTTCACCTTCGGCTATCACGCCAACTGCGCGACCGTTTTCAACCACGATGCGATCGACCTTGGTGTTTTCAAAAATCTTTACACCTGCTGCGCGCGCACCCTTTGCAAGCGCTTGCGTTACGTCGATTGGGTTAACAACACCGTCGCCAGGCAAATGCACTGCACCAACAAGATCATCAACACGTGCGAGAGGCACCAAATCTTTTACGTCGGCCGGCGTGATGATGTTGACAGGCAGACCAAACACGCGGGCCATTGATGCTCCACGCTTGAGTTCTTCAAAGCGCTCTTCGTTTGGCGCAATCGCGACCGAGCCGCGTTGCTGAAAACCAGTTGCTTGCCCCGTCTCTTCTTCGAGAGTTGCAAACAAGTTGGTGGTGTACTGAGCCAAGCGCGTGAGGTTCTGCGTGGCTCGTAATTGGCCCACCAAACCAGCCGCATGCCAAGTGGTGCCACTGGTGAGTTGCTTGCGCTCAATCAGCACTACATCTGTAACTCCGCGTTTTGCCAAGTGATAAGCAACGCTGCAACCAACAATGCCGCCGCCAACGATCACGACTTTTGCATTACTTGGTAAATTCGGCACAATAGTCACCTCAGCGGTTTTGGTGGAGATATATCAGTGACCTATTATGACATACGGAAATTAGAAGGCGGTAAAGCTATAAACACAAGACAGGCGCACTTCGGCCCAATCGGTCCAAGCGTCTATATAGATGAACAAAATATATGAACAAATATCAACCTATATCTACGAGAGAAATAGACAGGGTCCGACATGAGTGAGCGCGTAAAAATTGTCATCATCGGCGGCGGCATTGCTGGGGTCAGCGCCCTCTATCACCTAGCCAAAATGGGTTGCACCGATGTGCTGTTGCTCGAGCGCGACGAATTGACCTCTGGTTCTACTTGGCACGCAGCCGGCAACGTACCTACTTATTCTGGCTCATGGAGCATCATGAAGGTCCAGAAGTACACAGCCGAGTTGTACACCGAGCTCGCCAAAGATCCAGACTTCCCAATTAGTTATCACGTCACTGGCTCGGTGCGACTCGCGCACTCCGAAGAGCGCATGGCCGAGTTTCGTCACGTCAAGTCGATGGCGCGTGCCAACGGCATGGAGTACGACATGTTGACGCCGAGCGAACTCAAAGAGCGTTACCCGCTGCTCGAGACACATGATCTTGCTGGTGCATTGTGGGATCCACTCGATGGCGACATCGACCCTTCGCAAGTAACGCAAGCTCTTGCCCGCGCATCGCGTGCGATGGGTGCAAATATTCGTCGCAATGAGCGTGTGATTGCAATGAAGCAACACGACAACGATCAGTGGACAGTGACAACCGACAAAGCAACCATTGATTGCGAAATTGTTATCAATGCTGCCGGCTATCGTGCCGGAGAAGTGATGGCCCTCATTGGTCGACACTTACCGATCATGACAATGGCGCACCAATACTTGGTGACCGAAGAAATTCCAGAACTTGCAGCACGCGAGTTTCCACTTCCACTCTTGCGCGACGTAGACACTTCGTACTACTTGCGTCAAGAACGCAATAGTTTCATTCTTGGACCATACGAATGGCAGTCAACCGCAATGTGGCTTGACGGTATTCCCGATCAGTTTGCAAACATGTTGTGGCCGGCAGAACTCGATCGTCTTGAAGTGCAGATTCTTGATGCAGGCAATCGTGTTCCACTCATTGGCGAAGCAGGTATCGCGCGCGTTGTCAATGGACCAATCCCCTACGCACCAGACGGCAACCCGTACATGGGTCCAGAGCGTGGGTTGCGCAACTTCTTCCATTGCAACACATTCAGTTTTGGTATTGCCCAAGGTGGCGGTGCCGGAAAAGCAATTGCCGAGTGGGTACTCAATGGTCGTCCAGAGTTTGATATTTGGGGCATCGATCGCCGTCGTTATAAGGACTATGCAACGACGCAATACACAATCGACAAAGCGCTCGAGGTGTACCAGAACGAATATGCAATGGGCTTTCCATTTGAAGAGCGACCAGCAGGTCGACCTGGATACGTATCGCCGTTGTACGACTTGCTCAAAGAAAAGGGCGCTGCATACGGCGCACGCGGTGGTTGGGAACGCCCAACATATTTCGACACAAAGGGTGAAATCACCGATCACACTCTTTCGTTCTTCCGCAAAAACGATTGGCGCAAGGTGGTTGCTGAGGAATGTGAAGCAGCCCGCAACACCGTTGCACTGCTCGACTTACCAGGCTTTACCAAGATTGAAGTTTCGGGACCTGGCGCATTTGCCTTCCTCGACAACATCATCTGCACCAAGTTGCCAAAGATTGGCCGCTTGAGCCTGAGTTACGCATTGTTGCCAGATGGCAAGTTGCTCAGCGAGCTCACTATTGCGCGCTTGGCAGAAGACAAGTTTTATCTTGTTGGAGCCGCAAGCTCGGAATGGCACGACCTCGACTTGCTCGAGATGTCATTGCCAACAGATGGCTCAGTCACGATCAAAAACGTCACTGCAAACTACGGCTCGCTCATTTTGGTTGGTCCAAAGTCGCGCGAAGTGTTGTCAAAAGTAACGACAACATCGCTCGAAAATAGCGACTTCCCATGGCTATCGCATCGACTCATTGACACAGCAGTTGGCAAAGTACTTGCACTGCGCGTTAACTACGTTGGCGAACTGGGCTGGGAGTTGCACGCATCGAACGACCAAATGGTTGCGTTGTACAAAGCCATGTGGGCAGCCGGCGAACCGCACGGCATTCGCGACATGGGTATCTACGCGGTCGACAGCCTTCGTCTCGACAAGTGCTACCGCGGATGGAAGGTTGATTTGGAAATTGGCTTCTCGCCATTTGATGCATCGCTCGACCGTTTTGTTGACATGAACAAGGAGTTCGTTGGTAAAGCAGCGCTCGTTGAAGAAAAAGCGAAAGGCTCCCCATACCGCTTTGTACCAATGATTCTTGATGATGCTGGCAATGCAGATGCACCATTTTGCGCAAGTATTTTTAGTGGTGACAAGCGCATCGGTATCGCAACATCTGGTGGATGGAGCTTCACGCTCAATCAAAGCATCGCGCTTGGTTACGTGTTTCCTCAGTTTGAAGCTGCGGGAACCAAACTCGAGATCGAGATCTTTGGCAAGCGTGTTCCTGTCACCGTTGGTGCAGAGCCACTCTTTGACCCGAAGAACGAACGACTTCGCTCATAGAAATACAAAACAGCGCATTAACTGAGAGATTTTATTAATCAGCCAGGCTGACCAAATGTTGCGATGCTGTCAACTTTGCAGATCATCAACACACGGCGTTCGTTCATTGCTGGGTCACGCAATCCGTATTCTGGACCGCCACCCTCGCCAATGTACTTTTTCCAAATGCCGTTGACCTGTTCAGTGACCCATGCGCCTTCTTTTGGATCATCTTCAAGAATTTCGCGCTCAACGCTTACCTTCAAGCTGATCCAGTGGTACATGTTTTCTGGATTCATTAACAACAAAGTGATCTTTGGTGTTTTGCGAATCCATGTCGTCTTCTTTCGATGCTGAGCAAGATTGATTAACACTTTGTCGTCCTTGTAGTCAAACCACATTGGTGTCAGGTTTGGTCGACCATCGCCACCCATGACGGCCATCGTGCAAGCAATTGGCTTGTCAAGAAGTTGTCGATAAATCGGATCCAGATCATTGAGAGATGACAGTGACCCGTACTCACCAACGCCGAACTGTCCGGCCTGGGTGCCGTTGGCGACATCTTTAAATTTTGCAAGTTTGATTGCCATTATTTATTGTCCCGTCTTTGTAGTGATTTTTGGAGTTATTTTTGCTGTAATTGTTGTGTGTAGTAGTCCGAGCACGCAACCCGCGAGCAACGACACCGTCACGCTAACAAATACTCAAACAACTGGTGTCGAGGGCACCCCACCAAAGGCTCCAGCGCCTGCTGTGATTGGGCGGCCCAGCGCTGGCACTGTTACCCAGTGAAATGTGAAGTTGAGCGCAATCCCAACCCACAAAAAACTAACACTGCTGCTTTAACCGCTAGTGGTGGGAGTCTTCACCGACATAGTGATGCGCAAGAGGGTCGCCGCCAAAGTCAAACTCCAGGTCACGCCAAACTGAGTGAATGTGATTGACTCCCCTTTGCGTGTTGTCGTACTCGACAAATAGACGTGAACCCTGAAACCGGTAATAGTGCGGTTCGCCCTTTTCGATCCCTCCAGCCCACATGAAATGCAGGTCGTCAAAGTGATGACCATCTATCAGAGATTTTTGGCCGTCGGCGAGGTCGTCATGAATTCTTCCTACATACGCCATCAACAACTCACGGGCAATTTCCTGCTGCGCTGCCGACAACCCACCAATTCGAATCCCCTTGGGTTTCTCGCTAAACGAAACTTCGTCCAGGTGCTTCTGTTGAATTCCAAGTAGTGCGTCAGCTTTCGTCTGAACAAGCTCAATTGCTTTGCCAAGCTCACCATCAAATTGTTTACGCCACACGACTTGTAACGGCAATGCCGAATCGCCCTCTTTGAGAACAGTCCGATTGGCGCCAACTAAATCCGTCGGTGCAATTTCAGATACCCGAGTGACTTTTCGTTGTTCAGACGACAATGCGTGCACTAATTCGCGGCCAAAATCCTCGGCCGCTGCTAAAGGTCGAAGCAAGTGCGGCCCCAATAGAGGCGAATTTGCTGGGTCAGCTCCAAAGAAAAGTGGGGTGCTCGAAATCACTCGACCATCAACAATGGTGAAGTGCAACGAAATATGGTGGCCACCAAATCGCCAGCCCCAAGTGCCTTTCATCGATGGCGTTCCAAAAATACTCACCCAATACAGACCAGGATCACGCCCCCGATCACGCTCAAACAAACTCACAAAACCTTCGACTCGATCAAGAATATTTTCCATCGACATGATTACCGACGCTGTTACATAACCGGCTTCCGACAACGCGGTCGAGATCAACCGCATTACCAAGCGTTGCTGTGATGACGACATTTGATTCATCGGTAGTCCACCATGGTTTGTCGGCGTGTAAAACCAAAGTTTTCGCTCTTGATCAGATGGGAAAAGAAAAAAGGCAGATGACCGTTGTTCAACGGATAACGAATCTAGAAATGAACTTGCTTCACTCACCATGTGGTTGGCGTTCATGTCGTCTTCAATCTCCAGGCTTGTGTAAACCAAAGATTAACTCAGGGTCTGTTGGATCCCAGTTGTTCTCAAATTGCGACCGCGAGCCAATTCGACGGGTTCGTGCAAGCAAGCGACTCCCTACTGTGAGTTGTTGGGTTTCCCAAGAACGCAACGCATCATCCAAATTCTTATTTTCTCGAATTGCCGTGTCCAACGCCCATCCATCGTCAGAAGCTTTTGCCGTACCCGCAGCCGCATGTGGGCGAACCGCAAAAGCTGCGTCTCCCAACAAACAAATACGACCAAAGACCATCTTCTCTACTTCAATATCGTAAATCACCTGGATGAATGGCTCGGGAGTGTGTTGGATCACGCTGGACAAAATTTCTGGCAACACTCGCTGCGCAGTCGAACGCAGTTCTTCAACATGCTTGACCGCCACGTGCCCTGGTGGAACCGATATGTCACGACGGTTTCCCGATCGGTCGGTGAGTACGTCATTGAGTTCATCTCCTTCCGCATAATTTCTGTACCACACAAAATTGATCATTCTGTTTCCTGCAGAAACATCACCATCACTACTTGGGATTGGGTAAACCAAAATATGACTGTCTCGATACACGAAATAAGTAATTGAGTCTCCGAGTCTTTCAACGAATTCACTTGGCATCACACTCTCGGGGGCCATTCCGCGCCATGCCACATATCCCGCATACTGGCCCGTGGCGCTTGGCTGCAACTGAGTTCGCATCACAGATCCAATACCGTCAGCACCAATCAACAAGTCGGCATCCACAATTGAACCGTTAGCGAAGCGAGCCTGAGCGCCCGTATTGGTGTTTTTAAAATCAACCAATTCGTGTCCTAATACATATTTTTCGGGCTCAAATTGATGGAGCATATTTGAGTAGACCGTGTTCCAAGAACTAAAAAGATACGAGTGAGAAAGCTCATACGTAACATCGCCCTGCCCATTGAGATAGCGAATGAAATCGGTTTGCACACAGACCGAGGCGAGATCTAGGCCTGCTCGATCTTTGAGGTAGCGGTAAGTTGCGGGTAAAAACCCAATGCCCGCGCCACGTTGTTGAAGCTCGACTGCTGACCGCTCATATATAAGGACATCGTGGCCAGAGTCTCGCAACAGGCAAGCTGCAGTAAGTCCGCCAATAGATCCACCTACTACAACAATGTGGAGTGGCTCCACCATCAGATCCTTGACCTTGTCACCACGATTGCCTCATTTTTCATCTCCACGACACGCTATCTCAGTTGGGAAAACCTGATTGCCTTCGACGACTTCCCGAGTATTCCTAGGAATTTAACGTCTACAGAGTTTTTGGTAATCCAACTCTTACTGGAACACCTGGCGCAAACATGACGTGCGGTGTGCCAACTGGCTTGGTGAAACCTGCTGCTTCAATCAGCGTGTCGTCAAGAGAAATGATTTCGGCGCGCTGCAACTTCCATTGCGGATGCGAAATAGGTGCGTAACGAATACGCCGAGACCGAGTGTACGAATACAATCCCCACCGCGCACTAAGAAATATTTCGAGTGGTAAAGGATCAACAATCTCTGAACCGATTGACAAATGAATTCGAGTGTGTGCCTCGCCTCGTGGCCAACGGCGATCGACCGAGGTAACCAACTCATTTTCAACAAGCTGGTGCTTGGCTTTGCCAAAGCAATACGGCAACTGATATGTAGTGCGTGCAACCACAGTTGGAATAATTCGATTGATGTCAAGCGAACAAAACCACACACCTGGGATTCCATCCCGTATTACATAGGTGCGCACATTCACTTCAGGAAACGAGCCGAGATACGGCACCGACGGAAGATGTGGAATACCAATGCCGCGCATTGAAAATGGAATGAGGCCGACCCACGCGGAACCATCAAAAACATCCACCGATAATCCTGGCGGAAGTAGCCGCTGCACCTCTTGGGGGTCGTAACGAAAATGGATGTAGGCGAGGTCATACCAACCTTGTTTCATGACTGCTCGCTTGACCGGACTCGGACAATCTTGGGCGAAGGGCCCTGCACGTTCAACAAAAGTCATAGACCATTCACCATCTGAGCGACCATCACCGCGGACACCACTGCCCGCAGCGACCACGCGATAGTGCGCGGCCAATTTGTTGAAACCAACTTTGCTCCTACCCGTGCGTCAGGATTTGTCGCCATCTTTGCATGCAAAGGCACCGACAACAACACCGTGCAGCCAAGCGCGACAGCCAACAAAACAGCGCCAATCCATGGTAAAAACCAAGTGACTCCCGCGGGCTGTTGAGCCAATAAAGCCAACGTTGTCAGCCCCTCGAATGCCATCGGCAACGCCACGATATGACCAGTCCGGCGTTGATGTTCTGTGGCTACGGCGACTGCTTGCCCTATTTCCACTTGGGCGAGCAAGGGGTAATGGACATGCTGGACAAACCAGATAATCCCTGTCATTAGGCAAGTCGCAGTCAGATTTACGAGCAAAATCCCGTTCAGCATGAACGAAGATTACCGTCATGAAAGTGTCTCGCAGAGTGTCAAATAACTCAGTGGATATCCCACTTTTAACGTTCCCGATGCAATAAATTTGGGGTCTATGAAAAAACGTGACCTCATCCAAGCAGTAGCAACCCATACAGACGTAGACAAGAAGACCGCAACTCTTCTTGTTGAAGGAACAATCGACGTAATCCTCGCCACAGTGGCAAAGGGTGAAGTTGTCAACATTTCGGGCTTTGCAAAATTTGCAAAGATCAACCGACCAGCCCGCATGGCGCGTAACCCGGCCACAGGTGAAGCAGTCAAGGTGAAGGCAAAGACCGTCGCCAAGATTTCGGCACTCAAAGGCTTTAAGGACATCGCTCTCGGCGTTGCTCCAGCACCAAAGTTGGTAACAGTTCGCAAGCCTGCTGCGCCAGCTAAGCCTGCGCCAGCAGCAAAAAAGCCAGCAGCAAAAAAGCCAGCAGCAAAAAAGCCAGTCGCTAAAAAGAAGAAGAAGTAATTTCTCGCAGGTCTCGTACCTGCAAAAAGAAACTACAAAATCCGGTTTGTTGCGCAAGCGACAAGCCGGATTTTTTATTTGTCAGCGAAGTTGAACTCAGCGTGATGCGTTTTAGTGGCAAGCAGGTTTTGCCGCAGCCACGTCAATACCTGGGCTGCGTGAAAAAAATCCGCTTGGCTTGAGCTGAAACCCAGCGCGTTCAACTGGCATAACCGGCCAGTCCTCAATGCGTGGAATGTGATTGGTGCCAAACACGTACCACAACACAACATCGGTGTTCTCGACATTGCGATCATTGCTCGTCCACTCTGGCAATCCTGCACCACCTTCGTGTTGAAACGGATAATCGCCAGCGGGATAACGCTCTTCTTCGACGTGCGGTGTGACCCACAGATGTTTGTACATAAAACCAGCTTTGCGACCAATCACCGAATCGGGTAACGCCATCGGAAATGTGGTGTGACCAGGAACCAATTTGTATCCGACTGGTTTACCCATGTGATTGGTGCGACCAAGATTGATGATCTTCCAGAAACGATTCTTGAACGGATCAATCACTCGTTGTGCAACAGATTCTGTAGCAAAAACTGTTTCACTTGTTTCGTAAGCGCCACCCAATGGATTCTTCGGACCAACAGGATGCGCAAAAGCATCAACTTCTACAACGCTGTTTGAGGTTCCGTCGATATCCATGTCGAGACGAGCGCACAAGATGTGTTGATGGAATGGCGCCCAAAGACCAGGCTCAATCTCGGTAGCTGACGGATGATCGGCGCCAGGAAAATCGGAAACCGTCAACACAATGCCTGTCAACTTTGCTTCAAACTCGATCGACCCGTCTTGATAGAAATACCAGAAATAGCCGTATTCATAATTGTTGACAGTGACAATCGATGAAACGACAAACCTGCGTCCACGGCGTACCTCAACTTGTCCGTCTATGTCAACGTGTTTCCACAAAATGCCCACGTCTTCTTCGTGCATGCAGATGGCATTTGGAATCTCACGAATTGATCCGTCTGGTTGGGTGACTGCGGCGTCCAAATACACAATCTCGCCCAAACAGTCGCAACCAAGAGTGAGCGAGTTGGTGTAGTTGCCCAGACCAAACTCGCCAGTATCAAATGCATTCTTACGATACGCACCCTGACTTGGATCGCCGTATGGAATGACGAGCTCGGCAATAGACAGTCGCCGAGCAATACGTCGTTCAACACCGTTGTCGTCAAACTGCACTTCGTGAATAACTAGGCCTTCACGCTGACAAAAACCGATGCGCATATTCCAGCGCTCCCAATCGATTCGCCAACCGTTCACCGTGAACGAAGCGCCATCGGGTTGTGTAATCGCAAGTTCTTTGAGACCAATGTTTGCGCCTGTCTGGCTCGCACGATACGGGCCAGGAGTTTGCGGAATTGGAATTTGCTGATCGTTTTCGACATCCACAACTTCGCCAGTATCCAAATCGACAATTGCGTGCAACCCGCCTATTGGGTGCGCATAAAAATTTGCTTGCGGTGTTGGGCAGTGCCACATCGGTGTCCAAATCACTCGCCTACCTATGTCGAGATACTTCGGCATTTGTGCACCGATAGGCCAGGTCTCCATGTGCACGGTATGTACGTCGTTAATGCCACGTTGCAGTAATGCTTCAATGATTCGAGTGTCGGTGCGCACAGCAGCAATTGCTTGCTCCGATTCGCTGCTCAACACCGGTGCTTTTGCACCAGCGATCTCGACAAGTGCGCCAGTCGCACCACCCAATACCAATACACCTTCACAGACCACTCCCCGAGATTTGTCCCACACCATCATGCGCGCACGGCGCACAACTGGCGAGTTGGGTTGCAGATTTGTCAACTCGGTTTTCGTTGGTTCATCGAGTTGCACCATTGCAAAAAGGTGGCGGTGATCAAGTTTCCAGGCGACTTTGGCCTGGGCTACGGCAGCCGCGAGCTCTGACGAACCGAGTGGATCGAGCGGATGAATACTGCCAACCGATGCCGTCATCACACCGACTCTAGACGGTCAACAAAATATCTTCGAGCAGCAGACGCGATCGTTCACTCAGTGGGTCGTCGGGGAAATACTGCGCAACTACTTTGAGCACTTCACTCATAGACGAAATATCTAGTCGCTTCAGCAAAAATCTAATGTCTTGCGCATCACGAAGTGCCCGCGCTGCTCGAACTTTCATTGCAAGCAGGTGCTCAGTAGGAGTAACCATCACCCGCAAATTTGGGTGGTCAAAAACTGGCGTCCCACGACCTGCACGACTAGAAACGTAACTTGAGGCCTGATTATTGAGCCATGATTTTGGAAGGCGTAATTCTTTTGCAACTTCGTGTGCAGCAGAGATTACTTGTGTATCTGGTTCAAACAACGCATCGACATCTCTCGTGGCCTCGCGAGCATTAAAGGCCAAGACCATTGCTGCTCCGACAAATACGTGCACCTCGCCCACAACACCTTGCTTCTGAAGTTTTGAGGCAAGAGCTGTAAATGCACGCGTCAATTGCTTGCGATCGAGCAACCGGTCGGTCATGTCGACACAAGATCACTGCGGTCAATCATCACTCCGCGCCGGCGAAATGACGCGGGTGCATGCACCAATGCGCGAGCTCGCGCCGACGGCAAGGTGCTCACCCACCATGCATTGTGTAGAAAGCGCGAATCTTCAAGCGCCCATGTAGGCGGAACGACTCCGTTGTGCACGCACAAGTCTTCGGCAATAGCACCCAGTAGTGCATCGAAACGATCGTCGCCAGTGCTCTCTGGCTCTACTGCCGTAAGCAATACTGCAGGCACTTCATCATCTTGTGCGCCGCGCAAAAACTCGAACACCAGGCGCAATCTTGATTCGGTATGAGTGATGTCTGTCTGTGAAATATCGGTAGCCAAGTCGGCAAGTCGGTAGACAGCAACATCAGGTTCGATATCGAGAACAAGTCGATGCCCTGTTGCACTCAACATTCGCTTGAGCACCGGCACCGATGGCTCTCGATCGCCTGCTTCATAGGCCGCAATCGCAGACTGACTTGTGCCCGCTAGCTTCGCCATCTGATCTTGGGTGATCCGAGCCCTGTCGCGAGCTGCTTTGAGCAACGCTGCAGCAGTGGGATTATCCATATACCTGATTGTAGATGACTTAAAAGCGTATTCCTCTTGGAATGAGGCCCGCACTGAACCGAGAAGGGGTAGTTAGTTTGGCAGCGTGTACGTGTTTTCAAACTCGTCTTGCAACACCGTTGCCACATGTGCAGTGGTGTCAACAACCAATTCTTCGTTCAGTACCCGAACTCGATACGACCAACCAGCCGGCAATGACAACTTGTCGCCCAAGGTGTCAAGACTTTCTTCACTCATTGTTGGGTCTACGCCGATGCAGCGTGCCTGCATCACATACGCGACACCATCTGGGTTGACCAGCTCGTAGACCTTTTTGCCGGCATCCCAGAAGAACACCGCACCACGATTAACTTTGCGCTCGACATACGAACCTGGTGAATAATCTACGCCGAGATTGACAACGGCAATGCGGCGCATGGTGATGCCGTTGAAGTCACGAAACACTGGCTCGACAACAGCAACTTTGGTGCCCAAGCCATCGAGTAACCAATAACGAGGTCCGTTCAATTTTGCAAACACTGCGCCCATCTCTTTGGCTATTGCATCGGCATCTAGTGTCTGCCACTTTTCTTGCGGGCAATCATTGAGCATTTGCGTGCCATACACCTCGGCCTCAAGACCTGTGTCGCGCAAGAACATGGCAAGTACTTCGCCATAGCGAACACCGCGCATGTTGTCGATCAATCGTTGCGAACCCGCACTTGTCACAAAGTCACCTTGTTACTCACCCCTGTCCTCATTGAGAACATCAATACTGCGGCTTTCAGTCTTTTGACGTAAGGGAGTACCTAGTCGGCCAACCTTTCGAGGTGGAGTAACCCATCCTTCTTCCACACCCTTTGCCAACTGGTCTCCACTCAAGGTCCTGTCCATGAACACGCCTAAGCGTTGTTGAAGTTTGCGGACATAAATGTTCATGTGTACACAATAGAACCAATCATGAAGTCATGCCTGATTACGAGGCACAGCGTTTTGATACCTAGGATCGTGCAATGGATTACAACGACATCGTGCACGAACGTCGCAGCATTCGCGGATACCTGCGAAAGCCCGTGCCACGCGAACTGATTGAAGAAATTATCGACTTGGCCAAACGCGCACCTTCCTCGATGAACACCCAGCCATGGCACTTTCATGTGATCACCGGTGAGCCACTCGAGCGCATTCGCAAAGGCAACACCGAAAAGATGATGAGTGGGTCGGCAGTTGACCGCGAGATCAAGATGAACCACGGTTACGAAGGACCACATCGCGAACGCCAAATCGAGATTGCAGTTCAGTTATTTGAGGCCATGGGCATTGCTCGTGACGACAAGCCAAAACGCCAAGATTGGGTGATGCGAGGCTTTCGGCAGTTTGACGCACCGGTGTCTATCGTGATCACCGTCGACAAAGCACTCGCCGACGACACCATCGCGCACTTCGATTGTGGTGCAGCAACATATGGCCTCGTGCTTGCAGCATGGTCAAAAGGTCTTGGCTCGGTAATCAATGGTCAGGGCATCATGCAGTCATCAGTGGTTCGCGAAAACGCAAACATTCCTGAAGACGAAGTGATCATGACGTGCGTTGCCATGGGTTACCCAAGCGACGAGTTTGTTGCTAATGACGTGAAGTCACGTCGAGTGGCCAATGATCAAGTTGCGTCTTTCGTCGGCTTTGACTGATCAATATGCAAGTAGTTGTCTGCAATCAGGTTGGGTCCCTCGATCAGTTGACGGTTGAAGAACGTCCATCGCCTGACCTCTACCCCACGTGCGTGCGCATTGCTGTTACGGCATGCGGAGTGAACTACGTAGACGCATTGTTTGTGCAAGGTAAATATCAGATCAAGCCACCAACACCATTTATTCCCGGCATGGAGGTCGTTGGTCGCGTAACTGAAATAGCAAGCGATGTTGCTGGCATCAATGTCGGTGATCGTGTGTTTGCAAACATTGGCCTAGGCGGATATGTGAGCGAGGCAGTTGTTGCAGCAAGTCGTGTGGTGGTGTTGCCCGAATCATTAACGGATGGTCAGGCCGCAACTTTTATGCAGAGCTATCTCACTGGTTGGTTTGCTCTTGTTGAGCGCGCACATGTTGAAGCCGGTAAGTGGCTGCTTGTTTTGGGTGGAGGGGGCGGAGTGGGGCTTGCTGCAGTTGACCTTGGCCATGCCTTGGGTTTGCGCGTTATTGCTGTTGCCTCTACCGATGAAAAGCGTGCACTCGCCACCGGGCGCGGTGCAGACGCAGTGATTGATTCGACGCTTTCGGCCAACGAGATCAAGGAGCAAGCCAAACAGATCTCGGGTGGCGGCGTTGACTATATATATGACCCCGTGGGCGGAGAGGTTGGTGAGACTTGCTTGCGCGCGCTGACCGACGATGGCCAATACCTCGTCATTGGTTTTGTTGCGGGCATTCCAATGCTTCCGGCCAATCAGGTATTGCTTCGCAACCGCCGGATCACTGGTGTCGACTGGGGCGCATGGGCAATGAAAAACCCAGAGCCCAACAATGCAAACCTTGCCAAAGTTTTAGAACTCATTGATACCGGCAAATTACACCCCGTCGAGCCAGTCACGTATCCACTTCGCGATGCAGCGCGTGCACTGACCGATATTCAGGCACGCAAGATTGCAGGCAAGGTTGCACTGATTCCTTAATTGGTGCCCCCAGATATATCGAACATGCGACCTGCGGTTCGCAAGTATCATTGGCTCATGACCGAAACACAATTAACAGTTACTGGAATGACATGCGATCACTGTGTGCGCCACGTAACTGATGCAATCTCGAAAGTTGCTGGAGTACACAGTGTGAATGTCAAACTGGCCGAAGGCATTGCCGTGATCGAATCCGATGCCTCGCTTGACCTACAAGTAGTGAAGGATGCGGTGGTTGCAGCGGGTTACTCCGCCTAATTTCCACAGTTCAAAAGAGTGCCCCCGGCATGAATCGAACA
>DFDK01000014.1 GCA_002367695.1 Acidimicrobium sp. UBA3029 | reverse complement strand
GCGCGCACCGCTTCATCGATCTCGGTGTCGCCCCCGCCAAAATCTGCATCTTCCGGCATCCACTGCTTGCCTGGCTCAAAATCTTTGCCACGGCCGTAAGGCACCATCTCGTGCGGAAACCATTCTTTAGCAACACCTTGATGGCGCTCATACAACTTGGCCGCAACGGGCTCGAGTTCGATCAGGAGTTGCTCTTGATTCATAGCAATAACCCTACCCTCGCTCGTTCTGCTGAAGCTGTGACACCAACCGCTTCAGCGGGATGCGAAAGTCGGGCAGTAAATCGATTCCGGCATTCTTCAAACCTGAATTATTTAATACCGAATTGAATGGGCGTTTAGCCGGGCGAGGTGGCTGTAATTCATGGGTTTTAATGGGAGCGACTTTGTCTGGGTCAAACCCACCCGCAATCAACACCTCGCGGGCAAACTCATACCAACTCACATCGCCCTGATTGGTGACATGCCACGCACCTGATCGCTTTTCTGTTGCAATACGTACGATCATTTCTGCTGCATCGTCTGCAAAAGTAGGGTTGCCTATCTGATCATCAACAAACTTGAGTTGCGGCTGTTCGGCTAAACGTAAAATCGTCTTGACCATGTTGGCTCCATAAAACCCACACACCCATGCAATGCGCACAATTGCATCGTTGGTCCCGAGTGCACGTTCACCTGCAAGTTTGCTCGACCCGTACACGCTCTGTGGATTCGGTGTGTCTCCCTCGTCGTACCCCGAAGTCTTGTTTCCATCAAATACATAATCGGTAGAGATGTACACAACATGCGCACCAACAGCATGTGCTGCATCTACAACGTATTTCGTTGCGGTGCCATTGACCAACAGTGCTTTGTCGGGGTCGCTCTCGCATGCATCCACTGCTGTCCATGCAGCAGCGTGAATTACAACATCAGGTCGTGCAGCCGTGATCGCAGCATCAACAGCCGACTTGTCGGTGATGTCGAGTGTCTCGTGCGAAGTTGCAACAACTTCGTGGCCAGATGCAATCGCTGCTCTCACTAATTCATGACCAAGCTGCCCATTGGCCCCCGTAATCAAAACTTTCATCACTTGGAGACCTTGCATTACTTGTTTGCCTTGAGAGGCTCCCACCACCAGCGGTTGTCGCGATACCACGCAACAGTTTGCTCAAGTGCTTCGTCAAGAGAACGCGCGCGTTTCCAGCCAAGTGCGGTGATCTTTGCGATGTCGACCGAATACCTACGATCGTGCCCAAGTCGGTCGGCTACATAGTTGACACTCGAGTCGTCTTTACCCAACAGTGCAAGCAACTTGTCGACAAGCACCCTGTTTGCGGTCTCGTTACCAGCACCGATGTTGTAGATCTCGCCAACGTTGCCCTTTTCTAAAACCAGATGCACACCAGTGCAGTGATCGTCTACATACAACCAGTCGCGCTCGTTGAGTCCATCGCCGTATAACGGAATCTTTTTGCCATCGAGCAAGTTGGTAGTAAACAATGGAATCGCTTTTTCTGGATATTGAAATGGTCCAAAATTATTGGTGCAACGCGTGACCACAACTGGCACACCATGCGTTGCGTGATAACTGAGTGCAATCAAGTCTGAGCCGGCCTTTGAAGCCGAATACGGAGAGCGTGGCTCGAGCGGGTCGGTCTCTTTAGACGACCCAACTTCAACCGAGCCGTACACCTCGTCGGTGCCAATGTGCACAACGCGACCAATCTCAAGTTGACGCGCAGCATCCATAATCACGTTCGTTCCAAAACAGTTGGTCAAGATGAAGTCTTCGCTACCAACAATCGAGCGGTCGACGTGACTCTCTGCGGCAAAGTGCACAACTGCATCATGACCTTTCATGGCAACCATTACATCGCCTGGCTGACAAATGTTGCCCTTAACAAACGAATACCTTGGGCTGTCGTCAACATCTTTGAGCGTCGACATGTTGCCCGCATACGTGAGTGAGTCGTACACAGTGACCGAGTGGTCGGTGTTGGCCAACACCCAACGCACATAGTTTGAGCCAATAAAGCCGGCGCCGCCAGTTACAAAAATCTTCACGTTGCTACCTCAGGTGCGCAGACCAAAATGTGGCTGGAACTGTTTGTCGATCTGGCCGCGTTGGGGGTTTTCTTGATCGCGCTTAGACAAGATCGGGTCCACAATCCCCCAGTCAGCTTCAACACCAGGGTCATTCCACGCAAGTCCATTCTCGTCGGTTGGGTTGTAATAGCTGTCGACCAAATATGTGATCGTCATGTCTGTTAGCGATGCAAAACCATGTGCAACACCTGGCGGTATGAAAATGCCTCGGTGGTCATGCGTACCATCTGCTCGTGCGCCCAAGTCGACGACTTGTGTTGCCCCATCAGTTGGCGAACCAGTGCGCAAGTCGTGCAACACCACACGGCACGAACCGTATGGCACGTACCAGTAGTCGCTTTGGTGCAGGTGATAGTGCAGTCCGACGATACAACCTTTTTGTCGGTCTCCGCGATTGCCTTGCACCATTTCGCGACCGAGAGGAAACCATTGGCGACGATATGTCTCGATGAAGTAACCGCGATCGTCCTTAAACATCGACGGCTCAACGATTTGTATTCCAGAAATAATTGTTGACTCAGTAATTGTTGGCATTTACTCCAGCTCCACTTTCGAATCGTCGCCGAGCATCAGACGCAATGCGCGGGGCTTTTGCTCAGACCGTGTTACCGCAACATCACGACCAATGAGCGAGTCGGTGAGGCGCGCAATGCCGATAATGCTCGAGCCGTCGAGTACCACCGAATGCTCCATCTCTGAATGCTCCACCTTGCAGTTGCGACCAAGCGATGTATATGGCCCGATATAACTATGGTCGACCACCGAGCCGCTACCGATCACCACTGGTCCACGAATTCGCGAGCCTTTAATAACAGCACCCTTCTCGATTACTACTCGTCCCTCAATCTGCGAAGCACTATCTACTTCGCCGTCATTACGAGGTTCAAGCACTTCGAGCACCAAACGGTTGCACTCAAGCAGCGGATCTTTTTTGCCAGTGTCGATCCACCAACCTTGTAACACCTGATGATGGACAACTTTCTTTTGGTCAACGAGCCACTGAATAGCATCGGTGATCTCGAGTTCGCCTCGTGGCGAAGGCTTGATCGATCGCACTGCTTCATTAATTGTCTTGTCAAACAAGTACACACCAACGAGAGCGAGGTCGCTTGGTGGATTTTCGGGCTTCTCAACTAGTCGCACAACGTGACCGTTGTCGTCAACTTCAGCAACACCAAACTGTTTCGGATTTTCAACATGGCACAACAAGATCTGTGCAGTCGGTGCTTTTGGTCCGCCAGCCTCTCGAGCATTCTTAAAGTCGTCTACAAACTGTGCAAGACCCTGCTCGAGCATGTTGTCACCCAGGTACATAACAAAGTCTTCATCACCCAAAAAGTCATGCGCAATGAGGACGCAGTGAGCAAGTCCAAGCGGTGCATCCTGAGAGATGTAGGTGACCTTGACACCAAACTGTGATCCGTCGCCAACCGCAGCACGTATTTCTTTGCCCGTCTCGCCAATGATGATCCCGATCTCTATGATGCCGGCCTTCGCCATTGCCTCGATGCCATAGAACAAGATCGGCTTATTGGCTATGGGCACCAACTGCTTGGCACTGGTGTGTGTGATTGGTCGCAGACGCGTGCCAGCACCACCAGAGAGAATCAGACCTTTCATACCGACTACAGGTTAGGCGAAATGACGACCCACAACCCCTAGTAACTCCCCCGCCAACTAGCGTTGCAACCATGACTGACCCCCTCTTGCACGCCTTCGCCAAGCCCACCAAAACCGACTTTGTACGCATTGTGCGGGGCAAAGGCTCGCTCTTATGGGACGACAAGGGCAAGGAATACATCGATGGCATCGGGAGCCTCTGGTACAGCCAGGTGGGCCATGGCAGCGATGAGATCGCCCAGGCGGTCGCCGAGCAGATCTCTACTCTCGAGACGTATTCAACATTTGATCCCTTTAGTAATGACATCGCCGAAAAGCTTGCAGCTAAGTTGCAAACAATTTCGCCAATGAAGGACGCTCGCATATTTTTATGTGGCAGCGGCTCCGAATCTGTGGACACCGCAATGAAACTTGCGCGTGTTGCCCAAGTGCAAGCAGGACACCCCGAACGCACCATCATCATCTCACGCATGCGTGGTTACCACGGCACCAACTACGGCGGCACGAGCGCGCAAGGTTTGCCTCTCAACAAAATTGGTTTTGGTCAGCTACTTCCAGAGGTCGT
>DFDK01000022.1:16607-24847 GCA_002367695.1 Acidimicrobium sp. UBA3029 | reverse complement strand
TTGGGATCCGCAGCTGTTAACCGATGCAGCAGATGCCGAGGCTGTTGCAGTGTTGGCTGCCCAACCCAATGAGCGGATCGCAATTTCCGAAAAGGGCGCAATTACTTTTGCAGGGCAACTTGCCAGCAAGATTCCCGAGATTCGCAGATTTGTCAAAAACCCCACGATCATGGCCGCATGTCGAGATCTTGTTGGACCCGATGTGCGCATGTATCACGATCAAACGGTCTATAAACAAATCGAGAAGCCCCGCCGTTTTCCGTGGCATCAAGACAACGGCTACCTATTCGTTGAGCCGCAGCACTATCTCACTTGTTGGATCTCGCTCAATGGTGCGACGATCGAAAATGGTTGCCCGCAAGTCATAACCGAGCTACATAAGCAAGGCACCATGTCGCATTACATAGTGCCAACACTTGGGTATGAGTGTTTTGAAACGCCACCCTCGACGCCAGTATTTGCCGAAGTCAAAGCGGGAGGCGCTGTATTTTTTTCATCGCTCACTCCGCATCTCACTGGACCAAATACTTCGAATAGTGTGCGCAAGGCCTACATCGTGCAGTACGCGCAAAGTGACGCAGTCGTATTGGAAGGTAACGCCAACGAAGGCAACCCGACTGGCTCTCACCCAATATCAGTTGAGCCGCGCGGCTTACCCGTGCTCCAGAATGGCGTTATCCGCCTCGACTAAAGCGTAAATATAAATGCGTTCAAGGCAAAGCAACAATGGCTTCATGCTCAAGCGAAGCGACTACCTGATTGTTGACCACAACATGTACGTCAAGCACGGCGCGCTCGCCGTGCGACTCAAATCGTTTGACAACAACCGAACGTAATTCGGCAGTTGCGCCTACCGGTGCCGTTGCGTGATGCCGAATGATGCTGCGCATATGCACCCAACTGCCACGAGCAACATAGTTGTAGACAATGTCGTTGGCCAGAGCCGGCCATACCGCAGGATGCACTAGCCCGCGATCGGCAAAAAACGATAAGTCATCGCCCGCACGCGAGCCGTAGTCGCAACTAAACGTGTCGATCAACTGAAATTCTTTTGACGACAGAACCTCGCCATCTCGTAACGGTTGTACTACCCCGCCATCGCGCACTGCACGAAAGATCGCACGGGGTTGTTCTGGTTCGCTCGTGACCGCTTGTACCAAGACCGCATCGCCATCAACAACAGGCACACATCGCAACACATCGTGATCGAACACTGGTCGACGAAAACGAATTTCTCCCCCACCGCGAGCAAGCCAATCTTCACCCCACGCAACAATCAGTGGGTGCGTCATATACGCATATGTTGTTACTCCGGCAACGAGAGCACGTGGAAAACCAGCGGCCTGCGCACCGGCATCAGTATGTATCGGGTTGCGCGCGTGCTCTGGCAAATTTTGGGCGACGATTGACCACTCAACAATCTGCGGCCGATTATCCACGTGGCAACTCTAGTTGTTTGAACATTTTCGTCTGCAAACTACAGTGGCAGCATGTATTCCATTGCCATTAGTGTTGCATCTTGCCTCCGAGCAAATACTCGAGTTGATGTCGCTTGGCTCATTGACTCTCAGAACATCGAACTCGCGGATCGAACTGAAGCCATTGCAATTACTCCAGGTGGTGGTCGGATGGGAGATCTCGTTTCTGGCGCACTTGACGCACAGTTAGTGGACGTTGCTAGTCGTCACAGCGCCACTGGGCGATTCGTCCGATTACGAATCAGTCCGGTTGATGCGCTCATCGCCGGCATAGCGAGTGGCGGTGAATTCGGATGTGTAATAGCTCCTGCGTCAACCCTGCCCGCAGAATTATGGTCGCTATTGGTGGCGCGCGAGCCGGTTTGTCTCGTTGCGAACTTAGAAGACGACAGTGTTACCGACTTTGTGCTGTACACAGAATCATCGATTGACCAAGCAGATTCTGCAGCCCAGGCATTGTTCGAACGTGGCAAAAGCGACTCAGAGATTGTGAACAACAAAATCATTTCAGTATTCTGGCCAGTTCCAAAAATAGTCATTGTCGGCACGGGGCCAAATGCACAAGCCCTACGCGAATCTGCTGCGTTGCTTGGTTGGCAAACGGTGATTACATCTGATGCGGGTTCTGCGCAAGGAGTCATTGCCGGAGTTTCGGCACTGGACAGCATCGTGATCATGATCCATGATCTCGATATTGCTGGCGCAGCACTGTCGGCTGCACTGTCGAGCAATGCTGGATACATCGGTGCTCTTGGATCCAAACGGATGCAAGAAACTCGTGCGGAGTGGCTTGCTTATCGAGGAATCACAGATCTCACCCGCATCCACGGTCCAGCAGGTATCAATATTGGCGCAAAAACGCCTGCCGAGATCGCGATTTCCATCCTTGCCCAAGCACTATCAGTGGTAAAGTTGGGATAAATAATTAGACCACCGCTGAGGGGCAAATCTATGACCGATATTTCTCCAGATCCGATGCAGGTTTTACGCACTGTCTTAGAGACCGACAACGATGCCTTGAGTGAGCTTGACGAAGAGTGCAGCCCGACTAAAACATGTCGCAATATGGTCGGAGTCACATTTGACGGTTTCGCCGAACCCGGAAGTGATATCGGTGCGGCATGGCGCCAAAAACTTGCCCGCGAAGGAAAACTACGAACATCTGGAGAAAGTCTTCGTGACTTTGTGCTGCGTTCTCCAGACCAAGTCTAAAGGTACCTTGCTCGACGTAAGAATTGAGATCTCAAATGACCAGTCAAGCAAACGCTCGCTATCCCAAAAGTGTTGGTGAACTGACAACTCAGTTGCGCGATGGTAGCTATCTTGCTGACCGAGGTCTCTCTACAGCGATGTACGTGGCACTCACACTTGGTCGGCCAATCCTCCTCGAAGGCGAAGTGGGGGTAGGCAAAACAGAGATCGCAAAAGTATTGGCATCCACATTTGGCAGAAAACTCGTGCGACTTCAGTGCTACGAGGGAATTGACACCAACCAGGCTATATACGAATGGGATTATGCACGACAGATGCTACAAATTCGTGCTCTTTCCGAAAATCAATTAGGCACCGATGATGCTGTCGATCGTCTATTTGGTCCAAAGTTTCTGCTGGAGAGACCATTGTTAGAGGCAATTCGGGGCGGAGATCAGTGCGTTCTACTAATCGACGAGGTCGATCGTGCGGACGACGAATTCGAAGCGTTCCTTCTAGAACTGCTCTCCGATTTTCAGATCACGATTCCGGAAATCGGAACCATCAAAGCTACGACAAAGCCTCTAGTGATTTTGACCTCCAATCGCACCCGAGAATTACATGATGCCTTGAAGCGCCGATGTCTCTATCACTGGATCGGTTACCCGACTGCCCAAAGAGAACTCGAAATCGTAATGTTGCGCGCTCCCGGTGTTGCAGAAATACTTGCCCGCAAAGTGGTCGCAGCAGTCCATCGCTTACGAGAACTCGAACTCGCAAAACCACCTGGTGTTGCCGAGACTCTTGATTGGGTCGCATCCTTGAACGTGCTCGGAGCCTCCACACTGGATTCCCAAAGCGCGCAGGACACGCTCGGATCAATCATCAAAGATCGCGACGACCTCGAACTTGTGAGAGACAGCTTGGACAGCATTATCGCCAATGCGTGACGACGCTTCGTTTATCGACTTGCTTGTCGATTTCGGTCAAGAATTACGTCAAGCCGATGTCGTTATCGGCTCAGGTGAAATAACCACATATTGCACTGCCGTTGCAGCGCTCAACCCATCGGACATTCTCGACCTCTATTGGGCAGGCAGAAGCACGCTGATTACACGGCGGGATCAAATCGCGATCTATAACGACGTGTTTCGTCAGTTTTTTCTTGATGTTCCAGCCGCATCGGAAGATCCGCGAATCACTGCCATCAAAACCGCTTCAGGAACAATGTCCGTCCTGCAAGTACCACTTTCCGAACCACAGGACGGAGAGTCAGAAGAACAAGAGGCGAAACTCGGACTGATGTCATCTACATCCGAAGTGTGGCGTAACAAATCCTTTGCGGTGTGCACACCAGAAGAACTCTCCTCGCTCCGTCGCATCATGGCTCAAGTGCGACTCACACCACCACGACGACAATCACGCCGCTCTTTGAGTAGCCGAAATGGTTCTCGTTTCAATGTGCGCCAGACCGTACGCGAATCGATGCGGATGCACGGAGAACCAGCAGGACTCTTTTGGCTCGAGCGTAAACGAAAGATCAGACCGCTCGTTTTCATTCTTGATGTCTCAGGATCAATGTCCGACTATTCGCGCAACTTGCTCCAATTTGCTTATTGTGCCAAACGCGCAGCCGATCATGTTGAAGTATTTTGTTTTGGTACCAGACTGACCCGAATTACACGGTCACTCGATCGGCGCCGTCCTGATGACGCGATCAACCTTGCCGCCAAGACTGTCTTCGACTGGGATGGTGGAACCAGAATCGGAGACTCCTTGCACTCGTTTGTGCGCGACTATGGCCGGCGCGGTACGAGTAGAGGTGCAATTGTTGTGATCTGTTCAGATGGACTTGATCGCGGTGATCCAGCAGTCTTATCAAACGCTATGGAGCGACTCTCAAGATTGTGTCATCGAATTATCTGGATGAATCCCCACAAAGGCGATGACTCGAACTACCAACCAAATAGCCTTGGGATGATGGTAGCGGCCCCACACATTGACCTCATCGTTTCCGGACACAACTTGCGCAGTCTCGAGGAGTTTGCAGCGATGTTGCCAGAGTTGCGATAGGAGCAGATTATGAAGTGGAGTGTTTCAGTCGTCGCGGAAGGCGACAGAGAAACGACACTTGATGAAATTGTCGCGCTTGCGGATGCCGTGGCAACCATGAGCGGTATTGCTAGTGGCTTTGGCTCGATGTCATACGGTGCCCAAATGGTGATCGAAGCGATTTCCGCGGATGCTGCTGTCGAGATTGCAGTTCCTGCTTTCATCCAAGCAGCGGCTACCGCCAATCTTCCTTCCTGGCCCGTCACTCGCGCCGAAGTGATCGGCGAAGAACAAGACATGTTGGATGAAGAATGATCCGACTCGGATCGCTTGCTGGTTACCCGTTTGAAGGACCACGAACACTTGCGGGATGGATTCCACCTCACAGCGCTGCCGTCTTTGCCATCATGACCCGACTTGATCCCGAAAAAAAACCGCAACAATTTGCGGTTATTTATGTAGGACATGCTCAAGATATGTCAAATGAAGGATTTCCCTTTAAGCACATTGACGCTGCGAGTTGGATTCGTCGCGCTGGAGACAGGTTCAATCTGCATATTTGTACCTACGAAGTGCCAGGCGGGCTTCCATCGCATCGAATACAAATTACGCAGGAACTTGTCGCGATATACCGCCCCAGTTGCAACTCGATTCAATATGACCAAGAGTGGAAGGACGAATGGATTGGCGAATACTCGGCCCCCACGACTGGACCACTTACGACCGATAGAGATCCTTCGGCATGACCCTGATCACGACTTGTTCGGTGTACCGCCGACAAGTTTGATTCGACGTGGCGTGTTCGCTCTCGTGAGCATCAGCATTGCACCGCCGTAGATGATTACCAGGATGCCGACAACGAGTAGCAATGGCGGGAACATGTCGACTGGTGGCGCCGTGGTGTCGAGCGTTCGATAGTCAGCGGCGACTGCTCGTACCCCGGCGACGACGTCGTCGTTGAAATAGTCGGTGAGTTCTGGAATCGATCGAACAGGCGAGCCGTCGAACCTGGTGAGCGGTGCGATTCCCGGGATCTCTCGGAAACCACCGGTGACTACCAAGAGGTTGGTGATGGCTTGGGCAAGGCGCGGAGTGGTCGCCGCGACAGCTTCCAGCACCGCATTGGCATCGCCAACTTCAGAGTTCTCGGCAACGAAGGTCAACAAGCCCGGAATCTCAGCGCTCACCGCATCCAGAGGTAACGCGAGTAACAGATGGTACACGTGTGGAAAATTGGTCTCGACTGCAACAAGTACATCTGCTGGAGCGAGTCCAGTGGCACCTGCGACCAACCCCACCAAAGCCCCGACCTCGCCCGCCGCACCGCCCTCGACATCGACGATCGGGTCGGCCATGGCGGCAATGTTGCTGACAATGGTGACGCCCGCCTCCATACCGGCGACTCGCTCTTCGACAAACGCCGGACGCAGGCCATCAAGAACCCGCTGACCGCCGTCGAGGCGTGGGAACAACCCAAGAACCAAAACACCACCGGCGACCAAGATGCCAACCAGCGTGACGACCGACCAGCCGAAAATGTGTACCTGCGAGCCATAGGCGTTGGTTCTGGTCAGACCCATCATCACCAAACCAAAGAGCACCACAATCACGCCGATGACTGTCAGGATGAGCGCGATCAAACCGACCTTCGGCGCCGGTTCGTCCAAGCCACGAAAGTCCGATGCAACGGTTTCGACGCCGGTCACAACATCATCTTCGAACAAACCGCGGATTTCAGGAACGGAGTTCACTTCGGTTACTCCGTCGAAACGCAAGACTCCATCAGTGCCCGCCACATCTCGCCAATTCTCAGTAACAACCATGAGGTTGGTAATGGCTTGGGCCAGGCGCGGAGTGGTTGCTGCGATTGCCCCGAGCACAGCATTTTCGTCGCCAACTTGAGAGTTCTTGGACACGAACGTCAACAAGTCAGGAATCTCGGCACTCACTTGATCCAGAGGCAGCGCCAGCAGCAGATGATATGTATGAGGAAAATTGGCTTTGAGTGCGGCAAGTACATCCGCTTGAGGGAGTCCAGTGGCACCTGCGACCAACCCCACCAAATCCCCGACCTCGCCCGCCGCGCCACCTTTAGCGTCGATAATCGGGTCGACCATGTCGGCCACATTGCCAATCATCGTGATTCCGACCCGGTCGCCGACGATTCGCTCCTCGGTAAATAATGGTCGCGCACCGTCCAACACGTCCTGGCCAGCACCGAGGCGCGCAGAGAGTTGTAGCCCAGAGACAATAGCCAGCACCACCAGTCCAGCGACGACGACCACGAACCATGCAAGCGAACTGGAATTGCGAGTTGCCGACTTCGCTGGGAGACTGCTCATGATTGTCCTCCTGGGGTGTACCCAACGGCCTCATGCAGCCGGGTTCGTCGTCGTTTCATCGCCGGTCGAGCCGGAACCGATTCAGTTTTCGGCGCTGCCTCGTAGGTTGCGCCGACAACAATGCCCTCGGCCATTCCATACAAGAGCGGTAGGGCACCAGCAATCACTCTGCCGGTGCTATTGATGCGGTCGACGCCCGATTTGATTGGCTCAGCATTGCGCTTAATGTCCCAAACCACCTCGGCACAACCCTCCAATTTAGTCGCCACGCGCGCTAGCTGTGATCCGACTACAAACAGGTAGACAGCCAGTTCAGCAATGAGCAATGCGATCGCGACGACTGTCAACACAACCAAGAGCGTCATGATCGCACCTTGTCAAGAACGCGACCGAGGAACAAGTGATGTTCGAGTCCCTCGCTCAGAACTGCATCGACGCAATCACCCGTCTTGGCAATCAGTGCTGTATCAGAAGTGTTCGCCGCCGCTTGATCGAGCGTCCCACGAATGACATCGACCCGTTTTTCGATCGTGTGCACGAGACTGACGAGCAGCGTCAGGAACGCTGCGACGGCGAGCAGCACGATTAACGCGAGCCCTAGCGTTACCCACCAAAGACTTTCCTGTGTTGACGTCAAACCAAGTAGATGCATGATCAGCCTCCCAGCCGCTTGCGACCACGGGTCAAACCTGCGACTATGGCATTGGCCGACTCGTTCGTGATAATGAGCTCGCGGAGCCCTGCCGTGTGGTGTACCGATTTCGCTAATGAATCGTTAATGTCGGTCGCCTCGTCGCCAATCTGTTGGGCTAAACGAAGGATCGACACTACAAGCGCGACGACCGCGAGGACTACAGCAAGGCCAATCACCCAACCAATTGTCCATCCGGCGTTCGATCCGTGAAGTAATGCTGTCATGTGGTCATCCCCCTAATCAGACTGCATCACAGAACTCGCGCACTGGTCGCAAGCTCTCGTTGACGGATGGTAGCACGATGGGAACACTGCTCGTTTTCTCTGCAACAACTTCAACACCAGCGAAGACGCTGGCGAGCGTTTTCTTCACGGCAACTAAATGAAAAATGACTCGGATGAGTCCGAGTGCGGCGGCAGCGATGATCAGTGTTGTCAACACCAATGTGATTACGGCAACGGTTGGCATATTAAGTTTCTCCTA
>DFDK01000022.1:10196-16405 GCA_002367695.1 Acidimicrobium sp. UBA3029 | reverse complement strand
GCATATTAAGTTTCTCCTACTCAGCCCAGAAGTTTTCCGACGGAACCGGCGTAACGCACTGCACCGACAGCAACTTCGTGTATTGTGCTGTCGGTCTTAGCCAACAACTCTGGTACATCATTCACTTCTCCAATCAGTGCGACGCCGCCGCTGAGAATGTCAGCGGAAGCTGCGCGAATCCGCTCAAGCGCCGCAAGCACCCTGTTGAGTAGCCCAACGAGGATGGGAACCACTGCTACTAGCAGTAGCAAGTTTCCGAAAGTCCAAAGTGACATATGCGCTCCTCGTTAGTTCGCCATTGATTGATATGGAAGAAAAAATCGCTTAAACACTCGAGTCAGAGCCATGCGTGCCGCTCGGACACCTATCGCCAATCCACTAGCAGATTTTGCGGCGGCAATTTGATCTGGAGATTGCCCGCGAGCGATCGCGCCAAGGCGAGCCTGCATCGTTGACGCAAAATCTCCGAGCAAGACTTGAGTGACATCGGAAACAAGTCCACGACCGTATTGTGCAGCAGCGCCAGAGAGTTGCAAATCCATCAAGACATCGACTTTCGTCCCGGTTGAAGTTGGGGTTAACGATGCGGTCAGCATCAGTGCGGCTTGACCGCGACCCTTTTCGTCAGCACCAGCCGCATCAACAACGATCCGCTTGGCACTGTCATTTCGTTCTTTAATCTGAGCAGAGCCCGCGAACTGCAACTTGACTGGTCCCAATTTGATCGCTACTTTGCCAACGTATTTGTCATCCCCTACTAGATCATTGAGTTCTGCGCCCGGCAAGCACGCAGCAACCTGAGGAATATCTTGGAAGAATACCCATACGCTCTCAATCGGTTGGGCTACTTCAAAACTATTTTTAATCAGCATCTTGCCTCCTTCGAAACATAAGCGATCGGTTCTTTTGCAAAAGTATCACGGCAGCCCAAGCAGCAAAAGAAATATGACACGCCATTGAATTCGACTACTTGACTCGTCCTGTCAGCGTTCACTGTCATACCACAGATGGGATCAACCACTAACTTGGTCGTCATTACTGAAGAAGTAACGATTTTTCCAGCGGCACGCAACTGCACCAGTTGGGCCAAAACAGCCACGGCCATCTCCCGATGATTTGTGTGTCCAAGGTCAAGCCCAGCCGGTACCCGTACATTCTCTAACAGGTCTTGAGCAATTCCCTTATCTGCCAAATATCCAAGTACTGCTTCGCCCCGTCGCCGAGATGCAACCAAACCCACATAGGCAGGCTTGCCAGCGATTGCCACCTCTGTGAGCTCTTCATCGCCATGTCCCTGAGTCGCAATTACCACGAGTGATCGTGCATCAAAATCGGCTGAGGAAAAATCTGTTCCATCAATTATCTCGGCACGCCAGTCAAGACTGACCGCTAAGTCGTGCAAAGTATGTGCCATCGGCGATCTACCGACAACCACGAGATGAGGTGTGATTTGCACAGGCTCAAGATAAATCTGGAGTGCGCCGTCACTTTGACACGAGATCGCAATTTGCGTAATGCCCTCGGCAAGTGCACCCAACTGCTCAGATTCTCCCAGCATGAGGAGTCGCGGTTTACGATCGGCAAGCGCTCGTTGAGCCTCGCGCAGCAAAACTGGTTCGGCACACGCTCCACCAATCCAACCGTGGATCTCACCCGATGCCATCACAATCGCTCTTGAACCGTGCTGGCCAGATGATGGACCCTGACGCCAGACGACCGTTGCTAATACAAAGTCCTCACCCAGTTTCGCAAGTTCAACGGCTTTACTCAAAACCGCCCAACTGTCCAGTGTCTGATCGCCCATTAGTCTTCCGTCTTCACTGGCGGCATGCCCGAAATATCGCGTCGAGTTGTAAAGGCCTCATATACCCTGTCTGGCAACAATGGCATGTCAATATTGCGCACGCCAGTTCCCTTGAGTGCATCCATCACTGCGTTAACAAACGCCGCAGGACCACCTACGGTGGCGCACTCGCCAATACCTTTGGCTCCGATCGGATGATGCGGACAAGGTGTTACAACTTCGTGCAATTCAAAACCAGGCGTCTCCCAAGCTGTCGGCAGTAGATAGTCCATGTAGTTCGACCCAACGCAGTTTCCCTCGGCGTCAAATGTAATGAACTGCATACTCGCCATTGCGTACGCCTCGGTCAAACCGCCCATGATCTGTCCTTCTACGATCATCGGATTGATGCGCACTCCACAGTCATCAACTGCCACGACATTAAGTACATCCCACACGCCAGTCTCTGGATCGACCTCAACTGTTGCGATGTAACAGGCAAACGGCCAGGTCAAGTTTGGAGGGTCATAGTAGGCAGTGTTCTCCAAGCCCGGCTCTAGACCATCTGGCATATTGCTGTACGCGGCATTTGCACAGTCCTGAATCGTCACTCCGCGATCTGGCGAACTGCGGACATAGAAGCGACCGAGTTCCCACTCAATATCCTCTTCAGAAACTTCCAACAAGTGAGCAGCGAGCTTGCGTGCTTTCGCTCGAATCTTGCGCGAGACCATTGCTACAGCCGCACCAGCAACAGGGGTACTGCGGGAGGCATAAGTGCCCATCCCGAATGGCGCAGTGTCAGTGTCACCCTCTTCGACTGTGATGTCGTCGGCAGGAATCCCTAGTTCATGAGCAACAATTTGCGCCCACGTGGTCTCATGACCTTGACCCTGTGATTTCGCACCAGTACGCAAGATCGCCTTACCTGACATATGCACGCGCAATTCGGCAGAGTCAAACATCTTGATTCCAAGAATGTCGTACTCACGACTATTGCCAGCACCCAACGGTTCGGTCATCGTCGAGATACCGATACCGAGTAGGCGGCCCCGCTTCTTCGCCTCTTCTTTTTGTTTCAAAAAGTCTTTGTATCCAATGGCTTCAAGACCTACGTCAAGACATTTTGCATACTGTCCAGAGTCGGTAAGGAATCCAAATGCGGTGCGATGCGGGAAGTCCTCATCGCGTACAAAGTTAAGACGACGAAACTCGGCTTGGTCCATGCCCAAATCATCGGCTGCTGCCTGCACCATGCGCTCTTGAAAAAACATCGCTTCTGTGACACGGAACGAGCAACGATATGCCACTCCGCCCGGCGCTTTGTTGGTATACATTCCACGCGCTGTCAAGTGCGCCGCAGGAATGTCGTAACACGCAAACGCAGAGTGCATCAAGCCAATCTTGAATTTGCTGGGCTGCGCATCCGAAAAAAACGCGCCATGATCAGAGTCGGTGTGCATCCGCACGCCAAGAATTTTGCCATCTTTGCGCAATGCCATTTCGCCACGTAGATAGACATCGCGTCCAAAGCCGGTGGAAATGAGATTGCCCGTCTTGTCTTCAATCCACTTCACTGGTCGTTCTAAGAGAATTGATGCAAGAATCGACGCAACATAGCCCGGGTAAACAGGGACCTTGTTGCCAAAACCTCCTCCGAGATCAGGTGAAACAATCCGGATCATGTGTTCTGGAAGTTCTGCCACCATGGCAACAGCAGCACGAATAATGTGTGGCGCTTGGGTGGTCATGTAGACGGTCAGTTTCGAAGTCGCTCGATCAAAGTCGGCAATCGAGCCGCACGTCTCCAGCGGGGATGGGTGCGAGCGTGGATAGTGAAGTTCAAGTTTGGAAACTACGTCAGCCTGTGCAAAAGCTTTTTCGGTGCCATCCTTGTCACCCACTTCCCAATCAAATACGACATTGTCGTGCTGGTTCTCTTTGTCGTCACGGATCAATGGTGCACCTGGTGCCATAGCCTGAATCGGATTGACAACCACTGGCAATGGTTCGTAGTCAACAACTATCGCCTCGCACGCGTCTTTGGCAATGTAAGGATCATCTGCGATCACGCACGCAACTTCTTGACCCTGAAAACGAACTTTGTCGGTTGCCAAAACTGCTTGGGTGTCATATGACAACGTTGGCATCCATGCCAAGTTGCGACTGGCCATCATCTCGCCAGTCATCACGAGCCGTACTCCTGGAATTGCCCAGGCTTTACTGGTGTCTATTGATTTGATCCGGGCATGCGCGAGCGGACTGCGCAAAATCTCCATGTGCAGCATGCCAGGCAACACAATGTCATCCACATAATTACCCTTACCACGGATAAATCGATTGTCCTCTACTCGGCGTCGACTTGCACCCATTCCGCCAATCTTGATTTCATCTAGCGACATGTCGTCAGATCCCTTCTAGTTCGCAGCCTGGTTGTTGATTTTTCGAGCAGCCCACATCACTGACTTCACGATGTTTTGATAGCCAGTGCATCGACATAAATTGCCAGACAAGGCCCAGCGAATTTCATCTTCTGTTGGATCTGGGTTCTCATCTAAAAGCGCTTTAGCAGTTATCATCATCCCTGGTGTGCAAAACCCACACTGAAGACCGTGCTCGTCTTTAAAACCTTCTTGGATTGGATGTAGCTCACTAGCGGTTGCAAGACCCTCAACAGTCATCACATCATGACCATCGGCTTGAACCGCGAGCATCGTACAACTCTTGATGGGTTGACCGTCAAACAACACCGTACAAGCACCGCAATTGGAGGTGTCGCAACCGGTATGAGTCCCAGTCAAATTGAACCCCTGACGAATCAGGTGAGCAAGCAACAACCGAGGCTCAACGTTTGCAGAACGATTCTCTCCATTAATACGAATCGTTACTTTTCGGACCGGGACATTGCTTGCTTGGTCCGGAAATACTTCTTCGTTCAAGCTTGTCATCTCAGGCTGCCCTCTCGATTGATTCAACTACTCCGTTAAGAATCCGGACCACAAATGTTTTTACAATTTGACGCTTATATGAAGCACTGCCACGGTGATCGCTTCGTGGTTGAGCCGCTTGCGCCGCAAGATCTGCTGCGTGTGCGATGCTTCCTGCTGTCAATGGTGCTCCCACCAAAGACTGTGCAGCAGCAGTTGCATTAATCGTCGAGCCTCCCACCCCTGTCAGACCGATTCCCGCACGAATGATCAAGCCATGAGAAGATTCGACGGCAACGGCAACGCCCGCTGTTGCAAAATCACCAACTCGTCGTTCAAGTTTCAGATATCCACCGTTGGGAATGCCTTTCGGCGCAGGGACGATTGCCTCTATCGCAATCTCGTCGAAGGCGAGCATGTTCTGAAACGGTCCCTTTACGAAATCAGCAACTGGGATCGATCGGCGCCCATGAGGTCCTTGGGCTACAACGATGCCACCCAGTGCCATCAACACCGACGACCAGTCGCCCTGCGGATCGGCATGGCACAGAGATCCCACCAGCGTTCCACGATTTCTCACTATTGGATCTGCAATGACAGGTGCCGCCGCCGCCATCGTCGGTTGGTGCGCCGTCAGTAGTGATGACTTTTCCAAATCCGAATGTCGGCACAATGCACCAATGTGAATCGTTCCGTCAGCATCAACAGTCAGATAATCCAGACCGGGAATATTATTGATATCTACAATCATCTCTGGGGCAGCAAACCGAAGTCTCATCATCGGGACCAAACTCTGTCCGCCAGCAAGAACTTTTGCCTCACCACCACCTTGGTGAAGAAGGGCAATCGCTTCCGCAATCGACTTAGGTGATTCGTAGTTAAATCGAGTCGGGTACATGGTGCGCTCCTTTGTCTGCCTTTGTGCTTATGTCCGAGTGGAACCAGGATCTGCAATTGCCTCTGGCATCGAATCCGCATCTGGATCAGGCCGCGGTTCTTGATGCGGCGGCCACGGGCCTCGCACCGGCTGACTCGCTACTTTGAGATGATCCATGATTTGTGGCCATGCCCAAACAGTTGGACTCTTGCCAACTTTCGGAGCATTTTCTACAAGTTCAAACAGCCTTGGGTTACCACGACTATGACCAGAAGATTCAATCGGCATTTCCCCCCCCAGGGCAACTCCTCGGATACGGCGTCTAGGGGACACCTGTCCGTGTGACGGTACCAGCCGAATCAACGGCTGTCAAGTGCGCAAGACCGATGTTTACAAAAACCAACCCAGGACCAGTCGTGCCTAGTAAATGACTCAGATGGCCCATCAGCAATCTGAGAACTGCCTAGCTATTTGACGCGTCGAAGATTCCTTGAATCGCCGAGTCGAGCAATGCATCAAACTCTGCATCAGACTGCTTGGCCGACAAACCCTCTGTCAACGCGCGAGAGAAGCTTGCAATTACTCCAGCATTCCTAGCCAACTGCTTGTTGGCATCTTCACG
>DFDK01000022.1:4498-9892 GCA_002367695.1 Acidimicrobium sp. UBA3029 | reverse complement strand
CAAAGAATCCATCGTGATTTGGCAATGTGAGCTTGAGCATCACGTTCTGATCTGCGCTCAAGATATTAAGTTCTGACAAAATTGCAGCTTTCAACAAAGCCTCGGCCTCGGCTTTTTGTGGGCTATTGATATCGACTTCAGGTTCGATGATTGGCACAAGTCCGGCCGCAATGATCTGCTTGCTGACTTCAAATTGTTGGAGGACGACATCAGTGATGCCTTTTTCGTTTGCCAACTTGATTACTGAACGCATCTTGGTACCAAACACACCGTGCTTCTTGGCCTTTGCCAAGAGCGCGTCTAACTCGGGCATCGGCTTCATCACTTGCACACCATCTTGGTCATCGGCCAAACCTTTATCGATCTTGAGAAAAGGTACGACGCCCTTGTTCTCCCACAAAAATTCCGCTGCACCCTTGCCATCAATTGAGCGGTCCATGGTCATCTCAAACAGAATTGCGCCGAGCACTCGCTCGCCAGAGAAAGCAGAACTCTTGATAATGCGCGAGCGCATTGCATGAATGAGATCAAACATTTGCTCGTCACCCGAGTATTCAGACTCTAAGACTCCATAGAGCTTGAGTGCCTTTGGGGTACTGCCGCCACTTTGGTCGAGTGCCGCAATAAAACCCTTGCCGCTTCGAACCTTATTCATCATGTCGTTGTTCATGTCCATGCTCCGTTTCGCCTACCTAACAGAGTAATTGCCGAGATCGGTGTTGCTGAAATCACGTTACAACCTAGTGTTCGCAACATGTAAGACTTTATACATGATCGCGTTACGTACTGCCTGGCATCCCGTTGCGTTTTCGCAGGAGTTAACAACCGAGCCAGTCGCTGCAACCTTGCTTGGCACCCCACTTGTCATCTGGCGCGACAGTAACGGCACCCCACACGCGTCGAGCGATATTTGCGTTCATCGCGGCACCGCGCTTTCGGGCGGATGCGTCAAGGGTGACAACATCATGTGCCCATATCACGGCTGGCAGTATGACGCGACCGGTACTTGCGTGCACATTCCCCAACTTGAAGACCCATCTCGCGTACCACCAAAAGCAAAAGTGCCCGTCTACCAGTGCGTTGAGCGCAATGGCATGGTGTGGGTTGCGCTCGATGCTCCCAAGTTTGAGATTCCGCGTATCGACGAAACCAATGACCCAAATTGGACGTGGGTCAATTGCGGACCGTACGACTGGAATGCTGGCTCATCACGTCAACTCGAAAACTTCACAGACTTTGGCCACTTCCCCTGGGTGCACCCCGGCTTGTTGGGCGATCCAAATCGTCCCGTGGTTCCAGATTGCGACGTGAGCACAACCGACCACATTGTGCATTACAACATCGTTCGCCCCGAAGCGCCCAACACTGATGATTTTCCTATCTTCGCCAACTCCGACACCACTACGCCAATGCGCACCTCTCGATACGAAATACATGCGCCATTCACTCTTCTGTTGCGACTCGGCTGGGGTAGCGCAGAAGGAATGATTTATTTCTTTGTCTCGCAACCCGTTGACAAGGATCACTCACGCGGATTTTTGACGATTGGCCGCAACTACAACTTTGATCAACCAGCGTCAGTGATTCGCGATTTTGAAGACGTGATTTTCAATCAAGACAAAGTAATTGTCGAGTCACAACGACCAAAATCGGTGCCATTTGATATCACGAGCGAACTGCACATGAAATTTGATGGAGTTGCACTTGCCTATCGCAAGATGATGATAGGCAACGGTTTCGCCGATTAGGCAAGATGCGAGTTATGGCTCAACTATTGCGAAGCCCGTTACAAACTTTTCTAGATTTCCAAATATATTCAAAAGTGCTGCAGCATCACCATCCACGGTGATAGATCCATCAGTCATTTCTTGAATAAACGTCGTGGCTTGCGTAATTACGTCTATCAATGTTTCTCTTTTGATGTGAATGGTTGCATTAGCAGCAGCATCATGACGTCCTTGTGTTGACACAAGTGTCCTATTTGAAAGCGCCAATACCCACGACTGATCTGGTGTACCTTCCATGTCTGTGAAGTTCCAATTAATCGTGGTTGCAAGACCGCCAACCTGCTCTTGCATCAACCGCACAGCCAACGTGTCAAACACCTGACCAATTGTCATTGCACGCGTCATTCCGCGCGCTCGTGCACCAACTTCTACTGGTGGCGGTGGGCCTTGGCGCAACTCTTGAGCCCCCATCAGATACGCGTTGCGAAATGTTGCTGACTCCGACTGGTACCCAAGTTGTTCGAGCGTGTCAGCTTGCAACTCGCGAGCCTTGACATTGGTGGGGTCTGCAAAAACCGCATGATTGACGAGTTCTGCCACCCAGCGATAGTCCCCAGCGTCAAACGACTTCTGTGCAGATGCCAGCAGCGCATCCATTCCACCAGCCAGATCTACATATCGCTTGCCAGCATCGGTTGGCTGCAACTTATTGAGGTTGGCCGGGTTGCCGTCATACCAACTGAGATACCGCTGATACACGGCCTTCGAATTATGAACGAGGTCGCCATAGAAACCGCGAGTGTGTTCGTTGGCCAAAAACTCTTCTGGCATCTGCAAAAATTCGGCGATTTCGAGTGGCGTCATACCTTGATTTGCGCAACGCATTGTCTGATCATGGATAAAGCGGTACAAGTCGCGCTGCAAGATCAAGAACTCTCGAACATCTTCAACCCCCCATCGAGGCCAGTTATGTGATGTAAACAAAATCTTGGTGTCAGCGCCAAACAACTCGATGCTTTCATTGATGTATTTAGACCAACTGAGTGCATTACGTACTTGTGCACCCCGAATTGGAACAAGGTTGTGCATTGTGTGCGAGCAATTCTCTGCCATGCACAACCAACCAAAATCTGGAAAAAAGAAGTTCATTTCGGCTGGAGCTTCAGTCTCGGGTGTCATCTGAAAAACGATTCGCACGCCGTCAATGATCATTTGCTCACCAGTAAAGGTGATGTCGTGAGTTGGTGCTACCAATGACGGTGCTGATGTTGGCACCGAGTTACCAAGCCCTGAGTCAACATGACCCTCTGGGCTAGCTGGAAGGAGTGGCCCAAATTGATATGTCGCACGTCGGCCCATTGCAGGCCCTGCAATTACGTTTTCTGCAATCGCCTCGTACAAAAACCCTTCAGGAGCAACGACCACACACTTGCCAGCATCAACATCTGCTCGCGTTGTAACACCGAGCACTCCGCCGAAATGATCGGCATGAGAATGCGTGTAGATCACACCAGTTACAGGGCGCTCACCCAGATGTTCATTAATCAATTCGAGTGATGCTCGAGCAGTGAAGTCACTCGTGAGCGGGTCGATAACCACCCAGCCCTTGTTGCCTTGAATAAATGTGATATTGGAAATGTCGTATCCACGTACCTGCCACACACCGTTCGCAACCTCAAACAAACCGTGATGAGCGTTGAGCGTTGCATGGCGCCATAAGTGCGGATTCACCGTGTCGGGTGCTGCACGACCATCTCGCAAAAAATCATACGCAGCAGTGTCAATTACTTTGCGACCCTTGTCATCAACAATCCGATCCTCGGTCCGTGCAGCAATGAAACCCCGCGTAACGCGCTCAAGATCTGCTGGGTCAAACACTCGACCTTGTGTCGATCTATTGAGATCTTGCGTCACCGATGTGGCAGGTTTACTTGTCAGAAAGATCCTTACAGTCGTACTTCGTTGGCAATCCCAACAGTTAAATGCTACCTAAAATGCTGCAACCTCACCTATGTGAACAACGGCGTTCATTTCTTCTAGATCAATAATCGCGTCAAGCAGTCCCAATTCCACAACTTGATTGGCTACCTCTACAGATGCTGAGCCCATGATCGCCACGATCACTTGACACTGAACAGCATGTTGACCAACGCGAGCAATTTGCAATGGACGAGCGGTTGAACCGTCGCGCATCATCAGGTTGAGTGCACGCACTGGACCATCAATCAGGGTGGCGAACACCAGATCATCTCCGCGGAATGTCGTATCGGACCCAGGTTCGCATCGGTGATCGACGCCGTTGATGTTCAGCGTCACCCCATTGCCATCGGCAGCACAGAATTCTCGAGTTACCCCAGGAAACGATGAAAACGGAACGTCTTGCGTGATGTCAGCAGTAGAAAGCCGCCAAGTCCAGTCATCGGGAAGCGATCCATCACAGATGATTTCGTATTGCACCCCAAGACCATTGCGCCACGGAACTGCGGCTCGTTCGGAAGCCCGTTGCACAATCATATTTTGCGCAAAATTACCCAGAACTCAAGAGCGTTCTCTCGCGTTGGAAATATTCGACCAAGCGTAAATGGAATGTGTTTACTCTTTGACAACAAAGTCATGGTCGTCGCAAACGTCTCTGGAGTAAAAAACCAGGAGTGAACATCAATGTATGAACCATTAGATGCTTCTAACGCGTCATGTGCCAATTTTGTTCGCTCAGCGCGATTCTCGTCAGGATCTCCATGGTCACCTAGCCAGTGTCGTACTGCATCATTGTGAGTCGTGTGGGCAAGATGAGCAATCACCGCCGAATCAGGGTGGACCGTGCGCTTTTCTCTGTGCGCATCAATCATCTGCTGTAGTAGAGATGGTTCAAAAAAATGATCAAAACAATATCGATGATCAGGAATCAGCAGAAAATATCGACCACCTGGAAGCAATAAGTCAGCAATATCTTGAAGGTGACCGATGATGTCTGGCTGATGCTCAATCGCATGGCTGCTCACCACAACATTAAATTGATCACTGACCACCGAGAGATCCGAGCCAGTACTGACCCAGTCAATTTCTGGAACTTTCTCGGGATCAAGACCCAACTGGATTGCACGAGCACGTAAATCATGTGTTGGCATGACATCGACATAGGAGACGTTTGGTCCATGCAACATTGGTGCTGCAAATGGTCCTATTTCTAAAACTCGTGCTGTTGGTGGAATCAATTCGACAAACGATTGGCGGTCATTCACTGGTGGTATGGGTTGGGTACCCTGTTGATTGATCCACTTTCTCTTCAATCGTTTTCGTACACGCGAACCAATCACGAACGTCATGGACAATACAGATTGCCCTTCGTTCGAAACATTTGGACATCAGAAAGCTGTTTCGCCGATATTCCTACCACTGTCTCGAGATCCCACCCACAAATTACCGTGCTCAGCATGTTTGCATTTGTAAAGTTTGCGCCAGCAATTACGGCACCGGTGAAGTTTGCGCTAGCCAAATTGGCACCTGTGAAGTCTGCTCCAGTGACATTGGCTCGAATGAACTGAGTCTGCTTGAGATTGGCCCTCACAAAGCGTGCACCAGTCAAATTAGCCACACTGAAATCTGTGAACTCAAGTTTGAGTAACGAATAATCGACACCAACAAGGTTTGCAAACTGACATTTCAG
>DFDK01000022.1:0-4256 GCA_002367695.1 Acidimicrobium sp. UBA3029 | reverse complement strand
GTTGTTTCAGGAACCGTGGTCACCTCGATAACAGCTGCCGGCACAGTCTCTGGCAACGTCGATTCCACTTCAACCACAGAGTTGGCTGCGCCACTTGATGCACTTGGAGTAGTACTGACCGCACAAGCCGATAGCACCACCAAGCCCAGCACAATTAGTGCGCTCGAAGGACGTAAAAAGTGAACTTTGTTGCGTGCCATTAACAAATACTACGCCAATCATTGCTACTTTTAGAGACTCATGACTACATCACAAAACCCTCAATGGGGCACTCCCGACATGGTTTCCCAACTCGAGCGAGTGCTTGTACGCACACCCACAACAGTCGGCAAATTTGTGCAAGAAGGTTTCTGGCGCCAACCCGATACTGCGGCGCTACTGATCGAACACAAATCTTTTACCGAACTGCTTGAAAGTCTTGGCTGCACAGTTGATGTTGCGCCACCAGTCGACGGACTCGTCGATGCCGTCTACATGCATGACCCAATGATCATGACTCCTCATGGCGCAATTTTGTTACGCATGGCAAAGCCAATTCGTTCACCCGAGCCAGCCGAGTTTCGCAAGGACCTCGAGGGGCTTGGCGTGCCTATCTTGGGGCAACTCACCGACCCAGCTTTTGCCGACGGAGGAGACAAAGTATGGCTCGATGCAAAGACCCTGTTGATTGGTCACGGATACCGCACCAATCAGGCTGGCATCGACCAAGTGCGCGCACTGCTCGCACCACATGGGGTTGATGTTTTTTCGTTTGATCTTCCGCACTACGAAGGACCAAGTGCAGTGCTGCACCTGATGAGCGTGCTCTCACCTATCGCTCACGACAAAGCAGTCGTATACGAACCACTCGCCCCTGTGCGCTTGTTGCAGTTTCTCGAATCACGAAACATTTCGTGGTTTAGCGTCAGCGAAAAAGAAATGCTGACCCAGGGCAGCAACATCTTGACCATCCGACCAAATGTTGTCGTGCTTGCTGCAGGCAACCCAGTCATCGAGGCCCAGTTGCGGGCAGCAGGCGTTGAAGTTCACCTGTTCAATGGAGACAATGTCGCAGTCAAAGGCGACGGCGGCCCAACATGCCTTACTGCACCACTACTTCGAGTCTCTAACCATGGCTGAGTTGAGTGGCAAGGTTGCGATAGTTACGGGTTCTTCTAGTGGTATCGGCGAGGCAATTGCTCGCTCATTACATGCGCTTGGTGCATCTGTAGTGATCAACTCATCGTCATCGGTGGAAGCGGGTCAAAAAATTGCTGCTTCACTCGGCGAGAATGCCATCTATGTGCAGGCCGATATCAGCGACAAGGCAGCGGGTCAGCGACTCATTGACGAAACGCTCAAACAGTTTGGCCAACTCGACATCTTGATCAACAACGCTGGATGGACAACACTCATCGCTCATCACGACCTAGAAGCCTTGACTGATGAAATCTTTCAAAAAACATTTGATGTCAACGTGACCGGCACATGGATGCTCACTAAGGCCGCTATGCCACATCTCAAGAAAAGTGATGACGGCAATGTTGTCAACATCACCTCTGTCGCAGGCGTACGACCAATTGGTAGTTCGATGGCATACTCCATGACCAAGGCTGCGCTCAACCAAATGACGGTGTTGCTAGCCAAGTCTTGCGGCCCAGTGCGTGTCAATGCAGTCGCACCAGGTCTTGTCGAGACACCGTGGACAAAAGATTGGCAAAATCAACACGACGCAGTGAAGGCAGTTACTCCACTTCACCGCTCCGCCACCATGGAAGATTGTGTGCAAGCAACTCTTGGTTTATTGCGAACCAAATATGCAACCGGTCAGATCTTTGTGGTTGACGGCGGTTTGACACTCGTTGTTTAGCGAGTGATATAGCGAGTTTTTATAACTCTCGAATGTGACGGCGCAAGAAATCGAGCGCACTGATTACCGATAGTTGCCTCATCTGATCGCGCACTGCTGGTAACGCATATGTCATTGATGCCGTCGTGCCATCTGGCAAACACACACCGACACACAATGTTCCAGGCTTGACGCCTTCTTGCGAGGCAGGCCCTGCGACACCGGTCAGTGCAAGTCCGACACTTGCACCAAGCACCTTGCAAGCACCAACCGCCATTTCAATCGCTGCTTCTTCATTAACTACCATGTCGCTTTGTACACCGAGCACCGAGTGCTTGACCTCGGTTGCATACGAAACCACGCCGCCACGAAACACTTCGCTCGCGCCTTCAATACCCGTGAGGCGACCTGCAACAAGACCACCAGTTACCGACTCGGCAAGCCCAAGCGTGAGCCCACGCTCGCGCAACATCTGCAGCACTACCGACTCCATGGTGTCAGTGTCGATGCCAAACACAATGTCGCCAATTGCATCGCGCACGGTTTCTTCCCACTTGTCCAAAATCGCGACGACTTCGGCTTGAGTGGAAGACTTTGCGGTCAGTCGCACCTTGATGCCTTCCCAGCCACTCGCCAAAAATGCAAGCGTCGGATTACCAACACTCTCGAGTTGCTCAATCACACCGAAGAGGCGCTCATTCAACCCGCTCTCGCTCTCGCCCCACGTGCGCAACACGCGACTAGAGATCACCGATGCAGAACCAGAACGGATCAATAAGTCGGGCAAAATTGCGCGCTCAAACATTTCGTAAAGCTCGTACGGCACACCGGGCACCGCATAAATCACTTTGTCGCCTACTGAGCAGATCAACCCTGGCGCAGTGCCACGGCGCTGCTCGATGATCGCAGCACCTTTTGGCACCATGGCTTGACGCATATTGATCTCGGGCATTCGTCGATTACGTGAAGCAAACATTTCAGAGATTGCCATGCCAACAGTGTCATCAAACTCGAGAGCGACACCCATGATTTCGGCAATTGCTTCGCGCGTGATGTCATCGTGTGTTGGTCCGAGACCGCCACAAATAATTACAGCGTCTGCGTCGGCAAGTGTTGAGTGAATTGCTTTCACCATGCGTTCAAGGTTGTCGCCCACCTTGACTTGCAAGCACGAGTCAATGCCGGCTGCCGACAGCTGCTCTCCAAGCCACGCCGAGTTTGTATCAACAATCTGCCCGAGCAATAGTTCGGTACCGATAGCAACTACATCACAACGCATTGCTTAGGCCTGCTTGCGTGATTTGAATGCAACAGCACCGTATTGCAAACCGCTATACAACGTGAGCGCGGTGGCAATGCCAAGCGAACCTTTGGCTAGATAGTTGTAATCGGCAGCACTCCACGGCAACACCGCAAAACCAACTGACACCTGCTGTGCAAACGTCTTAAATTTTGCAGCCTTGCTTGCGGGCACGCTCACACCTTTCGCACCGGCAAATACGCGATACAAACTGATGGCTATTTCGCGCGCGGCAATAAGCCCCACAAGCCAAGGGCTAAACATGCCACGGCTAACCAAAATAAACATCGAGCCAAGCACGCACACTTTGTCGGCCAATGGGTCAAGGAAAGCCCCACTGCGAGTAGTGCCGTGCTTGCGTGCAAGTTGTCCGTCCACAAGATCGCTCAGGCACAGCAAAAACCACAATCCGGTTGCGACCCACGAGCCAACATTGTCTGCAGGAATAATTGCAAACATCAATGGCGAAATCAGTAATCTGCCAACCGTTACAGCGTTAGCCCATGTGCGAATAGCGCTTGGATCAACAGGCATGATCAAAAATCTCCTTGCTCATCATCACTATCTTCTATCGAGCTTCCCTCGGCGACCAAATCGGGTCCCATCGCATCCACGATGAGCACCGTTGCAAATTGCCCAACCGGCAAGTCTCTGCTCACATGCACAATGCCGTCAATCGACGGCGCCTCCCAATGCGTTCGACCAATTCCTACATCGTCGACAAGTACCTCAACCGTGCGGCCAATAAGTGCATCACGCCGAACAGCGGTGATGCTGTCTTGCATCTCGCGCAATTCGGCAATTCGCTCGTTCATGAGTTCAGTTGGCACGTGATCAGGCAAAGTCATTGCATGCGTACCTTCTTCTGGGCTAAACGTAAAGAATCCGCACCAATCCAATTGCGCGTCTTCAACAAACTGCAACAACTGATCGTGGTCTTCTTCGGTCTCCCCCGGGTATCCAACAATGAAGTTGCTCCGAAAAGCTGCGTCGGGAGATAGCGCTCGAATGTCATTAATTCGCTTAAGAAAGCGTTCTCCATCGCCCCATCTGCGCATGCGTCGCAAGTGTGTCTTACTTACATGCTGTAGCGACAAGTCAAAATACGGCACACCGGTATCGAGGATT
>DFDK01000020.1 GCA_002367695.1 Acidimicrobium sp. UBA3029 | reverse complement strand
GACATCTGTTACCTCAGGTATTTCTCTTGTGCTCGCATTGCATGAACGATGATGAAACTGTCGCCTTCTTCGAATGTGCCGATCTCCAATAAATTTCCACTGAAGTCTGGGCCGATGCTGATTGTCATATTGCCGTTACTGAAGCGTCGTAGGTGCAAACGCATTGCGTGAAACATCTCGTCTGGAGTAACCCCATGTTTGTATGCACTGCGATGTATTGATGTCATGAGTCTATCAACATATGTTGACGGTCGTGAAAAGGCCGAAAAGTGTCTATGGCTCAGATGTGGAGATGGATTCGGAGTTTATGTACCGCGCAACAAGGCGGGTATAGGTTGAGAGCATGAAACTCGGACCAGGACTTACCTTCTCATGGAAGCGCGCATTGGGTGTAACAAAAGCCAAACGCAAGATTTCTAGGGCAACTGGTGTGCCACTCACGCGACAAGGCCGACGCAGCAAACTCGGTCGTTGGATGGGGATGAAGTAGTCGCTCAATAATCACAAATGAATCGTCGTTTGGTTTTACTTATTGTGGGTTTGATATTGAGTGGATCACTCCTGGCTTTTAGCCCTGCTCCCGCAAGTGCGGCTGCTTGCACGAATGAAGGCTCCAACTGCAAAGTGGGCGTTGTTGGCCCCGGTGGCGGCATCGTGTTTTATGATGCTGGATCGATGCAGTGGTGGGGTCGCTTTTTGGAAGCAAAGCCTGATCGCGCAACTACCACTACTTGGGGCGCCGAAACATCCTTATATGTAGAGGGATATATCGAGGGAAATGGTGGCCTGACTATTGCTCAGCAACGACAACGAGCGAAACAGATCGGGATGGGAAAGATCAACACATCATTAATGGTTAATAAGTTATTGCCCCCAAACTTGCAGTCAGCAGGATGGTTTGTTCCATCAAAAGATGAGTTGAACGCACTGTTTGACTCTTGGAAAATCAACCGTTTGCGACGAACGTTTAGTGCTGCGCCAATGTGGACGTCGACAGAAGCAAGTGACTCGTTTGCGTGGTATCAACTTTTTCAAGATGGAACGCAATTTACTGATGCCAACGGAATTATTCCTTTGAAAACTGGCAACAAGTCGGATGCAGCAAGCCACCTTCATGTTGGTTCCAACTTTGCTTCAAGCCCGTTTCGAGTGATACCAGTGCGTGCTTTTCCTCCAAGTACCGGAGTCGCGCCCACACCAGTAGTTGTGCCGACTGTGACTCGATTCAATGATGCCTGCGCGCAAAGCGCAACTTCATGCACGATTGGAGACATCGGCCCAGGTGGGGGAATAGTTTTCTATGACGCAGGAAAAACTTTGCCATGGGGTCGGTACTTAGAAATCGCGCCAGCATCCTGCGAAGGTGTTGAGTTGCCGTGGCGTGTGGGCAAAGCACGTGTTTATAAAAATTGGGAAACAGCTGTAAAACAGAGACTCATTGCAAAACGAGTTGGAATGGGCAAATCCAATACAAAAGTGATTACTCAATCATTTGGCACTGGAAGCTATGCCGCGCAGTTTGCACAGGATTCAACCTGTAACGGGAAAGACGATTGGTTCTTGCCGTCTAAGGATGAACTCGACTTGGCGTATAACAACATCGCCCAGAATCGCGAAGGAGGAAAAGACACTCCGCTTGGCGGTTTTAACAAGGGGTATTACTGGACATCGACTGATTACAACAACGTCACGGCGTGGACTGAATATTTTATGGACGGCCAACAGTTTGATCGGGTGCAAACATTGCGTGGCAATAGATTGCCTCCCGCAAATCCGTTTAGAGTTCGACCTATTCGCTCTTTTCGCTGATTGGCATCTTGCTGGCGATGGCAAGTAGCGTGACCCACTTATGGGAAATATGTTTGGTGCAATCGGGTTGGTGCTCGGGCTACTGGTAGCCCCAAGCGTTGATGCAACACAAGTTGTACGACCTTCCAAAAAAGAAGCACTACTGGTGGGTGACTCAGTGATGTCGATCTTGTCGCACACCAATGCTGCACTCACATTGCTCGAGCGCGAGCATCCGTTTTTATTGCGCTCAGTACCATGCCAACGCTTGATCTTTAAAGGTTGCAAGCCATTTGCCAAAGACAGTTCGCTCAAGATGTTGCAGATGAACAAGGGCAAGTTCTCAAATGTCGTGGTGGTGGGCACTGGATATAACGACCTCGATGATGCCAACTTTGCGCGAGCCGTGCGCGAGATCACGGGCGAAGCAAAATTGCAGGGTGTCCAAGTGCTGTGGCTGACCTATCGACAAGCAGGCAATGTTCGCATGAAGAGCCTGTCCTACAACCGGCAGTTGTCGATGCTGGCAAAAAAGATTGACAACCTCTACATCTTGCGCTGGTGCGACTTGAGCAACGGTCACCCCGAATGGTTTGCTGCAGACTCGGTGCACATGAATGCCACAGGTGGACTGGCATTGGCCAAGGCGATCTCAACTGCCATCGGACAGCTGCCCACGACCTAGTTAAGGAATTAGGGTTGTGGCGTGAAGATCATTGACGGACTCTTGTACTCACGAAGTCATGAGTGGGTGCTAGTCGACGGAGAGTCGGCGCGAGTAGGTATTACTGATCACGCGCAAGACGCACTCGGACAAATTGTTGATGTGCAATTGCCTTCGATTGGCGACACAGTTGTTGCGGGCAAAGCTGTTGCCGAAGTGGAGAGCAGCAAGAGTGTGAGCGACATCGGTTCGCCAGTCAGTGGCACCGTAGTGCTTGTAAACGAATTACTTGCTGGGCAACCCGAGTTGATTAACTCAGACCCGTTTGGCGCCGGTTGGTTATATGAAGTGCAACTCGCATACAACGAGATGCTTGACGGTTTGATGTCAGTAGATGAGTATCGGGCACTGACACAATAACGCTGAGCAATTCAATCGGTAAAGAAAGTCCATGAATACGTGCGCGACGAATTCTCACCGTCTTTGATCAGCCAAAAGCGCACACTGCCTGTGTGTTGGCCCTGAGCAAGTTCGGCAATTGGAGCACCAGGTTGTGGTAGATAACTAATGATGTAATTTCCCGCATCAAATATTGCAGTTGGGGGCAAGTTGATTTGTGCGCCAGGTGCAATCTGTTTTCCGGTAGCGACAACTTCGTCGAGGCGAGTTGTTGGCAACTCGATGCCATCGATTGTCAATGTTGCGGTATATCCCTCAATGAAGTCAATAATGACTTGTGATTGTCGAAGTACGCGTTCACCTTGACCAGGAGAAATTTGTTCTATTGCTTCGGGAAGATTTGTTGCATCACGGCCGGAGAGTCCGCTTCGCACGCCAAGAACGAACAATACGAGACCAGCAGAAATTCCGACACTGATGACGAGCAATTTGTAGTCAATTTTTTTCACTGTTCCATTCTCGCCGATCCGACTTAAAGTGCAAGAGTTCTGGGGCAATAGTCACATGACACTCGCAAGATTGGTCATTTCTGGACTAGGTTTAAAGGCTCATGAGTAGACAAGATCCATTGGTTGGCGCACTATTCGCCAATCGTTATCGCATCGGTGATTCCCGAAGTGGGGGGTCTGGCGAGTCGTCGGTATATGACGCCACCGACGTGCGTAGCCAGAAACGTGTGGTGATTCGTGTGTCGACCGCACAATCTCTCATTGACCTAGAGAGCGGCGTCGTGCTTGTTGCCGATGCGGTTGAATTGTTTAAACGGCAGACGCAAATGCTTGCGAGCATGTCGCATCCTTCACTTGCCTCGATAGAAGACTGGGGAACGCAAGAAGTTGGTGGAACGTTGTATGCCTTCAGGGTGATCGAACATTATTCGGGTGGTACGTTGCGCGAGATTTTGGATCGTGCTCGCAGACTCACGCCTTCTCAAGCATTGGCTGTGGGGCTTGATGTATGTAGAGCGTTGCATTTTTTGCACGGCAAAGGCTGGGTTCATGGAGACGTACGGCCCGCAAATATATTTTTAGGTGAAGACTCGCGAGTAAGGCTTGCAGGATTGGGACTCAAGCGCGTGGTGCACTCTGAGAAAATGAGCATAGAGCGAAGCAGTTACGCAGCACCAGAAATCGCGAAGGGGCAACAACCAACTGAACAGAGTGATGTGTATTCGCTTGCACTCACGTTGCTTGAAATGATTACGGGGAGACTGCCATTTGTGGGTGACACGGCGGCAATTACGCTTGCCGCACGAATAGATAAATTGCTACCAGTATCGGCTGACTTGGGGCCAATTGCCGCGCCACTTGAGCGGGCAGGACGACCAGATGCGGGTGAACGATTTAGTGCAATCGACTTCGGTCGCTCGTTGGCCGCAATTGCCGACAAGATGCCAATGCCTCAGCCCATAGAACCGCTCGAGTCGAAGAGTTTTGAGGCAGTAATGGAGAAAAAGACTGTTGATCGAACGGGTGAGATTATGCGACCAGTCGTTGCCGCTACTGCGTCGGAACAGGGAATGGTTATAAACAACTCCGACGAGCCGATTTATGTAGTGAATCCAGACGAGATCAAGCGTCACAAACGGTTTGTGGTCATAGGGACAGTAGTGGCGTTGTTGATAGCCGGCGGCATCTCATATCGAGTATTTGTAAAGCATTCTCACAATGTGCCTACATTCGCCGAGTTGAACGAAGGTGAAGCTCGCAATTTAGTTGTGCCCTTGAAGTGGTTAATTGTTGTGACAGCTGAGCGCAGCGACGAAGTGCCTGCTGGCAACGTGATTCGCACCGAACCGGCGTCTGGTGCATCATTGGAAGAGGGTAAAACTTTAACTCTTGTTATCTCTCAAGGACCATCGCTTGCGCAATTGCCAGATTTAGTTGGTGAGACTCTGCAAGAAGCCGTCGATGCACTGACAGCACTTGAGCTGGTGCCTGCACAAAAGGACTCGCCGAGTGAAGACGTTGCTGCAGGCTCTGTGATTTCATGGTTGGTTCCAGAGCAACCAAGTTTGATACCAGGGGACAAAGTGTTGCGCGGAACGGCGATCGACGTCTTGGTTTCGACAGGCCCAGCACCACGCGAGATGCCATCTCTTATTGGTTTGTCGCTTGAACAAGCACAAACAGTGATGAATGATTTGCGCTTGGCGCTGGTCGAAACTCCAGCGGCCAAGAACAATGCTGCAGCGGAAGGTTTGATTGGTGCGCAATCTGTCGTTCCGGGAACACAGATAGCACGGGACTCTCAGGTGGCCTATTCACTTTCGCTCGGACCAGATTTAGTAGAGATGCCAAGAATCATTGGAAATAGTTTTGCGACGGTAGAACCTCGACTACTTGAAGCTGGTTTCGTTGTGGGAAAAGTCACAGGTAAACCAAATTACAAATTGCGCAAGGCATTTGTGGGTGATAAAGCGATTGCTAATGGTGATCAGGTACCTCGCGGCGCAACAATCAATCTTGTCTTCCCTTAAGACAACTGGATTGATGCAATAGCGGCATTATCGTAGAGGGGTGAAAAAGAACGAGCACCTCGCAAAGTCGCTCGATGACGAAGTCGGAATTATCGACTCTGGTGGTGTTGACGAAATTTCGGTTATCCCTTGGTCGCGCTTACTCAAAGGCAGAGTTGCAAAGACGGTTGGTCTCACGCATCGCAAGGCCACGCTCGCCGTATTGTTGGCATCAGTATTTACCGTAAGTTTTACGATCACCCTGCTGGTGGTGTCACTCAAGACTGTTGCCGACAGTCTTGGTAGCAGCGTGACCGTATTGAGCTGGACAATTACCGCTCCGCTCTTGGCATTTGGCGTGGTTGGGCCAGCATTTGGAAAGTCGGGTGACCTGTGGGGTCACAAGCGCATGTTCGTCGGTGGGTTGCTTTTTGCTGGAATCTTTTCGTTGATTAGTGGTTTTGCTTGGAACGCGGTTTCGCTCATTGTTTTTCGTACGCTGTCGGCTGCGGCTGGTGCAGCAACTGGTCCTTCGGCAATGGCATACATCAACCGCATGTTTCGTGCCGACGAACGAGTGCGTCCACTCGGATATTGGAGTTTTGTTACTGCAGGAGCACCAGTGCTCGGCGTTGTTCTGGGCACACCGCTCGTAGAGATTTTTGGTTGGCGAGTGATCTTCTTGGTGCAGGCACCGCTGTGTGCGCTGGGTGCATTGGTGTCGTTCAAGTTGTTACCCGACACTGATCGCCAGGAGAATGTGCGATTTGATGTGAGGGGATCGGTAACACTTGGCGCGGGGTCGGTGCTGATTTTGCTGACGATTAACCGTGGTAACTCGTGGGGTTGGCAAAGCGCAGCAACATTGGCTAGTGGCTTTGCTGGTATCGCCGCGTTACTGATCTTTTATCGAGTTGAGAAAACTGCAACAGACCCATTAATTCCAGTCAAGTGGCTGCGCACTCGCAACGTAGCGTTTCCTATTGCCACACAGGGTCTTATGAACATGGCGTACATGGGAAGTTTTTTGCTTCTGCCACAATTGCTCGAAAATGGTCTTGGCTATAAACCTTCACATATCGGCTGGCTCGTGATTGCGAGACCGTTGACATTTTCGTTGATCGCGCCAATGGCCGGATACATCGTTGGCAGAACAGGTGAGCGTAATACTGGCATGGCAGGTGCCGGAGCGATTTTGATCGCGATGATCATGATGCACAGCATTGGCGTGGGGACGCACGATTGGATGATTGTCTTCAGCCTTGCTTTGACTGGTTTGGGAATGGGAATTGCTGCACCAAGCCTCACGGCATTGCTCGCCGCATCGGTCAATTCAAGCGATATGGGAGTGGCAAGCGCAATGCAGCAACTGATGTCACAAATGGGTGCTGTGATGGGCGGAGCTTTAATGATCAGTGTGCACGACATCACTGAGAGTTCTGGAAAAGTTGCGAGCTACTCCAACGGTTTGCTTGTAGGAGTTGTATCCACAGCTTTGGCAATTATTACTGCAAGTTTGGTGCGCTCGGTAGATCGCACTGCAAAGACGCTCTAAATTTATTGGCGCGAAGTAATGCCGAGAATTTCGGCAGCAACCTGCTCAGCTAGGTCACTCACTGGCATAACCGATGGCATCATCAACATCTTGGTGACATCGCCTTCAACCTTGATACGACCCGACATGAATGCCTGCATGCTGGCCTGCGGGTCCTGATCAAAAAAGACCTTATGGGCAGTCTCGTAATCGGTAGTGACAGTGAGGTCGGGTTCGCTGATATGGCCTAAGTCCATGACTAATACACCAGACGATGTATCGATGTGGCTGTTGATGTCGCCGTTACCAAATGGCACTTTAGTGATGACTTGGTTCATGCGAATAGAGATGGGGATTTTGGGAACTTGTCCTTCGTATTTTGCGCGAATTATGCGCGCCTCTGTAATCCACTCTTCTGACAAAAACGGGTGTTGCATAGAGAGAACTTTAGTTGGAGAATTGACGAATGGCATCTCGTGTGCTGAGTGCCACAGTGCGTGCTGCATGTGCAAAATCGGTGCCATTGCTTGCGTACAAGACTGCGCGCGAAGAGTTGATGATGAGTCCTGTGCCATTAGCGGTGCGGCCAGATGTAACTGCGGCTTGAACGTCGCCTCCTTGTGCACCAATGCCAGGAACAAGCAGTGGCATGTCACCAACAATTGCGCGAACTTCGGCTAGTTCGGTTGGGTATGTAGCGCCAACAACAAGCGCACAATCGCCAACAGTGTTCCACTTGGTTGCTGCGGTACGAGCGATCACTTGGTAGAGCGGCTCGTTATTAATGAGTTGCGATTGAAACTCGGCACTGCCAGGGTTCGAAGTGCGGCACAACACGATGGTGCCCTTACCAGTTGTGCGCAAAAAAGGTTCGAGCGAATCGGTGCCGAGATAAGGGTTAACAGTGACGGCGTCGGCTTGGTATCGCTCGTAAGCCTCGCGTGCATAGAGCGATGCTGTGTCTCCGATATCGCCACGCTTGGCGTCGAGAATGAGCACGATATGTGGGTACTGGGTGCGAATGTGGTCGCATACTGCCTGCAATTGAGCCTCGGCGCCGATAGCTGCAAAGTATGCAATCTGCGGTTTGAATGCGCACACCGTGTCGGCTGTGGCATCGACGATGTCGATGCAAAACTTTTGCACACCAAGCGGGTCAGCTTGCAAATGAGCGGGAAGCTTGTCGATGTCGGGGTCTAGGCCGACGCACAATGCAGAATTGCTGGTGGCCCACGCAGAGTTGAGTTTGGAAGTGAAGCCCACGAGTGGTTGTGTGTCTTACTCGGTGATGGTGATAGCGCCTGTAGGGCACAACTCTTCGGCCAGTTTGACTTTTGCCCGCAATGACTCGTCAGGATTTTCTTGTAGGACATATAAGAAACCGTCGTCACGAATCTCAAAAACCTCTGGCGCCTGGTTGACGCAGCCACCTGTTGCGGCGCACATATCGAAGTCAACAGTTATTTGCATGTGCTCAGACTAGTTGAGTCATTTTATGCCGGGGTGTGCTGTGTGCTTGGCCTCGTGCCTCTCAAATGCATTGAGCACAGCGCGCAATGACGCGGTGATGGTGTTTGGGTCGATGCCGACACCCCAACGTGTGTTGCCAGTTTCGTCACCGGTTTCGACATAGGCAACTGCAGTTGCTTGCGAACCCTGGCCGAGTGCGTGTTCGGTGTAGTCCTTGACGTCGATGTTGCCCGTGAACTCGGCTCGGATGGCGTGCACAAATGCATCGATAGGGCCATTGCCCTTGCCTGTAAATGTCTGGCGCTTGCCATCGATATCGATCTGCGCGGTAATTTCAGTATTGCCAGTCACCGACTCACTTTTGAGTTCGTGGCTCACCAAGTTATAGCGCGGAACATCTGCAAGATAATCATTCTTGAATGCATCCCACATCATGATCGGCGAAATCTCGCTACCCGAATCTTCGGTGAGGTGTTGGATGTTTTGTGAGAACTCGATTTGCAAACGGCGTGGCAAATCAAACCCGTGCTCGGTTTTCATGATGTATGCAACACCACCCTTGCCCGACTGGCTGTTGACGCGAATCACTGCTTCGTATGAACGTCCAACATGCTTTGGGTCAATAGGTAGGTATGGAACACCCCATTGGTCATAATCATTAGGCAATGCCTCGAGGCCCTTCTTAATCGCATCTTGGTGACTGCCCGAAAACGCGGTGTACACCAGGTCGCCTACATATGGATGACGCTCGGCAACTGGAAGTCGGTTGCAGTATTCGGCATCGCGACGCAAGGCATCGATGTCGGTGATGTCAAGTTCTGGGTCAACACCGTTCATGAACAAGTTCATTGCCAAGTTGACGATGTCGACGTTGCCTGTGCGCTCGCCGTTGCCAAACAGCGTGCCTTCCACTCGGTCGGCTCCTGCAAGCACGCCAAACTCGGCAGCTGCTACTGCGCAACCACGATCATTGTGCGGGTGCAACGAGACGCAAACAGTATTGCGGTTTTTGATCGTGCGAATAAACCACTCGATTACGTCGCCGTACACGTTTGGTGTGTAGCACTCGACAGTTGCAGGCAGATTCAAAATCAGTGGAGTCGTTGTCGTTGGTTTGATGACATCCATCACCGCTTCACAAATCTCGATTGCAAAATCTGGCTCGGTAAGCGTGAAGCTTTCTGGCGAATACTCGTAGCGCACATCGGTGCCCTTAAGCGTTGGCTCGAGTTCTTTGCACAACTGCGCAGCTTTGACAGCGATGTCGATGACACCAGCCTTTTCAAGACCAAACACCACACGGCGCTGCAACGGGTTGGTGGAGTTGTAAAAGTGCACAATGGCACGTGGTGCGCCTTGCAAACATTCGTAGGTGCGCTTGATCAAGTCGACACGGCATTGCACTAACACCTGAATAGTGACGTCTTCGGGAATGAGATCTTGCTCGATGATGTGGCGAACGAAGTCGTAGTCGGGCTGACTTGCCGACGGGAAACCAACTTCAATTTCTTTGAAGCCCATCCTGACGAGAGTTTTAAACATACGCAGTTTGCGCTCTGGGTCCATTGGGTCTATCAATGCCTGATTGCCGTCTCGCAAGTCAACTGAACACCACAGCGGCGCCTTGGTAGTGACGTTGTTTGGCCACGTGCGATCGGTAAGCACGACCGGGATAAACGGAGAGTACTTCTCGAAATGCATCTTCTTTGGTTGTGTGGGCTTTGGTGCCATGGTTTTGTCTTTCGTGATAATGAAAAAACCCCCTGACCTTTTTAAGGTTCAGAGGGTTCGGCGGCAGCGGTTATGAGGCTGTCGCCGTTAAGTAAGTAGGAGGCTGCTTGCTGTTGATGTCATAACACGAACAAGCATATCGGGGCAATGCAAGCGTGATCAGCCGCGTCATTAATACGGTGTTGGAGCCAAGAAATTGGCGAACTGCCACGGATCCGAGTGGTCGAGCAGGCTCGTGTCATTGCCATAACCGGGAAAGAGGTCATTGCGATTCTTGAGCGGTGTCCAATCGGAAGGCGCTGAATGAATTGGCCCGATGTAAGGCCGTGTTGCATCGAGCACTTTCTTCCAAGGCAATTCGTCGGGCACCCGGACACCTTCCGACGGGCAGTCGAGCAACCAGGTGATGGCGCCTATAACCGAGCCAGCAACCTGCACGGTTGTTGCACTCTGGTGAGGAATAATCTCGCGTGCTTCATGAATCGACAACGTTGAGCCTGTCCACCATGACTTGTAGTCGTGGCCCATGAGTAGCACGCCAAGTTCGTCGCGGCCATCAATGATTTCGTCATTGAGGATGCGCTCTGTTGGTTGCATTTCCCAATTACGCATACGCAGCTCGAGCACACTGTTGATCGCGGCATCAGACGGATGATACGCGTAGTGCACGGTTGGACGATATGCATCGGTGCCGTCAGCATTTTTAACAGTGAGATGATGTGTCATCGTGTATGACTCGCCATGGCGAATGATCATGCCAAGCGTGTCGCCAGATGGAACCCAACTGCGCACCCACGACTCCATGCCAGGTTGTGCAAGACATATTTGGTTGCGTGGGCCGTCATCTGTGTGCGAGTGAGCATTGGCTGGCATCCACTTTTCGTGAGTACCCCATCCAAGCTCGGCAGGCGCGACGCCTTCTTCGTAAAAGCCTTCTACTGACCACGTGTTGCAAAACTCGTTGGTGAGTTTTGGTTTGCTTGACACTTGCGTGTCGCGCTCGGCAATATGAATGACTTTGGTTCCAGTGAGTTGTGCGAGCACATTGAACTGCTGGGCCTCAAGTGCACTTTGTAATGCGGTTGCACGCGAACCGGCCTTGCCATCGGCCAGCAATTGGGTGGTGATGTCGGTGAGTGCTTGCTTAACCAAGTGACTTACCATGCCTGGGTTTGCGCCATGCTCAACGACTGCAGATGCACCGTTGTTGGAACCCCAACGCTCAATCATTTTACGAATTGCTTGATGGCGAACATATAACGTGCGATCGAGTGGGTGAGTGGAGGCCATGTCGTCATATGGATTCCACAACTCGACGGAAGTATTGAGGTAACGAACATTGTGATCGCGGCACCACTCCATAATCGTTGGTCCATCGATATTCCAAGCCAAGTCGAGTAGCAAATCACCGTCTCCAATACGCGCAGAAAGAAACGTGTCGAGATTTTCTCGTGTCACGCGATCTTGCTCGTAGGTGACTCCAGCCTTGAGTAGGTCACCAACACGCGAACGGTTATCGCGGAAGTCGACGATATGGATAGACGTCGGATCAAACTTGAGATCGCGAACCATCAATGGCAACGCACATTGCGCAACAGATCCACAGCCCAGCACCAATGTGCGACGCGGAAGTTTGTATGTTGCGGAAGCTGGTGAAATCACTTCATTGCTGCCGGCGAATACTGATCGCCCGCATCGATGTGCTGAGTGTTAAACGAGCTCAATAGAGTTTGAAGACTTGCTTCAAAAATTGCATCTGAAGGCACAAGCATTTGCTGCCAGTCGTACCGCATCCCTTTGCGACCAGTGAAGGCGCTCTCGTCGCAGGTATGGCGATTCTCGAGTGATGAGAAAATGGAGATAGACGACGAAGCGTTATCTGTGGACATGAGCACCTCCTTGGGGTTTGAATGCGGAAGTTTGACCATACAGATTTTTGGAGGCTGCGTCTACTATTTCCAGAATTTCCTTCGAGACGTCTCAGAGAGTTGTCCGAGCGATGTCCCGCCGCTCGAGATCTGTGGTTGGTAGCGTGACAGCAGAGATGACGACCCCCGAAGTGAAAACACCAACAGGATTTGCCGATATTGGTGTACCTGAGCGCATTGATGCTGGCCTCGCTGCAGCCGGATTCTCGGCACCATTCGCCATTCAGACAGAGGCGATACCGGTTGCCCTAGCTGGCGAAGACGTGATGGGCAGGGCCCGTACGGGCTCTGGAAAGACTCTGGCATTCGGTGTACCGATGATGGCGCGCATTGATGCGCCTGCCACTCCTGGCAAACCCCACGGTTTGGTGATCGTGCCAACGCGCGAACTCGCGTTGCAGGTGTCGGAAGTGTTGGGGCCGATAGGCAAGCATTGTGGGGTGCGAGTACTCGCTGTGTATGGCGGTGCCGACAGGCAAAAACAAGTAGTCGAGATTGAGAAGGGTATCGAGATTGTTGTCGCGACACCGTTGCGCCTGATCGACCTGATGAAGTCTTCGGAGTGTGACTTGAGCGCGATTCAGGTTGTAGCAATCGACGAAGCAGACCGCATGGCAGACGAAGGGTTTATGCCCCAGGTTGAGTGGATCATGCGCCATGTCACGGCCGTGCACCAAACGATGTTGTTTTCGGCAACACTCGATGGGCAAGTTGCCAACCTCGTAAAGCGATACATGAAGAACCCCGTTGAGGTTTCGATTGATTCGCCAACCGACACGGTGGGCACGATGCGCCATTTATTTTTAGCAGTGCATCACATGGATAAAGATCGCGTGATTGCCAATATCGCTGCAGCAGCAGGACAGACCGTGGTGTTTTGTGACACCAAGCGCAGTTGTGACAAAGTTGCGGAAGCGCTGCAAAAACTTGGCGCAGATGCATCAGCGCTGCATGGTGATATGCCGCAAAACGCGCGCGAAAAAGCATTGGGCAAATTTGCTGACAACAAACTCAAGATCCTGGTTGCTACCGACGTTGCTGCGCGCGGTATCGACATCGACGACGTTGCGGTCGTTATTCACTACGCACCGCCGCTCGATGTAAAAACATATTTGCACCGCTCTGGACGCACAGCACGTGCCGGCAAAGATGGTTGGGCAGTGACGATGGCCGAATACAACCAACACACCACATGTCGCATTATTCAGCGTGGTCTACGCCTCGACATTCAGGCACCGATTGAAGTGTTTTCAAACGATGTGCGCTTGCGAGACTTGTTCAGTTTTCTTGAAAACGTATAGAAACGTTTCTTAGGAGGCCTTTCCCGCCTTCGTGGCATCAGCTATTTCAATAAGCTGACCAGTCGCCACGTCGTAGATGTAGCCATATATCGGGATATTCCTCGGTACCAATGGGTGATTCCTAATTCTGCTTACATCTTCAACAACGCTTTTTGGATTATCTGCAATGGTGTGCCAGTTGACGTATTTGCCCTCAGATGAACCCGGTCCTTTGCCAATATCGGTGAAACCATCTGCGCCGAGGGCCGCTGTTTCAAGACTTGATTGCAGCAAGCCGCTCATCACGTCGTTTGTAAAAAACTCCATGCCGCAATTGGAGTGGTGAATGACGAACCATTCTTTGGTGCCGAGAAGTTTGTATGAAATTACAAGAGATCGAATTGCGTCATCGGTTGCTCTGCCACCGGCATTTCGGATGACGTGGGCATCACCTTCGGAAAGTCCGGCGTATTTTGCTGGGTCAAGGCGAGCATCCATGCATGTCAGAATTGCAAATTGGCGAGCTGGTGGGAGGGTAAGAGTGCCTCTGTCACCAAATGACGCAACGTAGGAATCATTCGCGCTGAGGACTTCTTTGAGAACTGACATGATGTGCTCCTTATAGGTTGATATACGATAATTATGATCATTTTAGTCATATATAGAAAAAATTGCAAATCCTGATAAATCATCAATCTGGTAAGGGTTTCCTAGGCGACTAGTTATCGAGAAGCTAGCCAAGCTGGGCGAGAAGCCTCAAACTTGGATATCGCATCTGCGTCAGCCAACGTGATGCTGATGTCGTCAAGACCATTAATGAAACGCTGCTGAGTCTCTGAGTCCATCTCGAACTTCTCGGTAATCCCTGCGCTTGGAATTTCGACAGTGAACCGGTGCAAGTCAATGGTGATTTCAGCAGTTGAATCATTTTCAATGACAGCCCAAATGCGATTAACGATTGGCTCTGACAGAACGATCGGCAACAAACCATTTTTTGTGCAGTTGTTGCGGAAGATGTCGCTGAAACTAGGGGCAATGACGGCATCGAATCCGCCTTGCTGAAGAGCCCACACAGCATGTTCGCGTGATGAGCCAACGCCGAAGCTTGGACCAGCAACCAAAACCGATGCACCAACATAACGCTCGTCGTTGAGAACAAAGTTGCGATCATCGCGCCAAGTGGAGAACAAACCTTTTTCAAAACCCGTGCGCTCGACGCGCTTGAGCCACTCTGCAGGAATGATCTGGTCGGTGTCGACGTCGGAACGCTTGAGAGGAACTCCGCGTCCACTAATGATGCTTACTTTTTTCATGACCGGGTGCTCATTTCAAATCTGCTGGAGTAGCGAAGTGACCGGCAACTGCAGTGGCTGCTGCGATTGCAGGTGAAACAAGGTGTGTACGGCCGCCGCGGCCTTGGCGGCCTTCGAAGTTGCGGTTAGATGTAGAGGCGCTGCGCTCGTTTTGTGCAAGCTTGTCTGGGTTCATCGCCAAGCACATTGAGCAACCAGGCTCGCGCCAGTCAACACCAGCCGCAATGAAGATCTTGTCGAGACCCTCGGCCTCGGCCTGCTTTTTGACTTGATGACTACCTGGCACAACCATCACGCGCTTAACAGTGACGGTGCGTCCTTCAAATACCGAGGCAGCAGCACGCAAGTCTTCGATGCGGCTGTTGGTGCACGAACCAATGAACACGGTGTCGACTGTGATGTCACGAATAGGGGTGCCAGCAGTGAGACCCATATAGGTGAGTGCGCGCGCAACGGTGTCGCGTGCGGTCGCGTCGGCATAATCGTCTGGGTTTGGAATGCGGTCATCGATGCCAAGTACCTGAGCAGGGTTGGTACCCCACGTGATTTGGGGCTTGATGCCTGCTGCATCGATAACAACTTCTTTATCCCAAGCAGCACCATCGTCAGAAACGAGCGTGCGCCACTCGGCAACCGCCTGGTCCCATGCTGCACCAGATGGTGCGTACTCGCGACCTTTTAAGTAGTCAAACGTGATGTCGTCGGGTGCAATAAGACCAGCCTTTGCACCTGCTTCGATCGACATGTTGCAAACCGTCATTCGGCCTTCCATCGACAGCGAACGAATTGCGGATCCGCGATATTCGATTACGTGGCCAATGCCACCACCCGTGCCGATTTGACCAATGATCGCCAAGATCACATCTTTTGCAGTGACGCCGGGCGAGAGCGTGCCTTCGACTGTGACGCTCATCCACTTTGGTCGGGTTTGAGGAAGTGTTTGTGTAGCGAGTACGTGTTCGACTTCGCTTGTGCCGATGCCAAATGCAAGTGCACCGAATGCACCGTGAGTCGCGGTGTGGCTGTCGCCGCAGACGATGGTCATACCAGGAAGTGTGCGACCTTGCTCGGGCCCGATGACGTGCACGATGCCCTGTTTCGGATCACCCATTGGGTAGAGCGTGATGCCAAACTCTTTGGCGTTAGCACGCATTACATCAATTTGTCTTGCTGAGATCGGATCGGCAATTGGCAGGTGGATGTCTTTGGTCGGTACGTTGTGATCTTCAGTTGCCACCGTGAGATCGGGACGACGAACTTTGCGATTGTTGATCCGCAAACCGTCGAATGCCTGCGGGCTGGTTACTTCATGAACAAGGTGTAAATCGATGTACAGCAACTCGGCATCACCAGGAGCGTTGTTGACCATGTGACGGTCCCACACTTTTTGCGGCAAGGTCAGTGGGCGCAAGGTCGAATTTACCATTCCTCTATTCTGCCTTGATTTATCTAAAAAATCACCGTTGTACAGCACTTGGCGCTGCTTCACGCACACATCGGGGCATGACAAGACACACGAATACGCCAGTAGCCCTAGCAACCTGCGTTGAACAGAGCCTGCACATGTCGCTCGACGGATTTGATCTGAAGCGAGCCCGTCTGTATGGCATAAGCGTGGTGGACGCGGGTGGTGTCGATCGTCTCGAGGACGGTGCATTACGAATCACATTTCTTGCCGAACACGGTGACGTGTATGAGTTGATCGATGCTCCGACGAGCGCCATTGCAAGAATGTTTGACGCCGCGGTGGTGTTGACCTGCGGATGGGCTGCGCCGATCGATCGGAGCGGTGATAGTGGTGACAAAGAGGAGAATGATGAGGAGGATGATGAGGATGATGATGATGAAAATCTTCCGCCGAGTCAGCACCCGCAACGTCGCCGAGTGCGGCTGGTGGTGGTGGTGGGGGATCAGGGTGTGGGATCGGTATTGCGATTTGCCGATACGCCCAAAGAAATTGTGACCGACGCTGGTTCAGCGCGCGGCAGTTTGGCTGATGCGGTAACCAACCTCTGGTTCGATAGCCCAGTCCACGTAGCGCGATCTAGTAGCGCGACCTAGTAGGTAGTTGATCTGCCGATATCTTGAAGGTGTGAGTACATGGGCGCAAGAAGTGCGACAACTTGCTCGAGATCGAGACGCCGTTATTTTGGCGCACAATTATCAGTTGCCCGAGATACAAGACGTAGCTGACCATGTAGGTGATTCGCTGGCGCTATCGCGTATCGCAGCTCAAGCTAAAGAATCGACAATCATTTTTTGTGGCGTGCACTTTATGGCCGAGACCGCCAAAATCTTGAGTTACGACAAGACGGTGATCATTCCTGATGCACGAGCGGGTTGCTCGCTTGCAGACACCATCAACGCCGAACAGCTACGCATGTGGAAGGCCGAGCATCCTGGTGCTGTAGTAGTGAGTTACGTCAACACGACGGCGGCAGTGAAGGCCGAGACCGACATTTGCTGCACGTCGTCGAACGCTGTCGAAGTTGTGCAGTCGATAGACATAGACACAGAAATTTTGTTTTGCCCGGATCAATTTTTGGGAGCACATGCGCAACGCGTGACCGGTCGCACCAACATGCACATCTGGATGGGCGAGTGCCATGTACACGCGGGTATTAATGGTCAAGACTTGAAAGCCATGGTTGCTGCCGAACCAGATGCAGAATTATTTATTCATCCCGAATGTGGATGCGCGACCTCGGCAATGTATTTAGCCTCGAGTGGCGCAGTGCCGGCCGAACGCACCAAGATTTTGTCGACGTCTGGAATGATTACTGCCGCCAAGGAAACTCGGGCCAAGAAAGTGTTGGTTGCAACCGAGACCGGAATGTTGCATCAATTACGAAAGGCCAATCCGCTCGTTGTTTTCGAGCCAGTCAATCGTGCGGCGGTGTGCAAGTACATGAAAATGAATACGCCAGAAAAACTGCTTGAGGCGCTGCGCACAGGCAAAGACGAAGTGACCGTGCCGCGAGATATTGCTGATAGAGCGCGGTTGTCGGTTGAGCGCATGATTGCGATAGGGACACCGTCAAGGACAAAGGAATAGCAATAGTCGTGACGACACGCGAAGTTGCATTGCCTGCGGCATTAAGTGCACCAGATGTGTCATGGACAAGAGACACCGATGTTGTGGTGCTTGGCTCTGGTGCTGCTGGCTTGGCTGCCGCACTTGCCGCTCGGCCAGTACGCGATGTATTGATCGTTACAAAAGACACGCTCGACGCCGGGTCGACTGCATGGGCTCAGGGTGGATTAGCTGCAGTTTTTGATCCGGCCGACACGTTTGCCGAACACGTGCGCGACACGTTGGATGCAGGCGGCGGTCTTTGCGATGAGAATGCTGTGAAGTCGTTGGTGCGCGATGCTCCAACCGCAATTGATTATCTAGAAAAAATGGGTGCGGCATTTGATCCGAGTGCAGATGGTTCACGTGCGTTGACCCGCGAGGGCGGGCACTCAAGGTCGCGAATCGTACACGCGGGTGGCGATCAGTCGGGTGCAGAGATTCAGCGCACACTCGATGAAAATGCCGTCAACGCAGGTGTAGAAGTTTTGGAAAATGCATTTGCTCTCGACTTGGTATTTGGGCCAGACCTTGCATCAGGCAAACGCCAAGTCGCTGGCATACGTATTGCAATGCTCAATGGTGATGGCACGGTTGAAAGTGTTGGAGTGGTTACTGCGCGCGCGATTGTGATTGCGACGGGTGGGTACGGTCAAGTTTTTGCGAGCACATCGAACCCACCTGCTGTTACGGGCGACGGTCACGCACTAGCTCTGCGGGCAGGACTCACGCTGCGCGATCTGGAGTTTGTGCAATTTCACCCAACGGTATTGTGGCAAGAAGTTGGGTCGACGATTCAACAAGTGTTGATTTCGGAAGCAGTGCGTGGTGAGGGTGCGGTGTTGTTTGATGCTGCCGGCGAACGGATCATGAAAGGCGTGCATCCACAAGAAGACTTGGCGCCACGAGATGTGGTGGCCGCAGAAATCAGCGCGCGAATGGCGCAAAACATTAATGGCGTCGATGATCATGTCTATTTGGATGCGACTCACATTGGCGAACGCTTTGCAACTCGGTTTCCATTCATCACCAAAGCGTGCAACGCAGCAGGCATTGACCCACAGCACGATCGCATTCCAGTTGCTCCAGCAGCCCACTACACATGTGGCGGTATCGACTCGAACATGGACGGAACAACTGAGGTTGAAGGGTTGTACGCCGTTGGTGAAGTGGCTTACACCGGCGTGCATGGCGCCAATCGACTGGCATCAAATAGCCTCACTGAAAGCCTTGTGGTTGGCACGCGTGTTGGGCGCAACTTGGCATGGAAGATGCCGACTCGCGTTGAACCAATAATCGATGTGATTGACCCGCAGGCGAACAACACGGTTGGACTGTTGGATGACTCGTTGCGCGCGCACGTGCGGGTGACGATGTCGAAGCATGTTGGTGTTCTGCGTCGACCAGACGGCCTACAAGCCACGATGGATGCACTGGACGTCGCAGCTGAAAAGATTGATGCCAAGACACCAGCATCGCGACGCAACTTTGAGGCGACGAATATTTTGACAGTAGCTACAGCGGTTGCTGCTTCAGCACTTGCCCGCACCGAGAGTAGAGGGTGTCACAGGCGTACCGACACAGTTGAGGCACGTGAAATTTGGCTGCGACATTTGCAAGTTTCATTGCGCAATAATCAATTGACTATCAGCAATCTGCCGACAGAGAGTGCGTAGCGATGCAGTACCACCAGCTCTCTGATGCAACCGCCCATCAATTGTTGGTAAACAAACTTGTGCTTGATGACGTGCGTCGCCTCATTGCTGTGGCGCTCGATGAAGACTTAAAGAATGGTCATGACGTCACGACCAATTCAACAGTGCCTGTAAGTCAGCGCAGCATTGGAGTATTTGCGACTCGTGCGAACGGATGCATAGCAGGTCTTGACGTGGCAGTTGCGGTGCTTGAGATGGTGTGTGGAAGCGAAAACATTGTTGCAACAAAACATGTTGACGATGGTGCTCGGGTTAAGCCCGGCGACAAACTGTTGAGTGTTGATGGACCCACACGTGGATTGCTCACCGCGGAGCGCACCGCGCTCAATCTGCTCTGCCAATTGAGTGGTGTTGCAACTGCAACTAGCGAATGGGTAGATGCTCTTGTCAATACTGGCGCACAAGTTCGCGACACTCGCAAAACAACGCCAGGCATGCGCGCACTCGAGAAATATGCAGTGCGCTGCGGCGGGGGAATTAACCATCGCATGTCATTGTCAGATGCCGCGCTCGTGAAAGATAATCACATAGCTGCAGCGGGTGGAGTGGCCGAAGCATTTGCGTTGGTGCAGGCTTATGCACCAAATATCGCAATTGAAATAGAGGTCGACACGCTTGACCAATTGCAGATTGCACTTGCAGCAGGTGCCGATTTGGTATTACTTGACAACATGGCGCCGGCAATGCTGAAAGAAGCAGTGGCGATTGCTGCCAAACATCGAATTGCAACTGGTAACGATGTGGTCTTGGAAGCGAGCGGTGGACTTACGTTGGAATCAGCCGCAGCAGTGGGCGCCACTGGCGTGCGCTACATCTCGGTGGGTGCACTTACGCACTCCGCCAAAGTCCTCGACATCGGGCTAGATCTATAGCCGATCTATAGCAGTTTTTACAGCAGAAGTTTTGAGCGTTGGTGAACACTCGTAATAGCCGATAGCAACAAAGGTACATACGTCGGGTGATCGGTGTAGATGGCGTTGTGTGCGCCATCAATAAAGTGCGCATCTACATCGTCAAGTAAATTAAGAAGTCGTTGCTGGCGATCAACTGCAACAACTTGATCTTGAGTAGTGATCACAACCGATGCTGGTACATCAACGTCCTTGAGCCACGAAGTTGAATCGAAGTTGCCAATTGCGCTGCCTGCTTCAAGAATTTTGCGCCAATCATGCGAGGCCATTTGCTCGATGGCCCATGGCTCGAGACCCTCACCTTTGCGTTGCATATACAACTGCTCGGTGAGCCATTCAATTGTCTGTTTAGATGTGAGGCGCGCAAGTACCGCCAACCCTGTGAGGCCCAAGAACGACAGTCGCTCCTCGCGCGACACAGCAAAACTTGCTGCCGTAGAGCACAGCACGAGTCCGCGTACTCGAGATTCGTGGCGCTTCCAGACCAATTGGGCAATGGTGCCGCCCATGGAATAACCAACTGGGATAAACGTATTGATACCGAGCACATCGGCAATCGCGGCGACGTCGTCGGCACAATCTTCTAAACGAAACGGACTTTTAGAATTAATGCCCTTGCCGTGACCGCGGTGATCTGGCGCAATGATTCGAAAATGTTCGCCCAGCGTGTCGAACACGGTGAACCAATTGAGGTCTGCAGTTGCTGTCCAGCCGTGCAAGAGAAAGATGGTTGGAGCGCCTGGTGGCCCTTGCACCTCGCGAATAAATGTTTGACCACGACCCGGTAGCTCGAGCGCACGACCTGGAGGGAGTGACATTGTGTGAGTTGAAATTTTCTATCGTGCAGATTCGGTATCAAGCACTTTGACTTTGAGTTTGCCGTTAGGCGCTTCGTAGGAAACCGTTGCACCCTTTTTGGCACCGAGCAAGCTTGAACCGAGCGGCGAGCTTGGACTCATAACGCTGACGTCGCCAGCCTCTGGGCGCTCTTCAACATGACCGATTAAATAGCGCTCTGCGTCAGAGTCGGCATCACCGTCATACACAATGGTGACGATGGTGCCAAGACCGACCACACCATCCGGTGCCGGAGGAATAATTTCGGCATCTTCTAAGAATGATTCGATTTGGCGGATACGACCCTCCATGTGACCCTGCTCGTCTTTGGCTGCGTGGTAGTCGCCATTTTCTTTGAGGTCGCCCATTTCTCGGGCTCGTTCAATCTTGTCGGCTACTTGAATACGGCCACGTGTGGTGAGATCGGTGAATTCGGTGGTTAAGCGGTCATGGGCCGCCTGAGAAAGTTGGTGCTTTGCCATGCGCACAAAGGCTAGCGGTGCGTATTGCGCCCTACGATATAGGGGTATGGCAACGTCAAAAACAACAACACCATCTGGCAAGAAGCATCGCATTGCGGTCATTGGTGGTGACGGCATTGGCCCCGAAGTCGTAAATGAGGCGCTCAAAGTATTGCGCTCTGCTGGTGCGCAACTTGAGACAACCGATTTTGATTTGGGTGGCGCTCGGTATTTACGCGACGGCGAAGTGTTGTCGGACGAGACGCTGGCACAGTTGCGCAATTTTGATGCCATCTTGCTTGGCGCTGTGGGTACGCCTGGCGTGCCGCCCGGCGTGATTGAGCGCGGACTGTTGCTCAAGATGCGTTTTGAGTTGGATTTGTACATCAATCGTCGACCATTTGCAGGCACGGCGCCTGGACACACCACGCCTCACGACTTCATTGTGATTCGCGAAAATACCGAAGGACCATATGTCGGCGAAGGTGGTGTATTGCGCAAAGGTACGCCACAAGAAGTTGCAACACAGGGCAGCGTCAATACTGCACACGGTGTAGAGCGCTGCGTGCGCTACGCATTTGAGTTGGCGGCAACTCGGCATCGCAAACATCTCACGCTCGTGCACAAGACAAACGTGCTCACTTTTGCTGGTGATTTGTGGCAGCGCACCTTCATCCGCGTTGCAGAGGAATTTCCTCAGGTTGCAACTGCGTACAATCACGTCGATGCCGCATGTATTTATTTTGTGCAAGACCCGCATCGATACGACGTAATCGTGACCGACAACTTGTTTGGCGACATCCTTACCGACTTGGGTGGAGCAGTGAGTGGTGGCATCGGTATTGCATCGTCTGCGAATCTCAACCCCGCAGGCACGGGTCCGTCGATGTTTGAACCTGTGCACGGCTCGGCACCCGACATCGTGGGTACTGGCAAGGCAAACCCCGTTGCAGCTATCTTGTCGGCCGCACACATGCTTGAGTTTCTAGGCGAAAACGCAATGGCTGAGCGCGTACGCGCGGCATGTCAAGCACCAGCTAGTGGCTCAACAAGTCAAATGGGCGACGAAATTAGTGCCAGAGTGGCCAAGTAAGAGCGATAGTTTGGAACGACGTTCAGCACACAGATAACAAAAGAGGAAATCATGCCAATAACTACTACACCAAAAATCTGGATGAACGGCACACTTGTCGATTGGGACAAAGCGCAAGTACACGTGTTGACGCACACGTTGCATTACGGCACTGGAGTATTTGAGGGCATTCGTGCATACGAGACGAAGAATGGTCCAGCCGTTTTTCGACTCACCGATCACATCAAGCGTTTTTATAACTCGGCAAAGATCATGGGCATGGACATGCCGTACTCGGTTGAAGAAATTGTTCAAGCAACAAAAGATACGGTGAAGTCGACTGGACTGCCAGCCTGCTACATCCGTCCACTTGCGTATTACGGATACGGCGAAATGGGATTGAATACGTTGCCCTGCAAGGTTGATATTTCCATTGCTTGCTGGCCATGGGGGGCATATTTGGGCGATGACGCAGTAGAAAAAGGCGTCCGGATGAAGATTTCTTCGTGGACACGTCACGATCACAACACGATGCCGCCCGCCGCAAAAACTGTTGGCAACTATGTCAACTCGTCGCTAGCAAAAGTAGAAGCACTTAAGGCCGGATACGACGAAGCAATCATGCTTGCACCAAATGGCTTGATAGCAGAGTGCACAGGCGAGAATATTTTTTGTGTGCGCGACGGAATTATCTTGACCCCACCGACATCGGCTGGAGCGCTCGAAGGGATTACCCAAAATAGCGTTATGCGCATTGCGCGTGATTTGGGCTACGACATTCGTGTCGACAACATTGCGCGAAGTGATCTATACATCGCCGATGAAATCTTTGCGTGCGGCACAGCAGCCGAAGTTGGCTCGGTAAGTTCGGTCGATGAGCGCACGATCCCGTGCCCTGGCCCTATGACGCGGGCAATTGCTGCCGTCTATGCAAAAGCCGTGCGTGGCCAAGATGAGCGATACATCGACTGGTGTGAACTGGTCTAAATAACAAGCGTGTGACTAAAAGGGGGATATCCCCATTGAAATCCACAGACTTGTCCCCAGCATTATTCACAGATGGGGTATGGCTTTGGGGACCTTGTCCCCAATGTTTTCCACAAACTCTCTTGAGGGATGTTGGCGAATCATCAGCAACGGGGTGATACTGGAGGCTGTGAGTTACTTCGGAGCAGCCTCAACAAGTATTGCGATCATCATTATTAGTTAGGCGTACGTCTTTCGACGTTCGCCCAAGCCGCCCTTAAGGGCGGCTTTTTTAATCCCCGAGAGAATCCAAAACTTTGAAAAGAGAAAAAATGAAAGCAGCACAGAAAAACACATCGGTCGAAGTATTTGACACGACCCTGCGTGACGGCATGCAGGTAGAAGGCGTGTCGGCAAGCGTGGAAGACAAATTGCGCATTGCTGAGCAGCTCGATTATCTAGGTGTGCATTTCATCGAAGGAGGATGGCCAGGCGCGAATCCGAAGGATATCGAGTTTTTTGCTCGTGCCCAAAAGGAATTAAAACTGACGACGTCAACACTGGTGGCATTTGGTTCGACTCGGCGTCCGCTTGGCAAAGTGGACGATGATCCAACACTGCGCAACTTGATCGAATCGAATACTCCTGCGGTATGTATCGTTGCAAAATCATCGGACTATCACGTAGAGCAGGCATTGCAGACAACACTCGACGAGGGCTTAGCCATGATTGGTGACTCGGTGAAATATTTGCACGGTGCTGGTCGACAAGTGCTTGTTGATATGGAACATTTTTTTGACGGCTACAAGAGCAACCCAGAGTTTTCAATGCGCGCGCTTGAAGCTGCAATCATCAGCGGCGCAACTCACTTGGTGCTGTGCGACACAAATGGTGGGTCGTTACCGTTTGAAGTACAAGACATTGTTGGAGCGGTCCAACGACACGTTGGCAATGACGTCATCATCGGTATCCATTGCCACGACGACACAGGATGCGCGGTTGCCAACTCACTCGCTGCAGTACATAGTGGCGCGAGACACGTACAAGGCACGCTCAACGGATTAGGCGAGCGCACGGGTAACACCAACTTGACCACGGTGATTCCAAACCTGCAACTCAAACTTGGGTACACCTGCTTGCCAGACGGCAGACTCGATCGAATCACTGCGGTGAGTAATTATGTGGCAGAAGTTTTGAATCGGCCCCTGAACCCGCAAGCGCCATACGTTGGCTCTGGTGCATTTGCACACAAGGCCGGTCTTCATGTGTCGGCAATTGCTCGCGTAAAAGATGCATACGAGCATGTTTCGCCCGAGTTGGTTGGCAATGGAACACGATTTTTGGTTTCGGAAATGGCTGGAAGGGCAACTATCACGATGAAGGCCGAAGAACTCGGCCTTGCGATGGACGGACCAGCGGTGAACCAAGTAATCGATGACTTGAAGCGCCTCGAACACGAGGGGTATCACTTTGAAGCAGCCGATGCATCGCTTGAATTATTGATGCGTCGTGCCACTGGATGGGAACAGAATTTTTTCAAGGTGGATTCGATGCGAGTGATCACGGACGAATCATCCAATGGTGATTTCACTACCGAAGCAACTGTCAAAGTGTGGATCGGCGAAGCGCGAGAAGTATTTACCGCAGAGGGCAATGGCCCGGTTAACGCGATTGACACGGCACTGCGTGCTGCACTTGCAAAGAGTTTCCCGCAACTCTCAAAAGTGCACTTAACTGACTACAAAGTACGCATCCTTGATTCTGGGTCAGCCACCGGCGCAGTAACACGAGTGCTTATCGATGCAACAAACGGCGATCGCACGTGGACAACTATTGGCGTGTCGGCCAACATCATCGAAGCTTCATGGCGCGCGCTCGAAGAGTCGCTCGTATTCGGCTTGCTGCACTCGACCAACAACTAGGATCTTGGCCGTATGGCTGCTCCAAAACACACCCCAGTTCTTCCAACTAATAACCCGCGCATCTACACGTCACCAGAGCATGTGCCTGGCAGCTGGACAGTTGATCGACCAGGAATGTTGGACGGACGCCAACCGCGCGGTACAAGCCTTGGCAATCAGGGGCCAGACCAGGGGTATGTGCTGACACTTGCTCGTCGTGTTCGTAAAAATGTGCGCATCAAAGAAGGAGAATCAGTTGATGATGCGATTCAGGGGACTATTGCAATTGCGCTGAGCAGGGCTTCACAGTTTGGCCGTGCTCCCGTGATGCACGATCTGACATTTGCGCTCACCATTTGGGGATGGTTGCTTGACTCGCCACCAGCCGATTTGGTGGCAAAGCGTCGTGTTTTGTTCAGTGGGCTCGGCCATGCAACTCATCACTACGCCGAGATTCGGCTGCTCGTAGATATGGTGCCGGCAACCACATATCAGTTGACAAACGACCAATTGACAAAGTCAATGCCAATGTCGTGGCGCGCGCTTACCGGCGCATAATTACAATTACCGCAATGTCGCGTTAGTTAGATCGCAAATTTTTCTAGATCGGCTAAATCAACAAACTCGAGTGTGCGCACGTGTGTTGCGCGCAAATTGACTCGCGGTGCGTGACCAGCCTCGAAAGCCTCTTGCCACCTGCTCGCGCACAGACACCACTGGTCGCCCGATTTGAGCCCATCAAAACCGTATTGAGGCATTGGCGTTGAAAGATCGTTGCCCGCTGACTTTGAAAATGCCAAGAACTCAGTTGTCATGATGGCGCACACAGTGTGAACGCCAACATCGTCACCACTTGTTTCGCAGCAACCTGTGCGAAAGAAACCAGTCATTGGAGAGGTGCAGCAGCTATCGAGTGCTTCACCGTAAACATTGGTTTGATTAGTGCGAGTGGTGTCGGCCATTGGGTGAAGGGTAGTGGACTTCATCGCAGATCGGCACGCCGAGATAGCCTGAGTAGAGATGTCAACTGCCACACCGCGTTATCGATTTGCTCCATCACCAACCGGATATTTTCATGTGGGCGGCGCGCGTACAGCCTTGTACAACTGGCTGCTTGCACTAAAAAATAACGGCACATTTGTTTTACGCATCGAAGACACCGATGAGTCACGCAATGAACCGCAATGGACACAAGGAATTATTGATGCGCTTGCTTGGATAGGCATCGACAGCAACGACCCTCATTTTGAAGGACCATATTTTCAGTCAACATATGCCGCTGAGCATGTGGCTGCAGCCCAGAAGTTGTTTGAGTCGGGCAACGCCTACTACTGCGACCTGACCTCGGAGCAGATTCAGGAGCGCGCCAAAGCCGCGGGTCTTAATGGTTACGACGGTTATTCGCGCGACCGTAACCTCGCACCTGGTCAAGGGCACGTGCTGCGGTTTAGGGTGCCAGTCGGAAAAACCATCGTGCACGACACCGTGCGTGGTGAAGTGGAATTTGAGAACTCGACCATTGAAGATTTTGTGCTCCTACGCGGCAACGGAACACCAGTATTTTTGCTGGCCAACGTAGTTGATGACATCACGATGAATATTTCACATGTGTTACGCGCCGAAGAGCATTTACCAAATACGCCTAAGCAACAGATGTTGTGGGACGCACTTGGCGTAACACCACCAGTGTGGGCACATGTTCCTGTGTTGGTTAATGAGCAGCGCAAGAAGTTGTCGAAGCGGCGCGACAAAGTTGCTGTTGAGCAATATCGCGATGAGGGAATCTTGCCTCAGGCCATGGTCAACTATTTGATGACGCTTGGGTGGGCGCCACATGGCGATACAGAGATAGTGCCTTGGCAAAAGATTGTTGAAGAGTTTGCGCTTGAAAGCGTCAATCATTCGCCAGCTTTCTTCGATGTCAAAAAGTTGCAGTCATTCAACGGAGAGTACATCCGCATGATGCCGCTTGAGGATTTTATTACCGCAGCAGAAGCAGTACTGACCTCGAGTGCCGCGCCGTGGCCTGCCGAACGGTACAAGCCAGAGTTATTTAGAGCAATGGCAGCACTCGTTCAAACACGCATTGTGGTGATGGCCGAAGTGTGCGCCCTTGTCGACTTCCTGTTTCTTGCAGAAGCGCCCATTGACGATGTCGCTTTTACGAAAGCCTTTAGTGCCGACTTTGCATTACCAACTTTGGTTGAGATTGCTACGTCGTTCGCAACTGTTGAATGGAATGCAGAATCGCTGAAGACTGCAGTTGAAACGGTAGGGACGAAGCACGACGTGAAACTCGGCAAGTTGCAAGGACCGTTGCGCATCGCCATCACGGGACGAAGCGTGGGACCACCATTATTTGAACCAATCGAGTTGCTTGGCCGTGAAGAATCTTTACGTCGCATCAAGTCGGCACTCGCTCGCGCACAGGGCTAGGTAACTGTGAGCAGGTTCATGCGAGTGGTTGGTCCACTAATAATCATCTCGTTGATGTACGGATGCATCAACTTGACGCAAGTGTGGTGGGTTGGTCGAAGTGATCAAGCAAGAGCAGTTGATGCCATCGTTGTTCTCGGAGTTGCACAGTACGACGGCCGACCATCACCGCAATTGCGAGCACGCCTCGACCATGCATTGGAACTGTGGCAAGAAGGTCTCTCGCCGCTTGTTATCACAACCGGGGGAAACCAGCCGGGCGACAGATTTACCGAAGCCGAGACATCGGCAAACTATTTAATAGAAGGATTAGTGGGTGTTGCAGTGCCAGTCGAATCAATCGTGCAAGAAAATAGTGGGTCAACCACGCGAGAGTCGCTCATTGGAGTACGCAACATAATGCAGGACCGTGGGCTGCACAGTGTCCTCATCGTCACTGATCCGTATCATTCGCTGCGATCGCGATTGATTGCCCAAGACTTGGGACTTGTTGCGTATATTTCTCCCACCCGCACTTCTCCATTGCGAGGGTCGAGCGAGGTGTCGCGGCATGTGCGCGAAGCGCTCGGGATAGCTGTTGCACATCTCATTGGTTTTGCAAATCTGGAGCGCCTGAACAAATAGTGTGTGGTGATTTTAGGTACGGCGATATCCTTAAGCCGTCACTCTGGGGAGTGGTGTAACTGGCAACACAGCAGATTCTGGTTCTGTTATTCAGGGTTCGATTCCTTGCTCCCCAACGCATCACGCTGCTGAAGCGCCTGCTTTGCGTTGCTTTTTGTCGCGATAGCCTTGCATTGCTACTTGGCCCCATCGTCTAGTGGCCTAGGACATCACCCTCTCAAGGTGGCGGCACGGGTTCGAATCCCGTTGGGGCTGCTCACTGCAGTATCGCCAGAACAATTGAGTAGTTAGAGATCTTTCATTGCAGGTCGCCGATGTGCCCAGGGCAGAGCAACTTCGAGTTGCGCGGCGAGGCGCAACAAAATGTCTTCACGGCCATAGGCGGCCACTAACTGAATTCCAATCGGAACTCCTTCGGGTGTCCAATGCAACGGCAAACTGATTGCTGGTTGACCACTCGTATTAAATGCGGCAGTAAACGCAACGAAGTCGCCAGCAACTTTCATTGGTTTCATTGGATCTTTTGGATCATTGGCAAACTGCCCAACCTTGAGTGGCACACGACTTACTGTTGGAGTAACGAGAATGTCCCAACCATCTGCCCACCATTGCGCGACCGCGCGTCGATAGTGGGAGGTGGCGAGAATTGCGCTCGCATAAGTCGTTGCCGAAGTATTTTTTGCGTACTG
>DFDK01000046.1:2570-9226 GCA_002367695.1 Acidimicrobium sp. UBA3029 | reverse complement strand
ACCGGAATTACGTTGTTCACTCGCGATGGTCATACAACAGAAGGCAACACTGCTGCTGCAACACTCGACACACCAACGCCAAGCATGTGGCCACTCGTTGGTGCTGCAGGTTTTGCACTCGTATTGGTTGGCACCATTACGACCCCAATTGTTTTCATCTTCGGAATTGTCGCAATACTCGCCACGTTGGTTGAGTGGACAGTGCAGGCTTGGAGCGAGCGAAGCTCGGCAGATGTTGCGTACAACGCAAGTATTCGTGAGCGAATACTGAATCCGATCGAGTATCCAGTCTTGGCTGCTATCGGTGTTGCTGTGATTATCTTTTCGTTCTCGCGAGTGATGTTGGCAATTAATAAGGATGCTGGCGCGATCATATTTATCGTTGCCGCTTCTGCCATCTCATTAGTTGGACTACTCATCAGTGTTCGACCTCAACTGAAAAAGGGCATTGTTCAAACAATTGCAGTGCTTGCAGCGGTTGGGCTTGTTGGGGCTGGCATCGCAAGCATGGGCTTTGGTTTACGCGAGGATTTGGTTGTTGCTGCAGAAGAAGATCACTATGCGCACCAAGAGTGTGGTGCTGAGAAATCCGATCATTTTGATAAAGGTGTCTCGGAAACTATCGCAGCCACGAGCGGCGCAGATGCGACAATTGAATTAGTCGATGGCAAGCTCACTGCGCACGCACAAGGGATTGAAGGATTACAAGATTCAATCACGGTGAGGCGATCCAACCCATCCAACATTATTTTCCGCAACAAAGATGCAGGCGAATTTAGACTGAGCGCAAACTTGGGCAAAAAACAAATTGCCGATGGAGTGATGGAAGACGTGGTCACCTGTACTCAGTTGATTTCTGAGGGCGCCGAGCAATGGTTGACTCTCACCATCAATAAGCCAGCAGTAAGTGGCGAGCCGTACACCCTGTCGGTTCCTGGCCTTGAAGGTCAAAGCATTGTGGTGGTAGTGCCGTGAACCACATCAAGAACGCTTCGGATGCCGCACCCCAGGTCAATATGCTTGGACGAGTGATAGGTCGACTCAAGACAGTAATTCTCGGTACTGCAGGAACAGTTTTTCTTGCAAGCTGTGCGTCCAATGCACCGCAAGACACGTGGGTGCCAAAGGGTCCTAACGCACAAAAGATTGACAGTTTGCAGAAACCCGTTTTTGCAGTTGCAGGAATCATCGGATTGATCGTCGCAGCAGCCGTTGTATACAGCATGATCAAGTTTCGTGACAGAGGTCAGCCAATTCCAAAGCAGAGTCACGGAAATCCAGCGCTTGAAATAACTCTGACTATTATTCCTGCGTTGATCTTGGCCGTAGTTGGTGTATTTACATTTCGTACCGTGTTTGATCTCAACAAGACGAGCGACACACAAATGATCATCAACGTGACCGGTCAGCAGTGGTGGTGGGAGTATGACTACCCAGCCAACAACGATTTTGGCATCACTCAACCGATCATCACTTCTGGACAACTTGTGATTCCAGTTGGCACGAAAGTGTTGTTGCGCGAAACAAGTCGCGATGTCATTCACTCATATTGGATTCCTGCACTCAATGGCAAGCGCGATGCTGTGCCTGGCCGAATTACACTTAACCGCATTGAGGCTGATGAGCCTGGTATTTATGCGGGTCAGTGCACAGAGTTTTGTGGTTTGTCACATGCAAACATGCGCATGGAAGCAATTGCCTTAAGTAAAGAAGATTTTGCAAAGTGGGTTGCCAATGAGCTCAAGCCATATGCAGCACCCGCTGAGGGCACACTTGCCAAAGAGGGTGAAACCGTATTTCTTAATCAGTGCACACGTTGCCATCAAGTCAATGGTCTTACTCGCGCAGACGGCACTCCAGTAATTGCAGCTCCAGATGAAAACGTATGGTCGGGTGCAGTTCCAAATCTTTCTCACCTCATGAGCCGCAATACATTTGCCGGCGCAATGTTCGACTTGCTCACACCAGAATGTCGCACAGATGTTTGGAAGTCAGAATCTGCATCATTCGGTGCAAAGTATCTTGCAGGTGTCAGCGAATCATGCCTCAATCAAACTGACCTGCGTGGCTGGTTGCGTAATGCCCCAGAGAAAAAGCCGATGTATGCCAATCCGGCGCAACTTGCCTCAACTGAAGGCAAATATCGCGGAATGCCAAACCTCGGTTTGAGCGAATCTGATATCGAAAAACTCGTCGCCTACCTGCTCACGCTGAAATAAACGGAGACCCCAATGGCCATTATTGAACCGACAGCGTCGTCTGAAGCATCGATCGCAGTTATCCCACCTGCAACACCTTCTTCGGCAATGGGTGCATTGAAGCGTCCTGTGGCTACAAAAGGCTGGAGACAGTGGGTATTTACTGTCGATCACAAAAAGCTCGGCATCATGTATATGGCTACAGCAATGTTTTTCTTCCTGGTTGGTGGTTTAGAGGCCGTCATGATTCGCATGCAGCTCGCGCTTCCCAACGGCAAGATCCTCAATGCCGACTTGTACAACCAAATGTTCACAATGCATGCCACGACGATGGTGTTTCTCTTCGTGATGCCAATGACTGCAGGTTTTGCTAACTACTTCATCCCACTGCAGATTGGTGCGCGAGACGTTGCATTCCCACGCATCAATGCATTTAGCTTTTGGGCCTTGCTATTTGGTGGATTGTTCATCAACCTGTCGTGGTTTTTGGGTGGAGCTGCTGATGGTGGTTGGTTTATGTATGCGCCAAACTCCGGTCCGATCTTTTCGCCGAGCCACGGCGTCGACTTCTGGGCACTTGGACTTCAGATAACCGGTATTGCTTCACTTGCTGGTGCAATCAACTTGATTGTGACAATTCTCAATATGCGTGCACCTGGTATGAAGCTCATGCGCATGCCGATCTTTACGTGGATGTCGTTAGTTGTGCAGTTCTTGCTGGCATTCGCGGTTCCTGTTATTACCGTCGCACTATTCCTGCTTTCATTCCAACGCAACTTCGGTGCAACATTCTTTGATGTTTCTGCGGGTGCCGACCCACTGTTGTGGCAGCACTTGTTCTGGATCTTCGGTCACCCAGAGGTATACATCCTCATCTTGCCAAGCTTCGGAATTATCTCTGAAGTATTGCCAGTGTTTTCACGCAAGCCATTGTTCGGTTATCCGTTCGTGGTGTTCTCTGGTGCAGCGATTGGTTTCGTTGGTTGGGGAGTTTGGGCTCACCACATGTTTGCTTCGGGCCTTGGCCCTGTATCGGTTGCAGTGTTCTCGATCTCGACCATGGCGATTGCGGTACCTACGGGTGTCAAGATCGTTAACTGGACGCTCACGTTGTGGGGCGGCAAGCTTTGGTTTACAACTGCAATGAAGTTTGCAATTGGTTTGATCGTTCTGTTTACTATCGGCGGTTTGTCTGGTGTAACGCACTCAGTTGCACCGTCAGATACTCAGCAGACCGATACGTATTACATCGTTGCTCACTTTCACTATGTGTTGTTCGGTGGAGCAGTGCTCGGATTGTTCTCCGGCTTCTACTACTGGTGGCCAAAAATGTTCGGCAAGATGCTCAACGAAAAACTTGGAACCTGGAACTTCTGGTTCATGATCATCGGTTTGAACATGACGTTTGGTCCAATGCACATTCTTGGTCTACAGGGTCAACCACGTCGTATGTACCAGTGGACAGAAAATCGCGCAGGCGAAGGATTCTTCAATCTTGCGTTTTGGAACCTCATCGCTTCAATCGGATCACTCGTATTGGTCGTCGGAGTTTTCTTCTTCTTGGTCAATGTTTTTATCACCGCGCGTAATGGCAAAGTTGCACCACTCGACCCATGGGGTGCCCGCAGCCTCGAGTGGATGACGAGTAACCCACCAAAGGAACATAACTTCGATTCAATACCAACGGTGCATCACCTCGACGAGTTCTTCCACCGCAAATACGCCGAAGACGCCAACGGTCAAATGCAACAGATTGCAACAGCAGAAGAAGTGTTGAAGCAACTTGAAGATAATGCTGACACCCACATCCACATGCCGTCACCTTCATATTGGCCAATAGTGATTGCATTTGGTCTCCCGGTTACAGCGCTTGGTGTTATTTACTCAATCCCGTTGGCTATTTTTGGTGGTCTCATCATTTTGATGGGCGCATTTGGTTGGGCACTCGAGCCGAGCACAGCTCCAGATACCGACTTCGACCCACCTTCGTCGGGCAATACATCAAAGGATGTGGTTCACGTTGGATAATTTAGCTACAGCACACGACACACACGAAGATGCAGCGCATACATCAACCGGCTTGTCCAATGTCAAATTGGGAATGTGGTTGTTCTTGGGCACAGAGTGTCTCTTGTTCGGCGGACTCATCTCTACGTACATGTTGTATCGCGGTCGCGTAGGAACTGGACCACGACCAGCACAAGTATTCGACATTCCGTTTACTTCGGTCAGCAGTTTTGTGTTGTTGATGAGCTCACTCACCATGGTGCTGGCTGTGTCTTCTGCACACAAACGAGATGACAAATCGACCAACTTGTGGCTTGTGATCACTGCGCTTTTGGGTGCAACATTTGTTGGCGGCCAGGTGTACGAATTCACCGCCTTTTACAACGAGGGCATGGGTTTTTCCACCAGCCTCTTTAGCTCAAGCTTTTATGTGCTCACCGGGTTTCACGGAGTTCACGTAACAGTTGGACTCATCATGTTGTTGGCGCTGCGAGGCATGCTCAAGAACAACAAGGTGCCAGGTAGCCGCGCAGAAACGGTCGAAATGATTGGTCTGTATTGGCACTTCGTTGACATCGTGTGGATCATCATTTTCACTCTCATCTATTTGATTCCGGCGTAACCATGACTACGACTGCAACAGACTCACACGCAACCGAACATGGGCTTTCTACAGCTGGCTATGTGCGTATCGCATTGATCTTGGCAGCAATTACTGGTCTCGAAGTTTCTACGTACTATGTCGATTTCGGTTGGCTCTTTATGCCAGCGCTGATGATCATGATGGTGATCAAGTTTGTGATGGTCGTGAGCTACTTCATGCATCTCAAGTTTGACAACAAGCTATTCAGCTGGTTGTTCTATACCGGTCTTATTTTGGCCGTGGGTGTGTACTGTGCCGCGCTGGCCACATTCAAGTTCTTTGGCTAGTTCGCTAGCAGGGGTTGACCCCTGGAGATTTCAGGCCCACATTGAAGTGTGGCTGCTTATGGTTGCCATTATTGGCAGCTACATATATGCAATCAAAGTAATTGGTCCTCGTGTTGTTTCTAACGGCAACGTAGTTACAGGGCGCCAAATTAAGGCATTTACTGCAGGTGCATTATTGATGTGGGTTGCATCAGACTGGCCTATTCATGACATTGCCGAAGAGTATCTGTATTCGGTGCACATGTTGCAGCACATGATGTTGTCGTACTTTGTACCACCACTGCTGTTGTTGGCGACACCGAAGTGGCTGTTTGATGCAGTGTTCGGCTCCGGACGTGGATATCGAGCAATCAAATTTCTCAGTCGGGCCACCGTTGCAGGTGTGCTCTTTAATGTCGTCGTCATGGTGACACATATTCCAGATGTTGTCGATCGCAGCGTGTCAAATGGCCCAATGCACTACAGCCTGCACGTATTGGTTGTACTCACGGCACTCTTGATGTGGATGCCTGTGTGTGGGCCAGAGAGGTCATTTCGGTTGCAGTATGGCGGCATGATGATTTATCTATTTTTGATGTCGGTAATTCCTACCGTTCCTGCAGCGTGGCTAACATTTGCAGAAGGTTCGGTATATAAGCACTACGACATTCCAACCCGTGTTTGGGGTCTTTCAGTAACTACCGATCAACAACTTGCCGGGGCAGTAATGAAAAGCGCTGGAGGGATTTTCTTGTGGACGATAATCGTCGTCATATTTTTCCGTCGATTTATTGGTCGATTTTTTGCTGAAGCAAGCTACTCTAAAGAAGCAAGACAAGACATAGATTAACTCCAGCGAAAAAATTTGGTTGCGGCTATTGGTGCAAGTAGAGCCCAGCATGCAAGCACAATCCACGAGTTTTGGCCATAAGCAGCAGTGTCGGTGATGGCACCGCGAAGTACGTCGGCAAGCGCCCCCGAAGGTAGCAACTTCCCGACATTCTGCAATGGTTCAGGAAGTTTGTCGAGTGGGAAAATGACTCCGCCCAAGAGAAGCAGTAAGAGATACAAACCATTTTGGGCTGCCAAGTTAATTTCGGCGCGTAGGGTGCCCGCCATCAATAAACCAATTCCTGCAAAGGCGAGTGTTCCTGCAAAGAGCGCCGCGAAAAGTAGCAATACATTGGCAATGTCGCCTTCCTTGCCAAGTATCACGGCAATCGAATACAGCACCACCAACTGAAGTATTTCAATCAGTACAACAGCAAGGCTTTTAGCCAGGATCAAACGACCTGTGCCTAGCGGTGTTGCGCCAAGGCGCTTGAGCACCGAATATGAACGTTCAAAACCCGTTGCAATGCCAAGGCTGACCATGGCAGTCGACATGATGGCGAGTGCAAAGATGCCGGGCAGCAAAAAGTCGATAGGTGTCTGTCCATTGGTTGGCAATACGTCTACCTGACTGAAAAAGATCAGAAGTGCAGCTGGAATACCGATAATTACAAGCAATTGTTCGGCATTGCGGGCAACCACCCGAATTTC
>DFDK01000046.1:1934-2287 GCA_002367695.1 Acidimicrobium sp. UBA3029 | reverse complement strand
CGCAGATCACGAATGTCGGCACCATGAAACGACATCCACTCAGAAAACTTGCCGATCACTGCGGCGTCAGCCGTACCTGTGATGACATATTCGTCGCCCAAATTTTGAATAGGGAAGTCGAGATATTTTGCCAGGGCCGCAACGTCAAAAGCAATCCCTGAACGAAAACGGATTTCGTAACTTTGTGAACGAATTGATTCGAGTGAACCATTGGCAACAATTCTTGATTGATGAAATATCACAACGTCATCAGCGCATCGTTCGGCTTCGTCGAGTTCGTGAGTTGCAAGTACAACGGCACAGCCAGATGACGACAAGTTTTTAATGACATTTCGAATCATGTCGCGACCGTT
>DFDK01000046.1:0-1674 GCA_002367695.1 Acidimicrobium sp. UBA3029 | reverse complement strand
CGTTGTTGCTCGCCACCCGAGAGCTTCTTCCAGGTGCTCTTCGTGCGGTGTTCAAGACCTACCGTCTTAATGACTTCTGTGGCAACAACACCTTTGCCATAGAGACTGCAGTAATGGGCGACGACTTCGCCCACGCGAGCAGTCGGGTAAATGCCGCCGTCTTGCAACATCACACCAATGCGCTTATTCAATTGCTTGCGGTCTCGTTGTGGGTCAAGACCCAACACACGCACCGACCCGGCTGTCACTGATCGAAAGCCTTCGCAAGCCTCAATCGTCGACGTTTTTCCCGCACCGTTTGGTCCAAGAATGACCGTGACCCGACCTGCGTGTGCATTAAAAGAGACCTGCTCGACAGCGGTCACAGATCCGTAGCGCATCACCAACTGGTCTACTTGCACAGCGGCATCGCCAGTTGTTGTAGCAGTTGTACTCACGCATATCAGCGTACGCAAATCAGACCCGTTGCACCACGCCGCAACGCTAAAGTGAATTCTCAGTGATTGACGTTCGACTTTTGCGAAATGACCCCGAGATGGTCCGTGCTTTGTTGGCGCGACGACATAAGCCAGAACTTCTTGTACAGCTGCAAGAAGCCGAGACTCTCGACGCCAGATTGCGTGATATCACGACCGAACGAGACACCACTCGTGCCAAAGTAAATGAGCTCTCAAAACAGGTTGGCGCGCTCAGGCGCTCGGGTGAGAACGATGCAGCCGAGGCTTTGATGGCCCAAAGCCGTTCGCTTGGTGATGCCGAGCAGGCACTTGTTGCTGAGTTCGACCAACTCACCGAATCGCTGCGCGACATCTTGCTGCGCATTCCAAATACACCACATCCCGATGCGGTTGACGGTGCAGGTGACCACGAGAATCCAACGATCACTGGGCCCATCAATATGCCCGCGTCGTTTCCCGACCACCAGCGCGTGCCCCACTGGGAGACAGCGACTGCTTTGGGCATTCTCGACAATGAGCGCGCCGTCAAGATCAGTGGCGCAATGTTTACGATGCAACGCGGAGCAGGGGCCACCATGGCCCGCGCACTCTGCCAACTTGCGCTCGACCGCAACGCAGATGCATTCGAAGAAATCCGTCCGCCATCGCTCGTTACCACAGCAACACTGACGGCAACCGGCCAGTTGCCAAAGTTTGCCGATGACGCATACGCAATAGAGCGCGATGATTTGTGGTGTATCCCAACTGCCGAATCTTCACTGACCTCTATTCATGCAGGCGAAGTGCTCGACGAAGCAAGCTTGCCAGTGCGCTACATGGCGCACACATCGTGTTATCGACGCGAGGCCGGATCTGCCGGGCGCGATACTCGCGGCATGTTGCGCACTCACGAATTCGACAAGGTAGAAATCTTGTCGGTCACAACACCCGAGCAAGCACCGGAGATGTTGCAAGAACTCGTTCGCCGTGTTGAAGGAACAATCGCAGTACTCGGTTTGCCGTATCGTATTATCGAAATCTGCACTGGCGACTTGGGCCAAAGCCATCACCGCAGTTTTGATATCGAGGTCTATGTGCCTGGCGGAGACTCGTGGCTCGAAGTGAGTTCAATCAGTTGGTTTAGCGATTATCAAGCACGTCGTGCCGACATTCGTTTTAAGCGCACTGGCCAAAAGGGCACCGAGATGACGCACACATTAAATGCATCAGCTCTTGC
>DFDK01000116.1:7534-7671 GCA_002367695.1 Acidimicrobium sp. UBA3029 | reverse complement strand
GCTGACACACAGTGGGCATACGAGAGAGACGCAGTGATTGATGTCAGTGATCGCGGCGACTCAACAGTGCGCATTCCAAATAGTCCTTGGCACTTCTCTGGCTCCGACACCACCACGCAAGGTGATGCCAAATATCG
>DFDK01000116.1:6223-7174 GCA_002367695.1 Acidimicrobium sp. UBA3029 | reverse complement strand
TCGTGAGCAGAGGCCCAAGCAAGCGTTAATTATCGACCAGAGTGGCCAAACCCACCACCGCGATCTTCGCCATCCAGATTGTCCACCACATTCCAGTCGATGGTTTCAATACGTTGAATCAATAACTGTGCAATGCGATCACCGCGTGTTATCAAATAATCCACTGTGGGATCGGTGTTGATCATCACCACTTTGAGTTCGCCGCGATACCCACTGTCGATAATGCCTGGCGTGTTGACGAGCGTTATTCCGTGCTTGAGAGCCAAACCACTGCGAGGCACAACGAATCCGGCAAACCCAAGGGGTATGGCAATTGCCAAGCCTGTGGGCATCAGCACTCGCCCGCCCTTGGCTGCAATCAATGCGTTCTCGCGTGCATAGAGGTCAACGCCTGCGTCTCCATTGTGGGCTGTGGCTGGCAGGGGCAAATCGGGGTCCAGGCGCTGTACAGCGACCGGCAGGGGCTGATGAGTCATATAGCGACAATACGCCTAGATTGCATGGCGTGCTGGTGTGGATGGATCTTGAGATGACTGGGCTTGACCCCGAAACCGATGTGATCGTAGAAATAGGCACCCTGATCACTGACGACAATTTGGCGATCATTGCCGAGGGCCCCGATCTCGTAATCCATCAACCCGACTCGGCACTTGCCCTGATGCAACCGATCGTTGTCGAGATGCACACAAAGTCTGGGCTTCTCGAAGCAATCAAGACGTCGACCGTGACGTTGGAAGAAGCCGGCAAAGCAACACTCGAATTTATTGCGTTACATGTGCCCGAAGCCAGATCGGTGCCACTGTGCGGCAACTCGATCGGCACCGACCGACGCTTTCTTGCAAAATATTTGCCCGAGATCGAAAATTATTTGCACTATCGCAGCGTTGATGTGTCAAGCATCAAAGAACTCTCAAAGCGCTGGTACCCAAAGGTTGGTATTGACCGCCCAAA
>DFDK01000116.1:3424-5958 GCA_002367695.1 Acidimicrobium sp. UBA3029 | reverse complement strand
GACAAATTGTTTGTTACCGAAGTTGCAAACAAAACTGTCTAGCCCTTCCAACAGTCAATTGGTGCAGGTGCCGCAACTAATGTGGTTGATGTGAGCGACAAGGTGTACACCAAGCAAGAGCAAGTGCCTGCAACTGCAGAGATCACCGAGGTTGCGCCCAATATTTTGCGCACTCAACTTCCTATCGACATGCCTGGCCTTGGCCACGTCAATATGTATGTGCTCGAAGATTCGCGCGGCGTTGCAGTTGTTGACCCAGGTTTGCCTGGCAAAGCAACATGGCGAGCAATCAATAATCGATTGGCCGAAATTGGCGTGCCACTGAAGCGAGTGCACTCCATCATCGTGACGCATAGTCACCCAGACCACTTCGGTGGCGCTGGTCGACTTCGTGCAGAAACCGGAGCCGACATCATCACGCACGAAAGTTTTCGAATGTTTTTTGATCCGACCGAACCAGACGATGTAGATGTTGAGACTGCCGCAACACCACGTGTTCCGTTTGGTGATACGCCGTGGGGTGGGCCTGGTCACTCATTGCCGTGGCGTCGCAAGATGTATTACAAAGGCTCAAGCCGCTTCCCCACATTGTTTCGTGCACCAAAACCAACGATCAGACTCGCCGAAGGTGAACACATTTCACTCGCAGGGCGCGAATGGATGGCCATTCACACGCCTGGGCACACCGAAGATCATCTCTGCTTATTCGACCCAGAAGCCGGTGTAATGCTGTGTGGAGATCATGTGTTACCAACGATCACCCCGCATATTTCGGGCATGACCAAAAATACCGACCCGCTGAAAGGTTTTTTTGATTCACTCGACAAGGTCGGGGCATTTGGCTCACAAGTCAAAATCTCGCTACCAGCTCATGGCTTGCCTTTTGAGAATCTCGCACTGCGTTGCGACCAGATCAAAGAACACCATGTTGGCCGACTAGATAAGTTGCGAGTGGTCGCAAGTGAACTTGACAAGCCACTTACAGTGACCGAATATTCTGGCCACTTGTTTTCACCTCGCGCGCAAGGAACTATGGCAGACAGCGAAACTTACGCTCACCTCGAACACCTGCGCATTGCCGGAGAGTTTGACTACAAGGTGCGTGAAGGAATTCGCGAATACAGTCGCGTCGATTAATCAATAATTACAGCGCAACAAGTTGAGTCACTGCAGCAACTCGGTTATCGCTCAGCACGTGTCGCAACACCACACGCTCACCTAGGTCTTGCGTAACGATACGCACTTCGTCACCTGGGTCGACTGCTAAGTGGTGTTCGACGGTTGCGTGCAGAGGTGCACGGCGGGCGTCGCTGTGAGTAGACAAATACTCTTCGAGCGCAATCCAATACGACGCGTTGTTCATGTGNNGTCGCGTCGATTAATCAATAATTACAGCGCAACAAGTTGAGTCACTGCAGCAACTCGGTTATCGCTCAGCACGTGTCGCAACACCACGCGCTCACCTAGGTCTTGCGTAACGATACGCACTTCGTCACCTGGGTCAACTGCCAAATGATGCTCAACTGTTGCGTGCAATGGTGCGCGTCGCGCATCGCTGTGAGTAGACAAACACTCTTCGAGCGCAATCCAATAGGACGCGTTGTTCATGTGGCCAACTGCATCCATGTCGGCAAATCGCACTGGCCATGCTTCACTTGTCGCACCCGGTGCATCAAGTGGTGGCAACGATTTGCCAATTAAAAAACTTGAGCGAATCTTTCGACCAGCGCTGGCGATATGCACCATGCTTAAAAAATCTTCTGGCAACGGTGTTGGTTTCATTGTTTGCATATCCACATGCACCCACAACGCTGCAGACTCAATGCGCGCTCCGTCACTCGAAGTAATCGTTGTACGACGCTCTGCCCAATGCGAGCCGTAACCACCGCACCAAGTTTTTACCGAAACGTCGGTCATATACAACGGAAACTGATGCACCCACATTTCGGTGCGGCGCACCACCCAACCGTGAATGTCGGAATACGCGCCGTCGACCGCATCGTCATTGGCAATATCTTGCAAATAGCGAGCAGTTGCGTCAAGACGAAGCCGTCCTTTGGGAGTCACATCGCCGAGCCGCACCCTGCGCTCGGTGCCAAAAACCCTGCCATCGCTGGGCATTTCAACTGGGTTAGCGGGCTGCCACATGACGCTCAAACCCTATAGGGCATTGAGTCTCATGGTCGTTGCATTTAATCGCTTGCAATTGGCCCGCGAAGGTGGTTTGCTACATAGCCCATGTTGCAACACGCCATTACCCGTAGCAATTCGTCAGCAGTGGCTGGCGCGCGCGCGTTTGCAACCGTGGCCGTAGTAGCCGCAATCACCAGCCGTTATTCACGCTGGTTTGATATGCGGGCCGGAGTCGCGAAATATTCGAAAGATTTCACGAAGCGCCCGGTCAAAGGCCTCCTGGGGTTCCAGACGTAACAGATTTCACGTCGGAGAACGCCAAGAGGCCGCTGGGAGAAATCCCGGCGGCTTTTTTATTTCCCCCCGAAATCTGTTCTCCGACGTGAAGCCAATCAATACAA
>DFDK01000116.1:0-3174 GCA_002367695.1 Acidimicrobium sp. UBA3029 | reverse complement strand
TTGTCGTACCTGTTCTTTTCGGAAGAGTTTGTTGACATTCAGCGCGCCAAAGCTGTGTGTTCGAAGTGTTCATCGCAAGCTGAGTGCTTGCTCGGCGCACTCGATCGTGCAGAACCATGGGGCGTTTGGGGCGGAGAGCTCCTCGAAGAAGGTCGCATCTGTGCAACAAAGCGACCACGTGGCAGACCCGTAACACGCAATATATGTGTCACCGTTGTTGACGAAGTGCCAATCCCCCGGCACCTTGTGGCATAAGACAACTACAAGGGGCATGAAAACGCTCTAGTAAAGTGTTTTCGTGCCCCTTTTGCCCCCACGACAACGCAATTTATTGATCGCTGCTGTCGTACTGACTGTCAGTGTTGGCGGTGGTTGGTTATGGAGCAGTGCATCAGAACCAGACCTTGATGCACGCTTAACAACACCCGGTGAAGTGCCATACCCAACGATTGCAACAAACAATGCGGTTGCTGGCACAAGCCTCCCCCAAGCATCACTGCTCACTCTCGACAACAAGACGATTGACTCGAGCGAACTCATTGGCAAGCCGCTGATTCTCAATTTTTGGTACTCAACATGCGAACCGTGCCGACGCGAGATGCCAGTCTTAACGGCAAGCGCTGATGCCCATAGTCCACTTGTGCGATTCGTTGGTATCAACATGAATGACTCCATCGAAACGGCTACAAACTTCGTTGAAAAATACAATGTCAATTACGACATTATGTTTGATCCATCGGGTTCATTTATTGGCGCACTTGGTATCGGAACAGCACCAATGACACTGTTTGTCGATGCACAAGGAATAATTGTCGATCAAGTTGCAGGAGAAATCACCGCCGACAAACTTGAGTCACTGATTGCCAAGTGGTTTACACAATGATCTCTGTAGTCGTGTTTGCGATCGAAGGCAACTTTGCCTACAGCTTTATGCTCGGCATCCTCGCTGCAGTCAACCCCTGCGGTTTCGTTTTGCTTCCCGCATACCTGCTGTATTTTTTAGGCATCGACTCGGCCAACCCTGCTGCACAACGAGCACCAATTCGTCGTGCACTGCTTGTCAGCGCGGCAGTATCCAGCGGGTTCATACTTGTCTTTCTCGTCATCGGCACTATCTCTCGGCTGTTCACTCAGTGGATTGAGCTCAATGCAAAATATGCAGGGCTTCTGATCGGCATCGCGTTGGTTGTGATGGGTCTCGCGATGCTCGCGGGCTGGAAACCATCGTTTGTCACCCCGACAATTAGTGGTGAACGAGACCGCTCGCTACGCGCCATGTTTATTTTTGGCATCGCCTATGCAGTCGCAAGCATTGGTTGCACCATTGGTTTTCTGACCACCGCAATTTTTGGCTCTATCGGCTTGCACGGTTTTGTGTCTGGGGTAATGAGCATCGTGTTGTACGGCATGGGTATGGGGCTTCTCGTGAGCACCCTTACTGTCACCCTTGCTGTTGCCAAAGGCGGTCTCTTGCGAGTATTAAAAAACGGCTTGCGCTATATCGACAAACTTGCATCTGGTTTCATCGTGCTCACCGGCCTGTATCTCACGTGGTACTGGTACGTCGCTGTTTCTGAGCGTTCATCGGCCGGCAATGTCACACAAAATGTTGAGGGTTGGCAATCATCTGTTGCCACCTTTTTGCAAGGCCAAGGTTCATGGCGTCTCGGTTTTGTATTCTTTGTTGTTGTCGGTGGAGCAATAGCTTTCAATCAATTACGAACACGCACCAGCAAGTCTTCGTAATGCTCGCTGACCTCCTTGCGCATCCCGATGTCGAAGAGTCGAGCATTCTGCGCAGCAAGTTTGGTTTTATGGCCTTTCATGGCGGCGGCTTAGAAGAACAGACAGACGTGATTGCGCAGGCCTCAGCAGAACAATCTGGCGCTTCGTACTACGGCATTCACCAACCAGCTGCACTCAAGTGGCATATTCCATCACACCAAATTGATCCTGCACATTCGCCAGTTCTTGCCGCATTTATTCATCACGTAGATGTGGTGATCACCATTCATGGGTACGGACGAAAAGGCTTATTCACCACGTTGTTGCTAGGCGGGCAAAACCGAGAGCTTGCCTCTCACGTTGCTGGACACCTCCGCACCGCGTTACCTGCCTACGAAATCGAAGACGACCTCGCCAACATTCCATCCGACTTGGCTGGTCAACACGACAACAATCCGGTTAATCGTGTGCGCAACCGTGGAGTTCAGATAGAGCTTCCACCACGCGTGCGTGGCTCGAGCCCACTGTGGTGGGACTGGGAAGGCCCACACCTCACACCGCACACGCAATCACTGATCACCGGATTAGTCACTTCAGTAAATACCTGGAGTAAATAAACCCCTCAAAATTAAAACCGACTAGGGGGCAAGTCTCTCGATGCTCCAAGTAGTTGAATCAACTGTCGCTCGTGAGTACCGAAAACGATCGTGCAAGCGGCTTGGTCGGCCTTGCCAAAACTCGAAAGCAACAGGCTCTATTACCCAACCGCCCCACATGGGTGGTCGAGGCACATCGGCACCCTCAAATTGTTGGCGATACTGCTCGAGTCGTTCAACCAACACCGAGCGATCGCTGATCACTTGTGATTGCGGTGAAGCCCATGCTCCAAGTTGTGACTCGCGGGGTCGCGACGCAAAATACTCATCACTTTGTGTATCTGACACTCGGCGAACCGAGCCACGCACGCGCACTTGACGATGCAAGTCGAGCCACGAAAAAACAGCTGATGCAACTGGGTGTGCTTCGAGTTGTGCACTCTTGTCGCTTGTGTAGTTGGTGTAAAAAACCAGTCCACTTGCATCTACTTGACGTGCAAGCACAATACGAGCGTCAGGTATTCCGTCGGTCGCAATAGTCGCAACCGACATTGCATTTGGCTCTGCTACTCCAGCAGCCGCAGCCTGTTCGTACCAAGCGTTCCATTGCACAAATGGATCATCTTGCAAATTATTGCGCTCAAGGCCTGCGGTTTCGTATTGAATGCGGCGATCCTGCAGTGACATGACTACTAATCAGCCAATCAGCCAATTACTTCAATGAAATGCGCGTAATACCGCGCATGTAGGGGTGCAACGCTTCGGGGATGATGACCGAGCCATCTTGCTGACGATTGTTTTCGATAATTGCTGCCCACACGCGAGGTACTGCAAGAGCTGATGCATTTAATGT
>DFDK01000012.1:13182-15078 GCA_002367695.1 Acidimicrobium sp. UBA3029 | reverse complement strand
AAGCACAACTACGCCAGATTTTGCCGCCGATGTTGGTACCTTCATCACCGGACGAGTCGAGACGCTCACTTCAACGATGCAGCAGATGCCTGAGCATTGCGCACAAACTCCGCAACAGAGTCTCCACCGAATTTACGTTGTGCTTCATTGGCTAGCACGAGTGCAACCATTGTTTCTGCAACCACACCCATTGCTGGCACCGCAGTCACATCAGTTCGTTCTTTAAAGCTCACCACTTCTTGTTTGGTGACCGTGTCAACAGTTTTCATCGTTGGTCGATTTAATGTCGCGAGCGGCTTCATTGCAGCACGAACAACCAGTAATTCACCTGTTGTCATGCCGCCTTCAGTGCCACCAGCCAATGTACTCTCGCGTCGATAGGCCTTATTTGCTTCGTCCCACACGATCGGATCATGTGCTTCGCTTCCCCGTCGGCCAGCAACTTCAAAACCATCACCGATCTCGACACCTTTCACCGCCTGAATGCTCATCATTGCTTGCGCAAGTAAACCATCAAGTTTTCGGTCCCAATGCACGTAGCTGCCCAAACCAATTGGCATGCCGTAAGCAAGCACTTCAACGATCCCACCCAGACTGTCACCATCTTTTGCAGCTGCTTCGATCTGAGCAATCATCTGAGCTTCCGAATCTTTGTTGAAGCACCGAACCGGAGATTCATCTACTGCTTGCAGATCACTCATGAGCGGGCGGACTGCTGTGGTATTGCGGGCGCTCCCCATTTGCACCACGTGCGAAAGGATCTCGACGCCAATAGTTCCAAGAAATATTTTGGCAAGCGCGCCTGCGGCCACACGTGCTGCCGTCTCGCGGGCACTTGCACGCTCCAATACATCACGCGCATCGTCAAAACCATATTTCTGCATTCCGGTGAGATCGGCGTGACCAGGACGTGGCTGAGTTAGTGGCTTCTTTGTCTTGCCAGGCGCAGGCGACATCTCTTCATGCCAAACATCGCTCTTTGACCACTCACTATTTTTAATCTCGATTGCTACTGGCGACCCAAGCGTACGACCATGACGAATTCCACCCAGTAATACGATTTCATCTTGCTCAAATCGCTGTCGTGGTCCACGCCCATATCCAAGACGGCGGCGAGCAAGTTCACTTTGCACCTGTTCTGCTGTCACCTCGAGTCCAGCAGGTAAGCCCTCGACTATTACTACAAGAGCCTGGCCATGGCTTTCACCTGCGGTCAAGTAACGCAACATACCTACAGACTACCTGTGGCATAAGTGCCGACTATGACTATTAATGGCTAGGCAAAGTTACGACTTAATTTGGGTTGTACAGAGCACGTTGTGCCAATTCGTCAAGTGCGGCCTGACGCATTAATTGCACATCGCCAATCTCCTTGAACCACGCAAGTTGCTGCAGGGCGCCTTGATGTACCAACATCCACAAGCCATCTACTGTTTTCGCTCCGGCCTGCCTTGCATCTCGCAGCAATGTCGTCTCGAGGGGGTGATACACCGCATCAAGCACCAATAGTGACGAGTGCAATCGCACTGCATCGACAGGAGTTTCTTGACCGCCCATCCCGACAGAAGTCGCATTGATCAAAATATTCGCATTTGCGATGTCCTCGACAGTTCCAACACGCGCGACAGATGCGCATGCAACGACATCATGCGCGCGCGACTCGGTTCGGTTAATCACCGCAATGTCGCTTGCACCACGCCGTGCGAGTGCTGCGACTATCGCCCTGGCTGTGCCGCCGGCACCGACGACCACAACGCGAGATTCCACGATGTCCAGATTGGCCTGCACGATTGCATTGCAACATCCGTCGCCATCGGTATTGGACCCAATCAATCGACCGTCTCGGACCGTAATCGTATTTACCGATCGAGCCGACTTTGCAGACTCATCGACCTC
>DFDK01000012.1:0-13046 GCA_002367695.1 Acidimicrobium sp. UBA3029 | reverse complement strand
CTTGCCAGCAAGTGTTTGCAACACCCCGCTCAGCGCGTCTTCAGGTACTTCCATTGCTACATATTCCCAATCAAGTTTTCGATGCTGGAACACGGCGTTATGCATTGCAGGCGACAGACTCTGCGCAACCGGATAACCGATAATTGCCGCAATTGCAGGTGTCACGGCAGCAACCCTGCAGCCCGTGACGCCTCAACGTTTGCTTCATGCTGTTTAAATGTCGCTGCAAAAGCGTGGTTGCCATCTTTATCCGACAAGACGTAGTACAAATACCGACAAGGTTTTGCAACGCCTTTACAGATTGGGTCATTTTGCAATGGATTTTGTCCGGGGTGAAGTGCGGCCGCAATTGAAGCACGTCCAGGATTGGCTATTGGGGTTGGAGTCAAACCTTTGTACAAATACGTGTTGTACGGAGTGTCTAGTTCTTTTGCTTGAGAAAACGTTGAACCTTCTGGAGCCGGGTAATACAGCGTTGCATCAATCTGCAACTTCATACCGAGTTCAAGTCTGTTATAAATCACCCGAGCAATCTTTGCTCGGTCCCCCTCCGTCTTTGCTTCACGCTCGATCATCGACGCAATGATCAGTGTTTTGTAGGGAGTAAACCCAACAGCATCCTTAGACTCGTCGAGACCTTCTTGGCGTCCGACGCGCTCCATCAACTGCACCATGCGCGCAACCACTTGACTCTCAGACTCATCACCAGATACCTGATACGTGTCTGGGAACAATAAGCCCTCTAGTGAAAACTGTCCCTCAGGGCGATATTTGGCTTCAATTGCTGTGTCTTGTGCTGCTTGACTAAACAATTGCGCATTCAATCGCAATGTCTTTTCGGCTAGGCGTCTCGCCATTTGCGAAATAGTAAACCCTTCAGGGAACGTCACCTTAACGAACGTTGCAGAAGGCGGAATCGACAGAACCTTCATGATGTTGCCCATGTGATCATGTGGTTTTATTGTGTAATAGCCCGGCGTAAGTTCGACGCCGCCTTTTCTGCCGACATACCAACGGAAAACTCCAGCACTAGTAATAAAACCTTCAGATTCAAGACGCGAGCTCACACTAGAGACACTGTCGCCATCATTAACAGTGAATGACACTCCTATATTTGAGCCCCCCGATGGATTGACCTTATGTAGATACCACAGTCCAATCGCTCCCAAGAACAATGAAAAACACACCACTGCGACCAATACGACTCGCATCATCGGAGCAATCTCTCGAAAGTCTCGAGGCTCGACACTGGAATCAAGGTTGTCTGCGATCATGTCCCATGGATCGTCGTGCCAATTCTCGGCAACCTGATCATCCTGTTTGGTCGATTTAATTAGCGGATCAATCATTGATGTAATTCTGTTTCTGCGCGTCCAACCAAGACTGCAACATCACCGCAGCAGCAACTTTGTCGACTACAAGCTTTCTGTCTTTGGCATTGACATTGTTGCCCTGCAAAATTTGGTGAGCGCTCACGGTTGTCAAACGCTCGTCATAAGTGAGCACCGGCACACCGACAACGTTAGTCATTTGGGCAACTTCAACAGTGGCAGATTGGGCAGCAGCACCTACATTGCCCGACATCGCGAGGGGCATCCCCACGACAACGCAATCTATTTCATACTCCTGCACAATCGCAGCGATTGCTTGATGATCTTGCAAGCGTGAGCCACTCCTATTCAGCACTCGCAATGGTGTGGCGATTGTTGCACTCGTATCACTTGTTGCAAGACCAATGCGCTTTGTCCCGAGATCTACCCCGAGTGCGCGCATGTTATGAGCCGATGGCTTCAGTCGCCACTCGTCTGGCAATTTCAAGAGCTTCGTCCAGCGCTTCCGGATTTTTTCCACCTGCCGTTGCGATATCGCCCTTGCCACCGCCTCCACCACCAACGGCTTTTGCGGCATCCTTAATCAACTCACCAGCAGAAAGTGAAACGCCACTCGAAACTGTTGCAACCAGTGCAACACCGCCCGAGTCTGTGACGCCACCCAACACAACAAGCTTTACCTGTGCGTCCTGACGAACCGCAAGTGCCAACTCGCGCAAATCATTAGGCGTAATACCATCGACTCGAGAGACCACAACTCCATTGACGTGTTTTTCTGCAAGACCACCTGCAAGCTGACGTGCTTGAGCACCACGCAACTGCTTAATTTCGTCCTGAAGACCCTTGATTTCAATCAATTTACGCTTAACAGTTGGAATAACGTCAGCCGAACTTGCACCCAATAAATCAGCTGCATAAGACAGCGTCCGCGAGGCATCCAATACGAAATTCAGTGCGTTCTCACCCGTCACCGCTTCAATGCGTCGTAGGTTTGATCCAATCGAAGACTCTGCAACGATCTTGATTAGCCCTATATCGCCAGTTGCGCGAACATGCGTACCACCGCACAACTCGATTGAGTTTCCAGCCTCCAACACACGCACCATGTCACCGTATTTGTCGCCAAAGAATGCAATCGCTCCTGCAGTAGTCGCCTCGTCTTTGGATGTTTCATAATTACGTGTTTGGGTGTTATGTAGTACTTCGCTATTTGCAAGACGCTCAATCTGCTCAATCTCGTCCTGTGTAACGCTCGCATAATGACTGAAGTCGAATCGGAGCCGCTCACCCGACACTAACGAGCCTGCCTGCTTGACATGCTCGCCCAAAACCTGGCGCAGTGCCCAATGCAATACGTGAGTTGCAGTGTGGTTTCGTCGAGTTGCATCGCGAACATTGACGTCCACAGAAGCCTGTACTTGCTGGCCAGACTCGATAACACCGCGAGTCATCTCGCAAGTATGTTTTCTTAAACCAGGCAGTGCAAAGGTTGTATCGACTACACGCGCCTCGCCAGTTGTTGATGTAAGCACTCCTATATCGCCGACTTGACCACCACTCTCGGCGTAGAAAGCCGTCACATTAAGAAAAATCTCGACAGTGTTACCGCTTGTGGCCGAATCACTAACGACAGGCAGTACCGCCAGAACCGTGCTTGTCGAGTCTGTTGTTTCGTAGCCGACGAATGTCGTTATGCCATGTCGTTCCATCAGGGATCTATAGATCTCGACCGATGAAGCATCCACAGTTGCTCCCTTACGTGCGCTCTTGGCACGCTTACGCTGCGCCGACATTTCTTTTTCGAAACCCTCAACGTCCACCTCAACATTACGCTCGCTAGCAATCTCTTGCGTCAATTCGAGTGGAAATCCGTATGTGTCATGCAACAAGAAAGCAGTGCCTCCACCAAGCTTCGTTGATCCGCCCGACAACTCATCTTCAAGAATCGTTACGCCAGTCTTCAGCGTCTGACGAAAACTTTCTTCTTCCTTGGTCAACACTCCCAATATGAAGTCTTTATTGGTATCAAGCTCCGGATATGCAGAGCGCATAACTTCGAGAGCTGTCTCTGTCAGTTTTGGCATGACTAATTTTTCTGTGCCCAGTAAATAAGCATGGCGCACAGCTCTACGAATAATTCTTCGCAGCACATAACCTCGACCCTCGTTTGATGGAAAAACACCATCGTTGACGAGCATGGTTGCTGACCTTGCGTGCTCCGCCAACACACGCAAACTAAAACTGTCGCGGTCGTCATAATCGCCAGCGCGGTATTTGGCAGACGTTAATGACTGTGCTTGCTGCACAAGCGGAAACAACACGTCTGTCTCCCACACCGAATCGGTGCCCTGCATCAATGCAAGAATTCTTTCCAATCCTGCGCCGGTATCGATTGATGGTTTCGGCAATGGTGTGCGAGATCCGTCCTTGGCCTGGTTGAACTGCATAAACACCAAATTCCAAAATTCGAGAAAACGATCACCCTTTTTGTCATTCAGCGGACCACCATCAGGACCGAAGGCTGCGCCGCGGTCAATATGAATTTCTGAACATGGCCCGCATGGACCCGTGTCACCCATCTGCCAAAAATTGTCTGCATCGCCCAGTCGCTGAATACGGTTCATCGGCACACCAACGACGTCGTGCCAAATTTGTTCTGCCTCATCGTCACTCTCGTGCACAGTGATCCACAGTTGATCGCCATCAAATCCAAAAACTTCGGTGACGAGTTCCCACGACCAAGGGATCGCGTCGGATTTGAAATAATCACCGAAACTAAAATTGCCCATCATTTCGAAGAACACGAGATGTCGCTTGGTCCGCCCAACGTCATCGAGATCATTGTGCTTACCACCAGCACGTGCACACTTTTGTACGCTGACCGCGCGCTTATATGGTGCAGCTTCGTCACCAACAAAATATGGCTTAAACGGCACCATGCCCGCGACTGTGAAGAGCACCGTTGGATCGTGCGGAATCAAGCTTGCTGACTGAACAGGCGAATGGCCTTTTGACGCGAAGAAACCAGTAAAGGCTTCACGGAGTTGCTGAGCCGAAGTTATTGAACTTTTGTTTGCCGACATTTGGGACAAGTCTAGTTGTCGAGCAGTGTGGCCTTACTTGATATTGCTTCGCTGCTACTCGCTCTGATCGTCCACGAAACTGCTGTCTTTGACGCGCAGGTTACGCACGATCCCTACCCCTTGATTGGCCAGTTTGACCGCACCATCGTATAAATCACTTGCAACCTGAGCCGGTGTGATCCGGCTTGCGGCATCCCGCGCCTTTTCCTTGGTGTAGCGCCAACCAAAAATGCCAGCAAGGACCCCCATCGAAAACCAAAATAGACGCTTCATCATCTCAAACCACCTTGTTGTGTGTTTTTTACCAGATTCAACTGTCTGGTTTGTGTGTTCAACTAACTACGCGGCGGTTTGTAATACGGATCACTCCGCCGAATAGCACCATCAGTTTGCGCAGGAAGATAGTCCTGTTCCACTATCTGACTCGAATTCTTTTGTCCATTGGCTTGTGTACTGGCTTTTAGAGCTGACTGCTCATCGTGTGGCGAACGATATTCGGTGCCATGACCCAACTCCTGAGCACCCGCATAATGTGCATCTCGAAGATGCGAGGGTACCGCGACATCAACACCTTGGCGGATATCGCTTCGTGCATTCCAAATCGCAACAGCAGAGCCATTGCTCTTTGGCGCCTGAGCAAGATATACAACCGCTTGGGCAAGATTGAGTTGTGCTTCTGGAAGTCCTACATGATCAACTGCTTGGGCTGCAGCAACTGCGATAACAAGCGCTTGTGGGTCTGCCATGCCAATGTCTTCGGAAGCCAAGATAATGAGTCGGCGCGCTATGAAGCGCGGGTCGTCTCCTGCTTCAAGCATTCGTGCAAGCCAAAAAATTCCGGCATCAACGTTGCTCCCCCTGATGCTTTTAATAAAAGCAGAGACAACGTCATAGTGATCGTCCCGACCATAATTTAATGCGCTCACTCCGAGCGCGGCCTCAACATGAGTAGTTGTCACCCTGTTTGGCCGTGCCAATGCACAAGCAACTTCGAGAGCAGTAAGACCTTGTCGCCCATCTCCAGCCGCACGCTGAGAAAGTATTGTCAGAGCGTCATCATCGGCCGTCATGTTCTCCGCCACTAGTCCACGTTCCAATAAACTACGAATTGCCGAAACACCAAGTGTCTCGAGTCGAAACATCGTGCTTCGACTTCGCAATGGACCATTGACTTCGAAAAACGGGTTTTCAGTAGTTGCACCGATCAACGTAATGATGCCACTTTCAACTGATGGAAGCAGAGCATCCTGTTGCGACGTTGAGAAGCGGTGAATCTCATCAACAAAAACAATTGTTGAGCGCCCATGTTGACCGAGTCGATCTGTTGCTCGTTCAATTGCTTCGCGCACATCCTTCACCCCCGAAGTCACTGCAGAGAGCCTCTCGAACGCGCGATTAGTGCTCGATGCAACAACTTCGGCAAGTGTCGTCTTCCCAGTGCCAGGTGGCCCCCACAGGATCACTGACGACAACCGATCTGCCTCGATCAATTTACGCAGAGGAGCACCTTGAGCAATGAGATGCTCTTGACCGACAATCTCATCCAGCGTGCGTGGTCGCAGTCGCGCCGCAAGTGGCGCCTGCGAGCGAAGCCTGTCAGCTACTGCTGCAGAGAAAAGGTCGTCGGCTTGAGTCAAGCGCTCGTGCTCGCTAGCTCTTTGCTGGCGGTGGCAACAACCGAATGCCCAACTCGTTGAGCTGTGCTGGATCAACCGGTGTTGGAGCGTTGGTCATCGGATCGCTCCCTGACTGAGTTTTAGGGAACGCAATCACTTCACGAATATTTTCTTCTCCTGCCAAGATCGCCACAAGACGATCGGTGCCAAATGCAAATCCACCATGGGGTGGCGCACCGTATTTGAAAGGCTGCAAAAAGAAACCGAATCGACGATCGGCATCTTCGTCCGAAATGCCGAGCTGCCTAAAGACGCGTCTTTGCATTTCAGGTTCGTGAATTCGGATTGAACCAGAGCCAAGCTCCCATCCATTGAGCACCAAGTCGTAAGCAAGAGCGCGGACGCTCATTGGGTCTGACTCGAGACGCTCTATGTCGTCTGGATGTGGTTGACAGAACGGGTGATGACCTGGTTGAGGCTTGCCGGTTGTTGCATTGATACCAACAAATAATGGAAAATCAATCACCCAGACATAGCGGTATGGACCTTCGTGCACCGGCGGACGACCGATGTCATTGCGCAAATGTCCGAGCACTTCACATGTCGTTGACCATTCATCCGCTACCAGCAATAGTAGGTCACCTGACTTTGCTTGCATCTGCTGCAGTAGCGCAGCACGCTCAGTGTCACTTAAAAATTTGGCAACCGGTGAATCCAACGCAAGATCATCGCCAACCTTGATCCAGACAAGACCCTTTGCACCCATTTGTTTTGCACGATCAGTAAACGCATCCAACTTGCTACGGCCAGATGCGGCTGCTTCAGGGTATGTCGCTGCGTCAACCCGCAATCCTTTAATCGACTTCGCAGTTGCGAAAGCCTTAAATTCGGTTGCAGAAAATACAGCAGTGAGCTCAATGAGTTCCATCCCAAAACGCAAGTCTGGTTTGTCGCTACCAAAGCGATTCATCGCATCGTGCCACGTAATTTGTTCAATCGGTGGCGGAGTCTGACCTAGCGCCGCTTCTGCTGCTGCAACGACTGCTTGACTAATCGCAGCAAGTACATCATCCTTCGTGACAAAGCTCATCTCGGCATCTAACTGCATGAACTCGTACTGGCGATCTGCACGTAAATCCTCATCGCGCAAGCATCGAGCAATTTGGTAATAGCGGTCGATACCGGCAACCATCAGTAACTGCTTCCACAACTGTGGTGACTGCGGCAACGCATAAAACGATCCGGGCTCTTTGCGCGAAGGAACCAAAAATTCACGCGCACCTTCTGGAGTGGACGGCATCAAAAAAGGTGTCTCGACCTCAACAAAATTTTGGACTTCCATAGCACCACGAATTGCCGAGTTAACCTTGGCGCGAATCCGCAGATTCTTCTGCATCCGTTCGCGACGAATATCGAGATAGCGGAATTTGAGTCGAACGCCCTCATCTACATCGTCGGCACGAGCATCGATTGGAAACGGTGGAGACTCCGCTGCATTAAGGACTGTGAGCTCGCACTCGACCAATTCGACGCCACCTGTTGGAAGGTTGGCATTGACCGTTCCCTCTGGTCGAGCCTGAACTTTTCCGGTGATCTGCACCACCCACTCATTGCGTACATCTTTTACATCGCTCACCACGCACTGCACCACTCCGGAATAGTCGCGTACATCAAGAAATGCCAGATGCTCACCGTGTTCCCGGCGACGTGCGATCCATCCACACAATGTGACGGTTTGACCGATGTGTTCTGGACGCAAACTGCCACATAACTGTGTGCGCAGAGCCGTTGCATTGACTGAGGGGTTTATCGAACTGGACATGTGCTTACTCTCATTTCTGAAGTTCGCTGCGAATTGCTGCAACGACTTGATCTTGTGCGATTGCGTATTGTTGACCAGAATTCATCGGACGAACGATGATATGCCCTGCAGCTACTTCGTCCGTGCCAATAATCAATGCAATTGTGGCGCCACTTCTGTCGGCAGCTTTCATTTGTGCCTTCATGCTCCGATTATCAAAGGCTCTATCGGCGCTAATTGCATTATTGCGCAACAGATTGCACACCTCTGCAGCATGCATTCCACCTGTCGTATCAACAACAAACACAGAAACATTGGTGCGAGGAGCGGCAAAAACATTTTCGGCATCACACGCTAAAAGAGTTCTATCGAGACCAAGGGCAAAACCGATACCAGGCGTAGGTGGACCACCTAATTGCTCGATTAAACCGTCGTAGCGGCCACCGCCCCCGATAGCGGTGTGTGCCGCCTTGAGCGCAGTCGAAACAAATTCAAAAGTGGTTCGGCGGTAGTAGTCAAGACCTCGCACCAACCGATCGTCAATTGCATACTTAACACCGAGCGCGTCAAGCGCACGTAGGACCGAATCAAAATGGTTGGCTGCATCCGCACTTAAGTAATCACGGATTTTGGGTGCGCCGTTAATAAGCGCCTGATCTTCACGTCGCTTCGAATCAAGCACTCGTAGAGGATTCTTCTGCAATGTGACCTGTGATTCTTCAGATAGCTGCGAAAGGTTTGCAGAAAAATATTGAAGAAGTGCTGCCGAATACTTATCGCGATCCCCATCATCTCCGAGTGAATTGACTGCTAATTGCACATCTTTTAAACCAAGTCGCGCAAAGAATGTTGCAGCAAGAGCAATCACCTCAGCATCTAGGAGCGGATCATCTACGCCCAGCACTTCGATTCCGACTTGATCAAATTGGCGATACCGGCCCTGTTGAGGTTTTTCGTAACGGAAATTAGGTCCTGAATACCAAACCTTCCAAGGAGTTGTTGGTCGGTGCTCAACAAAGGCTCTGCACACGCTGGCGGTCTGCTCTGGACGTAAAGCAACTCGACGACCACCTTTGTCTTCAAAGTCATACATTTCTTTGGTCACTACTTCGGTCGCTTCGCCGAGACGCAAAAACACCCCAAGGTCTTCGAACATCGGCGGGATGATCAACTGATAGCCAGCATTTTGTACTACAGAAGCAAATTCCTCTTGAAATTGGCGCCATCGTGCGGCATCGGGAGCCAAAATGTCCCGTGTTCCTGGGCTAGTTGAAAAAACCGTCACACAATGAGGCTAGACGCTGGATGCTCCGTTGACATCACACGATACGCGTCATATACAGAATCAATCCGTTTAATCGTGCGCAAGACCGATTGCAAATGACCGGGGTCGGCGAACTCAAACTCAAATCGCATCTTGGCCACGCGATCTGCTCCGGTATGTGTAGTACAGGAAACTATGTTGACATGCTCATTGGATAATGCATTGGCGACATCGCGGAGCAGACGAGATCGATCCAGCGCAACTACCTCTACGGCCGCAATAAATGTTGCACCCTGCAGGATGCCCGTCCACTCTGCATCCACAACTCGCTCCAGATTTTGCGCGACGAGCGAAATTGCACTCAGGCAGTCTGCGCGATGGATATTGACGCCTTTGCTTCGATTTTGGCCCTGACCGATAAAACCCAAAATCTCGTCACCAGGCACTGGTGTACAGCATTTGCTGAGGCGTACAACCACATCATCCATTCCCTCTACATGCACACCCGCTTGCTGGTCACTACTCTCGTTTTGCACAAAATTGCGAGTGCCGACCGATAACTGGTCACCACCTGGTTCGCTTCGAATTGCTTTTGCCATACGCATAGCAATTGCATCTGCTTGTACGTGACCTTCACTAATCGCCAAGAACAGTGCGGGGGCGTCGACATAATTCATCAATTCAATTTCTTGAGTAAATATTTCAGAGTCAAGAGCCTTTTGCACAGGTACGCCTTCTTGTCGCAACGCTTCAACTAAATCGTCATGGCCATTTTCGACCAAATCATCAATGCGCTCTCGCGATACCCACTGCTTGATCTTGCTCTTCGCTTTAGGCGACGCAACAAAATTCAACCATTCTTCTGAAGGCTCGGCGCTCTCGGCCGTTGAAGTCAATATTTCTATTGTGTCGCCAGAGTTGAGCACAGTATCAAGCGGAACAAGTCGACCATTGACTCTCGCACCCATGCACGAATGGCCAATCTCGGTATGAACTGCGTAGGCGAAGTCAACCGGCGTTGCCTGCACAGGCAGAGCAATCACGCGACCTTTGGGTGTAAACGCAAAGATCTCATCCTGATCAAGATCGCTCTTGAGGCTTTCCAGAAACTGTCGCGGATCCGAAACTTCATCCTGCCAGTCAATGATGCGATTCAGCCAATCGACATCAGTGGATGGAACTCCGTCTTTATAAGACCAATGCGAAGCGACTCCCCACTCTGCACGTTGGTGCATATCTCGGGAGCGAATCTGCACCTCGATTGGCTTACCACTTGGCCCAATCACTGTTGTATGCAGCGACTGATACAAATTAAATTTTGGCATTGCAATGTAATCCTTAAACCTGCCAACAACCGGTTTCCAGTGACCGTGAATGCAGCCAAGCACCCCATAGCAATCCTTTACCGAGTCGACAACAATCCGAATTGCCATCAGGTCGAAGATCTCATCAAACCCACGACCCTTCTGCACCATTTTTTCGTAGAGACTCCAGAGGTGCTTACCGCGAGACGTCAGTTCAGCCTCGATATGCACTTCTTTAAGCCATACACCTACCTGGCCCAGGGCCTTTGCAAGAAAAATATCTCGCTCCGGTGCGCGAGTTGAAACAAGATAATCGAGTTCGGCATATCGCTTTGGGTACAAAGCCGCGAACGAGAGATCTTCAAGTTGCTGTTTCACTTCTTGCATACCCAATCTGTGTGCAAGCGGTGCATAGATATCAAGCGTCTCCTGTGCAACACGACGTTGTTTGTCGAGTGGAGCCGACGCAACAGTACGCATGTTATGCAATCGATCAGCCAACTTAATAATTAAGACGCGCATGTCTTTAGCCATCGCTACAAGTAATTTGCGCATTGTCGCTGCTTGCTGTGCTTCTCGGGAATCAAACTGCAGCCGTTCAAGCTTGGTCAGACCATCGACAATCCCTGCGACTTCTACACCAAACGATGATTCAACATCTGCGAGCGTAATTTCGGTGTCTTCGACAGCATCGTGCAGTAAAGCCGCAACGAGAGAGATTTCATCGAGACCAATTTCGGCCACGATACGAGCAACAGCGATGGGATGACTGATGTAGCCCTCTCCACTCATTCGCGACTGATGCTGATGTGCAGCCCGCGCCATTTCATACGCCGCGGTAATTTGTGCCACGGAGCCTTTTGGATGTCGACTTCTGTAGGCCGACAATAACGGCACTAGCTCTTCAACAACCAACGATTGATTGCGCCGCCAGGGCAAGACACGCGATGTAGCGCTCATCCGTTGCCCCTAACGGGCACCAATCTCCGACCCATAAGTATCAGTGTACGGGCAGCCTCTAGGCCGGTTGGTTTATCGATTGCGTACGATTTGTCAGAACACAAGTAATGGCGAAATTAGCGACGGCGATTTTTTCTCGGGCGTGGCGGATGCGACAACGCCGAACTTGCCATTATTGTTTCTCGCTCAATATCTACTTGCGTGGAGCCAACATTCTGTGCATCGCCAAGCGGCCTTGTAGCGGCTTTCTTCGATGGAGCGGCAAGCCGTGCCATTTCTTCACCAAGCCGAAGAGTGCCTTGCAATGACCGGTATTTCCTCTCGCGGTCCTTGAATACCGCCAAGAGCGGCGTGGCAACAAAGATCGACGAATACGTACCGAGCAATAAGCCAATCAATAGTGCTAGTGCAAACTCCTGCAAAGCAATTGCGCCCATGACCCACGAGCCAAGTACCAACAACGAGAGCACTGGTAATACTGCTGCGATTGATGTGTTTATTGAACGCATCAAAACCTTGTTCATCGAAACGTTAATGATGTCACCATAGGAAACTTTGGAAGCCGAGTACCTCGTGGTGTTCTCGTGCACTTTGTCGAACACGACAATGGTGTCGTACAACGAGAAGCCGAGAATCGTCAAAAATGCAATAACTGTTGCAGGAGTTACCGAAAATCCGAACGTTGAATAAACACCAACAGAGATCAAAACGTCGTGCATCATCGCAAGAATTGCAGCGACAGCCATTTTCCATTCGAAACGCCACGCGATGTACAAGGAAACTATGACGAAGAAAATCAATAGAGCTCGCACTGCCTTTTCGGTAATGCTCCTGCCCCAAGACGAACTCACCGACGCAACGCTCACTTCCTGCAACTCGACGCCAGCTTTGGCACTCAATGCGGCCTGTACTATCGCGCGGGTCTCTGTTGAAATTTCTCCAACCTGTGCACGAATATGTTTTCCGTCAGCGCCATTAAGAACCTGGATTTTTGCGTCAGCAGTTGGAATCTCATTTCCATCCAAAATTGCGCGCACATCTTCAACAGTGATCGTGGTAGCCGGCACTTCCCATGCAACGCCGCCCTTGAAGTCAATACCCAAATTGAGGCCTTGAGCAAACAACGAAATGAATGTCACAACGACAAATGCAATAGAAACTCCGAAACCCCACCAACGACGGCCCACGAAGTTGAATGTGGTCTCGCCCCGAAAGAGCCTGCCAAGTATCCCGTTCATTGCGCACCCCCATCCGGAAATGCAACGCCCAAAACCTTGCGTCCATTCAAAAACTTGCTACGTGCGATCAACAACACCGCTGGTCTTGTAAAGAAATAAGCGACGATCACATCGACCAATGTAGATAGACCAAGGAAGAATGCAAAACCGCGCACCGACCCAACGGTTAACCACCAGAGCACAAGTGCCCCCAAGAAAGACACAATGTCAGCGGCCAAAATTGTGCGCCAAGCAAGTGTGAAACTGCGCTGGGCTGAACTACGAATTGTCCTTCCAGCATGTAACTCGTCTTTAATTCGCTCGAAGAACACAACGTATGAGTCAACGGTAACGCCAATCGACACAATAATTCCAGCCACTCCGGAAAGGGTGAGCGCAAGACCGTTAGAGCGGGAGATAAGGGCAATGATGCTCCACAGCAGCGCACTCGAAACCAACAATCCACCAAC
>DFDK01000094.1 GCA_002367695.1 Acidimicrobium sp. UBA3029 | reverse complement strand
TCAACAAAGTGGCCAAGTTGCTCGAGTTGCTTGGCGACAATGTGAACACCTTCGACACACTCGTCGTCAATGCCTCTGGCCAGTGGGTGATGATCGAGAAAGCCGATGCGAAGTTTTTCGACAGGTGCGCCGACCTCGCTAAGAAACGGTCGCGATGGGGTAGGCGCAATAACTCGATCGCCAACACCCGGCCCGTGCGTTGCATCGAGCAGTGCGGCGCAGTCGCGCACAGTGCGCGTGACTACGTGTTCGACACCAAGATTTGTTTCGTCTCTCATGGGGGCAGCAGTTATGCGACCTTGGCTGACTTTGAGTCCGACTAGACCACAACATGCGGCAGGGATTCGAATGGATCCACCACCGTCTGTGGCGTGTGCTGCTGGAACGATTCCTGCAGCAACTGCTGCGCTACTGCCGCCACTCGATCCACCAGAGATCCTGCTGGTATCCCACGGTGTGCGAGTTGCTCCCCATGCTTCTGGCTCGGTGGTGGGGACACTTCCAAACTCTGGCGAGTTTCCACGACCAAAAATCACAAGCCCAGCGCGTATAAATCGCTTTACGTGTTCGGTGGTGTACGAAGAGATGTGGTTGGCATTCTTGAGTGCAATATTGCCGTTGGAGATTGGCTGATCTTTGAGTGTTGCGTTGAGGTCTTTCAAAATAAATGGAACGCCTCGAAACGGCATCGAATTATCGTTGGGGAGTGAGGCCGCAACCTTGCGTGCATCATCATCCCATCGGTAGGTAAGTGCGTTGATGACCGGATTGAGTCTGTCGGCACGCTCGAGCGTTGCATTGAGCAGCTCGAGCGGAGTCACTTCGCCCTCTTGTATGAGGCGTGCTTGATCTGTGGCGTCGAGCCATTGCGTGTCATGTGCTATCGAAGCCATCATTACCCCCTAGTGTTGTGCGCTGATGAGTAACTCTTCCGGGCCAACACAACTTACAGCACGCGATGTACTGCGATTTACGAATGCTCGTCGCATGTTGGGGAGTAGCTTTGCATTTCATACTGGCGTTTCCCTGCAGGCGGCTACTCTCGGAAAGCATATTTTTGACGTCACCGGTCGTGCCATCGACATTGGTTGGTTGGGGTTGGCCGAATTTGGACCAATCGCTCTGCTCGTTTTGGTGAGTGGAAGTGTTGCAGACAGATTCAATCGCAAGCACGTCGCAGCCTTGGCGCTTGTGGGAGAGATGTTTTGTGCAATCGCACTCGTTGTTTACTCGTTGAGCAAGCCGACTGCTGTATGGCCGTTCTTCCTCATTGCCGTTGTATTCGGAGTTTCTCGCGCATTTTTATCTCCAGCAACCCGTGCGATGTACCCGATGGTTGCACCCGATGGGGGTTTGCCGCCAATCATTGCGATGTCGTCTGGTGTGTGGACATCGGCGATGATCATTGGTCCAGCAGCATCAGGATTTTTGTATTCGGTTGCTCCGTGGGTTGCATATGCGACGACAACCGCGTTGATCTTTATCGGCATTATCGGAATTATGCGTGTGCAGTTTGCACGGGAACCGACACCGCGTGACCCAGGCGAGAAAGCATCACTGCGCTCGGCAATGGAAGGGCTCTATTTCATTCGACGCACACCGATATTGTTGGCCGCAATTTCACTTGATCTCTTTGCGGTGTTATTTGGTGGCGCAATTGCACTGCTTCCAGTAATCGCAGAAGAGCAATTGCATGTAGGTGACGTTGCCTATGGATGGTTGCGAGCATCTGCTGGTATCGGAGCGGCAGCGATGGCATTGTTGTTGTCATTCAAGCCTTTGCGTCGAAATGTTGGCAAGGCGCTGCTTCTAGCAGTCGGCGTATTCGGTGTAGGCACGATTGTGTTAGGCGTAACACATACATATTGGATCGCATTTGCTGCAGTGTTGATACTGAGTGCTGCAGACATGGTGAGCGTGTTTATTCGAGGGACAATTGTTCCATTAGTGACTCCAGACTCAAAAAGAGGACGCGTATCGGCCGTAGAGAATGTATTTATTGGTGCAACAAATGAACTTGGAGCCTTTGAGTCTGGCGTCGCATCGCAAGCATTTGGTACCCCTGCAGCCGTGATCGGTGGAGGTGTCGCTACTCTTGGTGTCGTGGCCGTTTGGTGGTTTGGGTTTAAACCGTTGAGAGACATTGACATGTTTAGTGATTTGGATGCGCCAGAAAATCCTGTATGAAAGTCATCACCGCTTGTCCGCTTGATTGCCCCGACTCGTGTTCGCTTGAAGTAACAGTTGAACTAGGCAAAATTGTTGATATAGATGCGGCGCCAGTTGGCGAGCAGGCAAATCCGTTGACCGCTGGATGGATCTGCAAAAAAGTGAAGCATCATGCAATGCGCGTGTATTCGAAAGAGCGAATCATGACGCCGTTGATCCGTAGTGGTGCAAAAGGATCTGGACAATTTCGTAGCGCAACGTGGGACGAAGCAATGAGTCTCGTGGCAGGCAAAATCTCGAGTGCGATCAGCGAATATGGCCCCGACAGCGTTCTCCCATATCTTTATAACTCTTCGTCGGCTCGTATAGATAAGAAACGTTTGATGCCGCACCTGTTTGAGCGATTGGGGTGCCCCGAGATTGAGCACACTATTTGCGCCGGAACGAGTGCTGCAGCATGGGAGCGAGTGTTCGGTGACATGTTGTCGAGTGATCCGATGGATCTAGTGCATTCGAAGTTGATCGTGGTGTGGGGCGCGAATCCTGGTGCGAGTAATACGCATTTGCAGCCGATCATCGCCCAAGCGAAGAAGGATGGCGCGGTCGTAGTAGTGATTGATCCGCGACGCATTAGCGCAGCTGATCGAGCCGACCTACATATTGCGCTGCGGCCCGGAACTGATGTGGTATTCGGATATGCGGTTGCTCGGTGGATCAATGAGCACAATCGAGTTGACATTAATTTTGTGGCACAGCACGTAACTGGGGCAGAACAATTTTTATTGGCAGCCAACGAGTGGACTCTTGAGCGCGCAAGCGAAATCTGTGGTGTAAGTGTTGCCGACATAGAGCGCTTTGCCGAATTGGTGACAACCATCAAACCTGCGACGCTGCGAGTTGGTTTGGGAATGGAACGCAATCGCAATGGCGGAAGTGCGTATTTGGCTGCATTTGGAATGTGGGCTTTGACTGGCAACTTTGGCACGTTGGGCAGCGGAATTTATGGTTCGACATCTGGAGGTTTCCCTAACAGCGTGTTGGCACAATGGCCACAAGGAGTTGCTCGACCACCGCAAAAGAAGTTGAACATGAATCGAGTTGGTCGCGTGTTGCGCGGTGAGTCTGGTGCATGGCATGTGCCAGCCAAGGTGTTGGTGATTCAAGGAGCGAACCCTGCAGTGACAGCAGTTGATCAGCAGGGAATGCTCGAGGGATTAGCAAACGAAGACGTATTCGTGGTGCTGCACGAGCAGGTGATGACCGACACTGCAATGTTGGCCGACGTTGTGCTGCCCGCGACAACGCACTTTGAGATTCACGACGTTGTGGGCTCGTATGGGGCGTATGTCGTTCAAGAAAACCGTCGTGTTATTGAGCCGGTGGGTGAGTCGCGAAGCAATGGCGAATTGGCAGAGGCACTTGCTGTGGCGCTCGGCTTTTCGGCAGACGAGTTTGATGCGTCGCGGCAAGCGATTGAAACTCTTGTTGGTGAATCGATGTGCGGCACAACCCCTGTGCGACCCGAGGGCGGCACAATTCAGTTTCGTGATGTGTTTCCATCGCTAAACGATCAACGCATGCGTATTTGGGAAATGGAAAGCGACAAGCCTGGACCACAGTATGAACAGTTGGTCGATGACGCACATCCGCTCACTCTGCTTACACCCGCAACCTCGTTCACGATTAACTCGATGTTTGGAGACACCTTGCCGCCACCGGCAATTCTGAAACTGCACCCAACCGACGCAAGCATGCACGGTGTCGTGACTGGCGAAACTGTGACGATGTTTAACGATCGGGCAACGATTTCGGTGGAGGTCGAAGTCGATGCATCGATGCGCCAAGGCGTATGCGCGATGCCCAAAGGTTTATGGCGTCGCAGTATTACAAGCGGACTCACAGCAAATGCTTTTGTGCCAGACACGTTTTCCGATTTGGCAGACGGAGCGTGTTTTAACGACGCCCGAGTGCAGATAAAAAAACTTGCCACCAAGTAATCTTTTTCTATGACTCAAGGGTTGAAGGCATCTAAGGAACCAAAAAAGTTTGGCATTGTCCACGAATTTAAGTTGTTTATCAATGGTGGCAGCGTGGCAGCGTGACAGCGTGGTGGATGTGGCCGTTGCGTTTGTGATGGTGGGCGTTGTGATGTTNNCGAGTGCAGATAAAAAAACTTGCCACCAAGTAATCTTTTTCTATGACTCAAGGGTTGAAGGCATCTAAGGAACCAAAAAAGTTTGGCATTGTTCACGAATTTAAGTTGTTTATCAATCGTGGCAGCGTGGTGGATGTGGCCGTTGCGTTTGTGATGGGCGCTGCATTCAAGACAATTGTTGATGCTGTTGCTGGTGATGGCAAAGATAATCAAGGCGTGTTGGGCGGGCTCGTCGGCGCCGTATTTGGTGGCACACAACCAAACTTCAACGATAAAGGTTTCAGCATCAATGGAAGTTTTATTCCGGTCGGATCGCTTTTCACAGCATCGCTCAACTTTGTGATGGTGGGCGTTGTGATGTTTTTTGTGATTAAGGCTTACGGTCGTTTTCGAGCTGATGAGAACGCGCTGACGACTGAGACGACAAATGAATTACTCGCCTCGATCCGAGATGAGTTGCGCAACAATCGCGTAGAATAAGGGAGATGTTTCGCCCAACCCCCCCGTGGCGACGAGTGCTCAAGATCACCGCCCTCGTCTGTGCTTTAAGCCTGACTATGACCGGTTGTGGTGTTGTCAATTTTTTGACAAATGGGAGCAATGTCGTCGATGGAGTCGGGCGTATTCCAGGCGGAGACTTTGCAAGTCTGGTGACATTGCCTGAGGGCGTGGTAATTGATTTTCCTGAATTACTCGGACCAATGATGGGTCCTCAGGTTGGTGGTGCACGAGTTTTGATGATCGGTGACTCGATTATGGCAAGCACATCAAGCCGTTACGGAAATGAGATATGCGACACGCTGACGCAACTTGGTTGGAAGGTGGAAGTAGAGGCGCAAACGGGAAGTTTTGTTGAATTCGGATTGAAAGTACTTGGTCAAAGGTTGGAAGATGGTTGGGACACTGCGGTTGTCTTTTTGGGCACCAACTACGACGGCAATCAGAAAAATTATGAAAAGAAGATGCGCCAGATTTTTGAGGGATTGGCACCAACGCCATTTGTAGTACTCACGACAGCAATGTTTAAGCCGCGACAACAAGAAGTAAATGACGTGATTATGAAACTTGCATCCGAATTTCCCAACGTGACGGTGTTGGACTGGGGAGCAATCGCTGCGAACAATGGTTTGATAGGCAAAGACGGAATTCACCTGACAGCAGATGGTAGGTCGGTGTTTGCCGCGGCAATTGCTCGAGCACTTGAGTTTGCACCAACACGAGAAGGTGAATGCCTACCGATTTATTTCAAGTCAGATGCACCAGTGCCTAATGTCATGCCCGATGAGACAGTGCCAGTTAGTACAGACACTTCAACACCAGATGCTGATGAGTTACCTATTGCTTCTACGACTCTGCCATAGGGCAGAACTGCCTGTAGTTTTATCGCATGACAAAACGTATGAACATCGGAATATTTGGGTCAAACAATGACAGCACGATTGATGGTGTGGTCGCTGAAGCGGCTCAAGCGGAGAAGGACGGATTTGCTTCATACTGGCAGTCACAGATTTTTGGATTGGATGCACTTTCCACATTGAGCGTTGTTGGCCGTGAAGTGCCACGCATCGAACTTGGCACGAGCGTGATTCCTGTATATCCGCGTCATCCAATGATGTTGGCTCAGCAGGCACTGACTGCAAATCAAGCAGCAGGTGGTCGACTCACTCTTGGAATCGGATTGGGACACAAAGTTGTTGTCGAGGGTATGACGGGCATGTCGTTTGACAAGCCTGTGCGCCATATGAAGGAGTATCTGTCGATCTTGATGCCGCTAATTCATAATCAAAAGGTTTCTTTTGCTGGTGAGGCACTGACCACTCATGCCGAATTAACTATTGGTAAGCCACAAAGTTGTGGCGTAGTTGTTGCGGCCCTTGGTGCACAGATGCTCAAACTTGCTGCTGCTTTTACCGAAGGAACTTTGACATGGTGCACAGGACCAGAAACATTGCGCACACTGACTGTGCCAACGATTGTGCAAGCAGCCGAGCAACTTGGTCGTCCTGCTCCACGCGTGATTGCAGCGCTACCAATGTGTGTAACAAAAAATATTGCTGAAGCAAAGGCCAGAGCGGCAAAGACATTTGTTGTCTACGGGCAATTACCGAGCTATCGCGCAATGCTCGACCATGAAGGCGTTGCTGGCCCAGAAGATGTAGCCATCATCGGTTCGGCGAGCGAAGTGTTTGACAGAGTGGCAGCGCTACAAGAATTTGGCGTGACCGACTTTGGTGGTGTGGAGTTTGGTGGAACACCAGACGAAGCCCACGACACACGCGAAGTGTTGAAGAGCCTGCTCAAGCGCTAATTAGCGAATATTGATTTGCACGCCACTTGTGGCGTTAACAGCATCAAAAAAATCATTGCCCTTGTCGTCGACGACGATGAAAGCAGGGAAGTCATGTACTTCGATCTTCCACACCGCTTCCATGCCCAACTCGGCGTATTCGAGTACTTCGACTTTGGTGATGCAGTCTTGGGCGAGCCTGGCTGCTGGGCCACCGATAGAGCCAAGATAAAAACCACCGTAGGTATTGCACGCATCAGTGACTTGTCGGGATCGGTTGCCTTTTGCGAGCATGACGAAACTTCCACCTGCGGCTTGAAACTCTGCAACGTAACTGTCCATGCGACCAGCAGTAGTTGGGCCAAACGAACCTGACGCCATACCTTCAGGTGTTTTTGCTGGGCCTGCGTAATACACACAGTGGTCTTTCATGTATTGCGGCAAGCCTTCGCCGGCATCTAAGCGCTCCTTGATCTTGGCGTGCGCAATGTCGCGTGCCACCACCATTGGCCCGCTCAGCATCACGCGAGTCTTAACTGGGTACTTCGACAGCGTGTCGCGGATCTCGGACATTGATTGATTGAGGTCAATCGCAACGACCTCAGAAGCCAATTGGTCGGTGGTGACTTCAGGAAGAAAACGCGCAGGGTCGGTTTCGAGCACTTCGAGAAAAACTCCGTCTGCAGTGATCTTGCCGAGCGCTTGGCGATCGGCGCTACACGACACAGCCATTGCAATCGGGCAACTTGCACCGTGACGTGGAAGCCGAATGACACGCACATCGTGGCAAAAGTATTTGCCACCGAATTGTGCACCGATGCCTGTTAGTTGTGCAAGCTTGAGCACCTTGGCTTCTAATTCAATATCGCGAAATGCGTGACCAGCCTTGCTGCCTGACGTAGGCAACGAATCGAGATAGTGAGTGCTTGCAAGTTTTGCGGTCTCTACTGCAAACTCTGCTGACGTGCCGCCAACAACAATTGCCAAGTGATACGGAGGGCATGCCGCAGTACCGAGTGTTTTCATTTTGTCAAACAGCCACGGCAACAATGTCTTTTCATTGAGCAGTGCCTTTGTCTCTTGAAACAAATAACTCTTATTGGCTGATCCACCACCCTTGGCGATAAATAAAAATTTGTATTCGTCACCGTCAACCGCAGCGATTTTGATTTCAGCTGGAAGATTGGTATCTGTATTGACTTCTTCAAACATTGAAAGCGGTGCAAGCTGGCTGTAGCGAAGGTTGCTGGTTTGGTATGTGTTGTAAATGCCGCGGCTGATGGCTTCATCGTCACCGCCGCCGGTGTACACGCGCTGACCTTTTTTTGCCTTTACTATTGCGGTTCCGGTGTCTTGACACATCGGCAAAATGCCACCTGCGGCGATGCTGGCATTCTTCAGCAGGTCGAGCGCAACAAAACGATCGTTGTCACTGGCTTCTAGGTCTTTCAGAATATTTGCTAATTGTTGTAGGTGCGACGTGCGCAGTAAGTGAGCAATGTCTCGCATTGCGTGCTCAGTGAGATGCGTGATTGCTTCTGGGGAAACTTTAAGAAAGGTTCCTTCGCTGGTCGAGAAAGTAGAAACACCCTGTGTTGTCAGCAGTCGGTATTCGGTTGTATCCGGACCGAGCGGAAGCAACTCCGAATGTGTGAACGGCTCTTGCGGTGGCTTGGCCATAGCTACACGCTACGCATGGCTTACGCCAGCGCTGGTGTGCCCTTAAACGAGCCTGGATCGCCCGCCACTGGAAACTGAGGCTGCTGCCACTGCACGGTTAGTGCAATTTGGTTGGCAACTGTGCGCCATGACGCTGGGCTCCAACCCTCGGCGGATGCTGGCACTGTGCCATCGCTTTGAATGAAGACAAAAGCAGGCAATTGGCTGAGGCCGAGCTGTTTAATCATGATGCGATCTGGATCTGAAAAGGTCAGAAACTGATCGGCGAGTGGTCCAAGAAATTGCTTTGCTTCGGATGGTGAACCGGCGACAATGAAGTTGACCCGAACTGCGGCGTCGGCAAATTGATGCAATACGCGCGCTGCGGTTTCAAGGATCCATGCGCTTTCGTTGGTGAACGGGTCGATGACCACGGATGCGAGGTGGAAAGTGGTGAGCCATTCGCGAAGAGGTCGGGCGTTGCCCGTGAGCGGTTGGAGCATGGTGTCGAGAGAAGGTGAAGTTGTCACACATTTGACGGTAGCAAGTCGGCACTATCGTTTGGGAAATGCACCCCATTGAGCATCTGCGGTATGTGGCACGTGCCACTGGGGCGGACCCAGTTTCGCTAGTCGTCGAAACGGCTCAGGCCCTCCGAGGACTGAGATCTGAGCCCGCAGGGTTGGTACTTGCGGCCCGCCGAATTGTTGAGCGACACCCCACATGTGCACCCTTGTGGTGGTTGTGTGCAAGCGTGCTCGCAGCAGCCGACCCTTTTGAAAAAGCACAAGAGCTGAGTGACCGCATGGACGCAGACGAAACCACAAATTATTTGATAGATACTTTGCCTGCAGATGCGACTGTGTGCATGGTTGGGTGGAGCCCAACTGCGCTTGAGGCGATTGCACGGCGTGGCGATTGTCGCGCAATCATCGTCGACTCTTTTGGTACTGGTGACGCAGCGGTAAATGCACTTGAGCGACTTGATATTGAGGTGCAGGGAGTGACCTTGGAGCATGCAGCAATTGGTGTGCAGATGAGTGATGTCGTGATCATTGATGCACTTGGTTGCGGTGGCACCGAAGTGCTGAGTGTTGGAGGCGCGCATGCAGTCGCGGCACTCGCATATTGCAACAACTTGCCGGCGTGGACTGTGACTCGGCTTGGCACACGATTGCCGATCGAGTTATGGAATGCGATGAAGTTGGCCAATCGTGATGCCGATGCACCGTGGCGCAGCGACGTAGATGTGATTCCCCGTCAACTACTTGGGCGGTTTATTGGACCTACGGGTATTTCGAACTTTGATATAGATACCGGGCAAAATAACGCACAAAAAACAGTGCAAAATTTTGTTGGCGAATGCCCAGCATCCACCGAGATGCTGGTACGAAGCGCGATGTAGCCTAAGAGCTATGTCTTTACGTTCACGCAACCTCCCACGCCGTTCCTGTCTCGCAATTCCTGGTTCATCCGAAAAGATGATGAACAAAGGCCCTGGCACCAATGCCGACATGGTGTTTTTAGATCTTGAAGATGCGGTTGCACCAAAAGAAAAAGAAGCATCGCGCGCCCGCATTGTCAGCGCAATTCGCGGCAACGACTGGGGTAACAAAGTGTTGTGCGTTCGCATCAACGACTGGAGCACCAAGTGGACTGCCTATGACATTTTGGAAGTTGTCGGTAATGCAGGAGATCGTTTGGACGAAATCATGTTGCCAAAAGTAGAAAATGCAGCGCAAGTAGTTGCTGCAGATTTACTGCTGCGCCAGGTAGAGATTGCAAGTGGGCTACCAGTTGGCCACATTGGAATCGAAGCGCAAATTGAAACTGCACGTGGGCTCATCAATGTGGAAGAGATTTGTGAAGCTAGCCCTCGGCTTGAGACCATCATTTTTGGACCAGCAGACTTTTCGGCAAGTATGGAAATGCCCGTGCTCACCGGTGGCGTGCAGATTGCTGACTATCCAGGAGATCACTTTCACTACGTGTTCAGCAAGATTCTGATGGCTGGTCGCGCAAACGGACTGCAAGTTATTGACGGACCATTCCTGCATGTGCGCGACAACGATGCGTTGCGCGAATATTCAAAACGCACGCGCACACTTGGCTACGACGGCAAGTGGGCATTGCACCCAGACCAAGTGGATGTGCTCAACGACGTATTTTCGCCAACACAAGAACAGTTTGATAAGGCGTGGCAGATTTTGGATGCGTACAACCAGGCGACAGAAACTGATGGCAAGGGTGCCGTGATGTTTGGTCTTGAGATGATCGATGAAGCAAGTCGCAAGATGGCTCTCAAGTTCATCACTCGTGGTGAGCTCGCAGGTCGTACTCGCACACCACAAGCGTGACAAAACGTTTTGACGCCATCCTGTTTGATGCAGGTGGCATCTTTCTACTGCCAGACCCAGTGACACTGGGTGCAATAATTCGCACGCTAGGTGGTGACGGCAGTATTGAGAGTTGCACTCGCGCGCATTACGCAGGCATGGCAGCAATAGATGTGATTGCTCAGCGAGAGCAAGGCAAATCGATAGATGCCTTTAGCTGGGACGGATATCGACGTGGGTATGCGTTGAGCGCAGGCATTGCAGAAAATGATATTGAAACTGCAATCGTCAAATTGCGAAATGTTTTCTCGCCATTTTTGTGGCGATTCCCTCTACTCGAGTCGGCTGCCGCCTTGTGGAAGATGCATCTTGCAGGATTACCGATTGGGATCGTGTCAAATGCAAGTGGACAGGTTGAGGCAACGCTTGCCAATCAGTGCATATGCCAAGTGGGGACTGGTGCGGGAGTGCCTGTCGATATCGTGACCGACTCGCACGTAATTGGTGTGGCCAAACCGCACCCTGGAATCTTTGCTGACGCTTTACGTTTAATGAACGGAAAGGGAATTACCAACGATCGCATTGCATATGTAGGCGACTCGTATGTGAACGACATTGGTGGTGCTCAAAATGCTGGACTCGTACCAATACTGCTCGACCCGTACGATCACCGTGCGCATGAAACATGTGAGCGAATTCATTCGCTTCACGAACTACTTGCCTTTATCTAGTTTCTATTTAGCGTTGGACTCTTCAACAAGTTTGCGAGCAATCACCTTAAGACACAGTGTTTCGTCGGCGCCTTCAAAAATTGAGAGTACGCGTGCATCGACAAATAATCTGCTCACCGAATATTCTTCGGCGTAGCCAAAGCCACCGTGAATCTGCATCGCTTCTCGAGTGACCCATTCTGCTGCTTTGCATACGTAGGCCTTGACCATGCTTGCTTCCATTGTGCCTTCACCTTTGCCCATCAGTTTGGCAACTACGTAACTAAATTGTCGTGAAGCTTGAATGATGGCTGCCATGCGCCCAAGCTTGATTTGGGTGAGTTGATATTCGGCGATGTTGCTACCAAAAACTTTGCGATTATTGGCATAGGCGAGCGCTGCTTCGTATGCAGCCTGCATCACGCCAACTGCACGTGCTGCTGTTTGCAGGCGACCATTTTCAAAACCACTCATTTGGTAATAGAAACCTTTGCCGAGGCCCGCCTCTTCACCGATTAAGTGATCGGCTGGAACCCACCAATTTTCAAGAGCTATTTCGTATGAATGCATACCGCGATAACCGATGGTGTCAATGGGGCGGCCTTCCATTTTGCCGCCACCAGGCTGATCGAACATAAAGCCGTGTGCATCGCCAAGCGGTTTTGGCACGATCAACACGCTGAGGCCGCGATGTGTCTTAGTGCGATCTGGGTCAGTGCGGGCAAGAAGCATCAGCACGTTTGCGCGCGCAGCAAATGTGCACCAAGTTTTAACTCCATTGATGACGTAGCCGGCTTCGCCTTTTTCGTTCTCTGCTTTAACGGCCGTAACTTTTATATTTGCAACGTCGCTGCCATAGTCGGGTTCGGTCACGGCAACTGCTGCCATGACTTCGGCAGTTGCGAGTTTTGGAAGCCAGTATTGTTTTTGTGCTTCAGTGCCGCCGTTGACAAGTGCGCGTGTGAGGATCTCGGGACGAGTGATGAGTGAGCCACCAATACCTAGCGAAGCGCGTGACAATTCTTCGGTTGCAATGCAGTTGGCCATGTATTCACCGTCGCCACCTTCGGAGAAGCCTCCGTATTCTGCGGGCACCGAGAGACCAAATGCGCCGAGGTCTGCGAGTCCTGCAATGACTTCTTCGGGAACATCTTCGTTGAAGCGATGCACATGTTCAGCGCGCGGGGCAATAACTTTGCTGGCAAAACTTCGGAAGGTGTCTTGAACCATTTCGAAATCATCATCGAGATGTCGTGGTCCAGATTTTTCTGCAAGTGATGCGACAAATACTGGATCACGAAACGTTGCCATAAAATCGTATGCGCCTTCGAGTGGGTGGGGTTCAACGCCCCACAGGTGTTCTCTGCCCAATAGACGCGAAGAAACTTCAAAGATCATGTCGGCGGTGAATGCGCAAGTGAGAAGTGCTTCAGTCTCGCCCTTGGATCCATAGTCAAGCATCGCGCGCGCGGTCTCTACTGCCGCAGCAGAATGCGCGAGATCATATGCAAGTTGTTGATGAACATCAGGGCCACCAGTAGATGCGAGATATGCGACACCTGTGTCAATAATTTTTTTGGCTTTTTCGATTGCCTGCGCGGCTTGGGCGAGATCGCTTGTGCTTGACATGCACTAAACGCTAGTTACATTTGGGACCAGAGGCACAACTCGGGGACGCTCAGCAAATAGGATTTACTAATGGCAATCCAGAGTGGCTTGAAGTCAACCCTCGTGGCCCTCAAGTGGGTGATATTCGCCATCATCATCTATTTCTTTGTTCTGCCACTGATACCAGGTTTCGGCAAAGCGTTTACGGAACTGTCTCGAGTGCGCCCAAGTTTGCTCCTGTGTGGGCTCGGTCTTGAATTTGCAGCATTGTTTGCGTATTCGTCGCTAACCCATGTAGCCCTCGGTGAATCTCGTCACTCAATTTCGATTTGGCGACTGTTCCGTATTCAGTTGAGCACCAAGTCAGTGAGCCAGGTTTTGCCCGCCGGTAACGCTGCGAGCAGCGCACTTGGTTTTAAGTTGCTCACAAGTTCGGGTGTGCCTGGGCCTGATGCTGGTTTCGCTCTTGCAACGGCAGGTCTCGGATCGGCCGTTGTACTCAATCTTATTTTGTGGGTTGGACTAATTGCTTCTATTCCGGGTCGAGGTGTCAACGCCGCCTACGGATCTGCGGCTCTTGTTGGAGTGATTTTGATGCTGGTTGCAACTGGACTTGTCGTTGGGTTAATCGACGGGCAGGGTCGGGCTGAGCGAAGTATCAAATGGATTGCAACAAAGATGCGAATGAATCCAGACAATGCTGCCGAGGTCTTGCGTCAACTTGGTTTTCGTTTGCAAGGTCTCGCGCGCGAACGTGGGCTATTAGTGCGAGTGTTCATTTGGGCGCTTCTCAATTGGTTGCTCGACATGGCAGCACTTTGGGTGTTCTTGCTTGCTTTTGGCGCACACGTTGACTTGCGTGGACTGATCGTTGCATTCGGACTTGCGAACATCATGGCCGTGGTGCCGCTAACGCCAGGTGGGCTTGGCATCGTTGAGAGTATTTATATTCCAACTCTTGTTGGTTTTGGTTTAACGCGAAGTGTGGCAACCGTTGGCGTGTTGAGCTATCGACTTGCGCAATATTGGATGCCACTCATAGTCGGTGCAATTGTGTATTTGAGTTTGCGGGTTGGCCCATGGGCAATGGATCGAACAGGGAAACTCGAATCGTTCCGAAGAGTGGCCGTGGATGCAACAGAACATCCGAGCAACAAATACAACTGGGCAGAGCACTATGCACCGCGTGACCGTACCGGTCATTTTCCGCTTCCTGACTTTAAGGACTCATATTCCGCCGATACTGATGACCCTCCAATCTGAGCGAGTCAATAATCTGTATCGTTGATTGATATGACAACGCACGAGCGACCATTTGGCAGATCCCTAGAAGATTTCATTGTTGGTGACGTGTATCGGCATTGGCCGGGCAAGACCATCACTGAAGCAGACAATCATTTGTTTTGCATGATCACAATGAATCATCATCCACTTCATACGAATGATTGGTTTGCCGAGCAAAGTGTGCAGGGTCGCAATGTGGTCGTCGGCAACTTGGTGTATTCGTTGGTGCTTGGTATGAGCGTGCCCGATGTGAGTGGCGCGGCAATTGCAAACCTCGAAGTGGAAACTCTGCAGCATAAATTTCCAACATTCCATGGCGACACCATTCATGCAGAGACCCGTGTGCTTGATGTGCAGGAGTCAAAGTCAAAGAATGATCGAGGTGTTGTCACTGTCGAAACCAAAGGCTTTAACCAAGATGGCAAAGAGGTGTGTTATTTCCGTCGCCGAGTGATGGTGTGGAAACATTCCGCGCTTCCAACTCGCAACCGCCCCTACGACGGTCAAGACGTCTGGGGTCAATAGACGCAAACGTCGCGATCGTCGAAATCATCGAGATCGTTGATCCACTATTAGGTTGGGGGCTTCCGCAGTTACGCGATTTTCCCTGGAGGCAAACAAATAATCGCTGGCACGTGCTGGTGAGTGAAGTGATGTCGCAACAAACTCAAGTGCATCGTGTGGTGCCCAAGTTCAATCTTTTTCTCGAGCAGTTTCCAACGCCAACGGTGTGCGCGGGTGCAACGCTCGGTGAGTTATTAGAAATTTGGCAAGGTCTTGGTTACCCACGTCGCTGTCGCAACTTGCATGAAGCAGCAAAAGTAATGGTGTTACGCCATAATGGCGAAGTTCCTGCAACGCTCGAAGAACTTGTGGCTCTGCCCGGTGTTGGTGACTATACGGCGCGAGCAGTGATGGCATTTGCTGATCATGCCGACGTTGGTGTGGTGGATACGAACGTGGCGCGTGTGCTTGCTCGCGTACACAACAAAGTGCTTGGAAAAAAAGAAGTGCAGTTGATTGCCGATGCCATCGTGCCCGAAGGTCTTGGATGGGAGTGGAATCAGGTGATGATGGACTTTGGCGCAACGGTGTGTAGTGCCCGGGCGCCGAAATGTGCGAGTTGCATCATCAATGACCACTGTGGCTGGAGAAAAATTGGTGGCGATGATCCGGCCCCTGCAACTGCTGGTACGAGTAAACCCCAATCTCGTTTTGAAGGGTCTGATCGTCAGGCGCGTGGCAAATTAATGAAGGCATTGGTTTCGGGTGCAGTGCGCATCGCCGATGCCGCGAAGGTGATGGGGTTAATGGAACACCAAGAACGTAGTGATGTGATTGTGCGAGGTCTTTTAGAAGATGGTCTGATCGCGCAAGCTAATGGGTGGTATCAACAGCCGTGATCATGCCAAGTATTTCGTCAAAAGCCTGATCGGCGTATGCAGCCATTTCGGCATCGGTGCGATCTTGAATGGGGTGGGGAACAAACATGCGTTGCACGTCTGGCATGCCAAGTGCAACAGATTGGGAGATGGCTGCTTGACGAAACTCGGACGAAGCAATGAACATCGACGGAATGCCGCGAGTTTCGAGATCAACGATGTCGTGCACACTGCACGACGTACAACTGCCTCAATCGGCGAGTGCTTCAATAACGACATTGCAAGAGATGGCAATCTCGTGGCGCAAGTCGACAGGCGCGGGTTTGGTAAAGGTTGGCTTGCGAAATCTCTTCACTGAAGCGCCAACACCAATCAGCCGTTGTTCCAATTGATCGAGAAATACATCACCACGGGCTTTAGAGATGTCGAGTAAGCCAACGGTGAGACCCTTGAGCGAACTTGGTCGCGCAAGTATTTGGCGCTGCGACGGATTGCGTTCGCTGGTTGGGTCGAGCACAAATCGTGTTGCATTGATGCTTGTCATCGTTGTTGTCATCGTGTACCCACATTAGTAACTAGTTGCGTGACGGGTTCGGAGCCGACGGCGCCACTGGCCCAGCCACCAATGATCTCAGAGAATAATCCTGCAGCACCACCGGCATGGACAAGCAAAATTCCATTTGGTCGAAACTTTGACACGGTGAGTTGTTCGTACTTTTGCAATACGCCTTCGGCCATGCCGTGACTGCCGCGCACGATGTCAGTTCCTTTGAGTTGTAGGCGTGCGTGTAGCTCTTCTATAACGCGCTCGCGGTTCCAACCTGCATCACCGAACACGCGCGCGTGCTCAGGACCGATAACAAGCATTGCGTCATAAGCAAGTGGAAGTTTTGGGTGTTCGACAGTGAGCAGGGTGGCAGCAAGTGAAGTAACGAGTTGTTCTGGAGTTCGTGCAAGCTGGTCGGTGACACAACGCGGACCTTCTCCCGCGAACACTGTTACAGCATCGGTGTCCGAGGCAATACCGCGAGCAACCGCAAGCGAAGTCCAAGGAGATCCCACTTCGTCTTCAGCAAAACAAAAACTGAGTTTGCCAGGCATGCCATGCGCGGCACGATCGATTTCACCCGGACGACCACCACCAACATTGCGGATGGTGAGTTGCACTGCGCGACCGATGGTCATGTTGGCACGGTTGCCTTGGCCGAGCACGTTGACGCCACTATTCATACCGATAGCCCGCGAGCCTGGTCCGCTACAAACAATTACCGGACCGACCGGCATCGTGGTTGCTAACACTCCGTGCATATTGAACTCGTCAGTGCAAACTGCCTTCAGTGCCGCAATCACCCACGGAAGATATTCGGGCAGGCAGCCTGCCATTACCGCATTGATTGCGATCTTTTCGACGGTGAGTTCAACTAAATCTGGTGGGGCAATTGCAACAATGTCGGATGGTGCGAGTGAAGTACCGCTCAGCATACGCATCACTCGTTCTTGTGTGGGTGGTACTACGGGTAATCCATCTGTCCAGCCACGGGCAAAAAGAGATTCCATCTCGTCTTCTAATGAAGCGATTTCGACTCTTCGTGAAGTTAGCAATGAGCCCTCAAATTTGGCGCGTAGTGCATCCACTTTGTCGGGATCAACACTGAGCGAGCCGCAACCAGGTCGATAAGCGGGGAGTCCATCACCGATGTTTGGTAATTCAAACATGTGTGACCATTCGTTTTGGAGCCAGCCAACTATGCGCTCAGTTTCTGCGCCGTCGACGACTTTGATAACTGTTGGCACGGTTTCGATGTTGTTGTGCCAACTGAGCGATAAGTCTGCGTCGTGAATGACCTTGGCGCCATCTGGAAACGATGGATCGTCTTGAGAATAAATCGTGATGCCATGTGACGATTGCAGTTGTGTCAATAGCGGAGCAACCATCACGCATGTTGCGCAGTCGCGCTTAACTATTACATGCACACCATCTGGCAGCGTGCTTTCAGCGCCAGAGCTAGGCATTCTTGGTGATCCAATCAATGATCAGTTTGTTGACTGCGGTTGGCTGCTCGAGTTGCATGAAGTGACCCGCGTTCTCGACGATTTCGACACGGGCATTTGCCGGCGCAACACTTGTTGCGTGCATCGCAACTTCGGTGCCGATGCAGCCATCGTTGCGACCGTGCAGATATAAAACAGGTTGTGTTGGGGTTTCTGTTTGGGCGAGGGTTTGAGCTTCTTCAAGTGCAGGGTCGCGATAACCAGCTCCAAGAGTTGCACGATAATAACCAAGCGCTGCCTGCAGGTGTGTTGGGTCTGTGAGACAGGCTTTTACGTGCGCCAGATCATCCGTTGCATTAAAACCTGGCGACCACTGAGCCCACAGCATGTCGATAAACGCGAAGTTGTTGGCTGATACCAAGAAATCGCTCAGTCCATGTTGAAAGAAAAACATGTACCAACTGCGCTGCAATTGCGCGAGGTTGCCCATAAATGCTGCTCCCATTGCGCCCCACGGCGGTACTGCCATGCCGACTACACGGCTCCAATTATCGGGAGCGATAATCGCCGCACCGTAGACGGCAGGTGCGCCCCAATCATGCCCAATAATCACAGCGTCATCCGAACCACCAAGTGCTGCGTGCAGAGCATTTGCATCAGCGCTGAGAGCGGCAGTTTGATATGCGCCATTTGGGGCGACGCTTGTTGGTGCGTATCCGCGCATAAAGGGTGCAACTGCATGAAAACCTGCGTCGGCAAGTGCTGGCAACAGATGTCGCCACGTGTGGGCAGAGTCTGGAAAGCCATGCATGCACAATGCGAGGGGTCCAGTTCCACATTCGAGATAAGTGAAGTCAATTGAATTGGCAGTAACGGTGCTCGACGAAATTGGTGAGGCCATAGCCAAACCATAGTTGAGTAACATCATTTGAATGACAGCGAACTTTGATGGTGTTCGATTTAGGCAAGTGCTGGGGCATCTACCAACAGGCGTTGTAATCGTGACTGGAATGGATGCTCAGGCACAACCTGTTGGTGTCACTATCGGTTCATTCGTTTCGGTGTCACTTGATCCGCCGTATGTCGGTTTCTTTATTGGAAAATCGCGTAGTTGGCCAGATATCTCAAGTGGCACTTTATTTTGCGCGAACGTGTTGAGCGATGCGCAAACCGAATTGTGTTGGAGATTTGCAAAAGACCCTGTCGAGGGGGCGGCAAATCGTTTTGATGGTCTTGAATGGCAACAATCTTCGAATGGGATGCCGATCTTGTCCGGCATCCTCGCATCGATCGACTGCACCGTTGAATCGGTGACGCCAACAGGGGATCATCGATTTGTACTTGCTCAAGTGACGTCATTGAACGTAACCGAAGTAACACATGACGCGATGATTTTTTATAAGGGCAAAGTTGGTGGCGTCGCAATTGATGGAAATTAACTTTGCTTGGGCGTGCGCCTCGGTTGTTGGCGTAGTTTTTATTTTTGCTGGAATTCAAAAATTGCTTGCTGGTATCGAATGGCTTGTGCAGGCAAAACAACTTCGACCGCCACGAATTACCCAACCCTTCGTGCCGATGGTGCCCTATATCGAGTTGGTGGTGGGCGGATTGCTGATAGCAGGTGTGCAAGAAATACCTGTACGTATGTTGTCAATTGTTTTACTCAGTTCGTTCACGGCATTGCTTTTTGCTCGCCTGGCAGCAGGTGAGCGCCCACCGTGCGCATGTTTTAGCTTTCGTTCGACTCGCCCCATTGGTTGGTCGAATGTCACCCGAAATGTGGGGCTTATCGCACTGCTTGTTGCCTCTATCGTTTGAGTCGTGCGAGTTTGGATTGACCAAGACCTATGTACTGGTGATGGGCTGTGCGTCGACCACTGTCCAGATGCATTTGTACAACTTGAAGACGGCATTGCCTACGTAGCTGAGCGCGGAGTTGCGCTGAATGACCCAGGTAGTTCTGGAAGCCTTGCATTCGTGGAGCAACGCGATCATCTTGCTGTAGTGCAAGCCGCCGAGGTGTGTCCTGGCGAGTGCATCTTTATCGAGATTGATGACGAAGAATTAGTGGGTGGTTTTACCTTCGGCAAAGTTAAAGAATCAATTTCAGTACAGTAAACATATGAACTGGCGCATTGTTGCAAATGGTGCAGCATTTGCTGTGACGCTTTCGCTTGGAGCAACATTTATTGCCGGTTCCGCAAGTCGAACAGATGCATCAAACTCGGTGAAGTCGGGTGGAGGTGCGGGGCTGAGTATTTTGCAGACTATTCGCATCGAGAAGGAACGTCCCACTGGATACGCGCGTGCATTGTTTGAACACTGGCGAGATATCGATGGCGATGGCTGTAATTCGCGAGAGCAAGTGCTTAAACGTGACAGCGTGACATTGCCCCAAGTGGACCCTTATAAATGCAAGGTGATTGCTGGTGATTGGTTGTCTCCCTATGACGGTGCAAAGTGGTCAGACCCTACTGATGTCGATATCGATCACGTTGTTGCTCTCAAAGAAGC
>DFDK01000080.1:970-16635 GCA_002367695.1 Acidimicrobium sp. UBA3029 | reverse complement strand
GATGTAAAGCGCTCGCTATAAAACAATATTGACGAGTCGTTTTGGTACAACGATGATCTTGCTGGGTGTTGCACCAGCGAGCATCTGCACCACTTTTTCGTCGGCCATGGCAAGCGCGCGCAATTCGTCATCTGAAACATCGGCCGCAACCGACAACTTTGATCGCATCTTGCCGTTGATCTGCACCGGAATCTCGATGGTGTCTTGCACCAGCATTTGTGGGTCGGCTTTTGGAAACGGCATGTAAGTCAGTGACTCTGTGCGGCCAAGTCGTTGCCAGATTTCTTCAGCCATATGTGGACACAGAGGTGAAAGCATCTGAGTCATCTGTACTGCGACTTCACGCGGTGTGGAGCCAGCTTCGTTGACATAAATGGTGAGCGCGTTGTTGAGTTCGATCAGCTTGGAGATGGCGGTATTGAATCTGAGGTGCTCAAGATCATTTGCAACTCCATGAATTGCCTTGTGCAGCTCGCGTTGCAAAGCAAGTGGTGCCGTGTCGTCACTCACATGCAAAGCGCCGGTATCTTCGTCAACCATATTGCGCCACAATCGTTGCAAGAAGCGTTGCATACCGACAACATCACGAGTGTTCCACGGGCGACTTGCTTCAAGTGGGCCAGTTGACATCTCGTAGAGCCGGAAAGTGTCTGCTCCAAACTCGTCGTACATCTCGTCTGGCGTAACAATATTTTTGAGGCTCTTACCCATCTTGCCGTATTCGCGTTTTACGATTTGGCCATTCCACTCATATTGATTGCTTCCCTTAACACTTCCACTTTCGCCGACTTCCGTTACTTCGGTGGCGGGAACAGTCTGTCCGCGTTCGTCTCGGTAGGCGTATGCCTGAATGTAGCCCTGATTAAACAAACGATGGAATGGCTCGAGGCTCGAGACATGACCAAGATCAAACAACACTTTGTGCCAGAAGCGGCTGTAGAGCAAGTGCAATACTGCGTGCTCGACGCCACCGACATAGAGGTCGACGCCGCCGGTGTGACCGTCATGTTTTGGCCCCATCCAATATTTTTCGACGTCTTTGTCAATAAATGCTTCAGGGTTAGTTGGGTCGAGGTATCGCAATTCGTACCAACACGAGCCGGCCCATTGCGGCATGACGTTAACTTCGCGACGGTATTGGCGCGGCCCGTCTCCCAAGTCGAGAGTGACGTTGACCCAATCGCTCACTCGGGCGAGTGGAGGGATCGGGTCTGATGTTTGATCGTTTGGATCAAGGGTCTGAGGTTTGAAGTCGGCGAGTTCGGGAAGCCTGATTGGCAACAAATGTGTAGGAACTGCAATTGGTTGGTCGTCTTCGTCGTACACAATCGGAAACGGCTCGCCCCAATATCGTTGACGTGAAAATAGCCAATCACGCAATCGGTAGGTGACAGCGCTCGCACCACATTTATTTGCTTCGAGCCAGGTGTTTGCTAACAGCGTTGCTTCCTCGATCGTGCGTTTTCCGTTGAGGGTTAACGAATCATTTTTGGAGTTGATGTAGGTACCTTCGCCCACAAATGCCTGCGGCCAGCTACTGCAATCGTCTGAAATTGCAATATCGCGGGATGTGAACCATTCACCATCTGGCATCTGTGTAGCCACAATTGGTAGGTCGTATTTGCGAGCAAAATCAAAGTCGCGTTGGTCGCCAGAAGGTACAGCCATGATGGCGCCTGTGCCGTAGCCCATCAATACATAGTCGGCAATCCATACTGGAATCTGTGCGCCATTGATTGGGTTAGTGGCGAAAGATCCGGTGAAGGCGCCTGTCTTGACTCGGGTTTCGTCGCGTCGGTCTTCGTCTTGCATCGCAGCAGTCGCTGCGCGATATGCATCGATAGATTCCTTTTGATCAGAAGTTGTGAGTGCGTCAACGAGAGGGTGTTCTGGAGATAGCACCACAAAAGTCGCGCCGAATAATGTGTCAGGGCGCGTTGTAAAAATCTCAATCGATCCTGCTTCGGCAGCAAAGTGCACTGATGCTCCAACACTGCGACCAATCCAGTTGCGTTGCATCAACTTGATTGGCTCTGGCCAGTCAAGACGATCAAGATCTTCGAGCAAGCGATCTGCGTATTTGGTAATGCGCATTGTCCACTGGCGCATGTTGCGCTTAAACACGGGGTAGTTGCCAATGTCACTGCGACCTTCTGCTGTGACTTCTTCATTTGCAAGAATTGTTCCAAGACCTGGGCACCAGTTGACTGGTGCATCCGACAAATAGACAAGTCGATATTGGCTAATAAGTTCTTGTTGGGCAACCTTGCTGAGTTCTGACCACGCAACCGAACCTGTTTGGCGCTTGCCGGTTGCTAGCTCGCTGATGAGTTCGGTAATGGGTCTGGCGCGCTGCGTGGTCTCGTCGTACCACGAATTGAAAATCTGCAAAAAAATCCACTGAGTCCATTTATAAAAGTCTTCATCGGTGGTTGAGACGCTGCGTCGTGCGTCATGACCAAGGCCGAGCCGTCGCAGCTGACGGCGCATATTCGTTATATTTGATTCGGTGTTTATGCGCGGGTGAATACCAGTAACGATTGCGTGTTGCTCGGCTGGCAATCCAAAACTGTCATAGCCAAGCGCGTGTAAGACGTTGAATCCATCCATGCGTTTGTAGCGCGCAAAAACATCGGTGGCGATGTAGCCAAGTGGGTGGCCAACGTGTAGACCGGCACCAGATGGGTAAGGAAACATGTCGAGAACAAACAATTTGTCACGGCCCGCAACCTTGTCTGGTTGAGCCAACGGACCGGTTGGGTTGGGTGCTTCAAAGGTGCCCTCGAGTTCCCAAATGTCTTGCCACTTGGTCTCAACCTGGGTAGCCAACGTGGCGGTATATCGAAATACTGGTGTCTTGGCGGTTGGGTCATTACCCGTTATTGCGCCATTGGCGGTTCGAGGCTCGTTTTGGGCTGGGGGTTTTGCAGACATCGCCTCCGTATCGTAGATGAGAGAAGCACGGTTTCAATGGAGAGGCAAAAGGCGGGATCACGATGACAAGACGAGAACGTGGTTCGAGCGGACGCGGCGACGGTGGTGGTGACGGTCGATCTGGTGGCAAGTCTGGCGGTCAGTCACGCAGCAAACCGGCAGGCAAATCTGCCGGCAAATCTGGGGGTAGGGCGAATAGCCGCAAACACAGTTATCCGCGCGCGGCACGTATCAGTGAAACGGTGCGCGAAGTAGTTGCTGAGGAACTTGTGCGCATCGATGACGATCGTCTCGCATTTGTCACGGTGACCTCAATCGATGTCGACTCAGAGATGAATCGTGGAATCGTTTATTACGACTCCCTGCAGGGCGAAGAGGGTGACAAACGAATTCTGGAAGCCTTGAATGAGAATCGTAAACGATTGCAATCAGCAATTGCCAAACAGATTCATGCTCGACGCACACCAATTCTCGAGTTTCGTCCAGACGATGGCATTCGTGCTGCAGCCCGCATTGACGAAGTGTTGCGCAATGATCCAATGCATACTCGTAATCTTGACAGCGAGTAGTCGTGGCACGTCGCCGTCCACCAACCGTGCACGGTTTGGCAATCATCGACAAGCCAGCAGGAGTGACAAGCCACGACGTTGTAAATCAGATGCGCAAGTTACTGGGTGAGAGACGCATTGGTCACGCTGGCACGCTCGACCCAGATGCAACTGGCGTGCTACTTGTTGGTGTGGGTTATGTAACGCGACTGATGCAATTTTTGAGTGGTATGGATAAAACATATGAGGCCGAAGTTGTGTTTGGGATAGAGACCAACACGCTCGACTCGGCGGGCGAAGTAACTGCTCGTCATGACATGGCCGGGATCACAATTGAGCAGATTCAACTTGCAGCCGCAAAGCTGACTGGAGAAATTTTGCAAATACCACCGATGGTCTCGGCAATTCGTGTCGATGGCAAGCGATTGCACGAACTTGCCCGCGAAGGTATTGAGATCGAGCGCAAGGAACGGCCAGTGACCGTGCACTCGTTTGATGTCCAGCCAACTGATGATCCACTTGTCGTGCGCATAGTTGTCAGCGTTTCATCTGGCACCTATGTGCGCACGCTTGCCGCAGATCTTGGAACTCTGTTGGGCGGTGGCGCACATTTGCGCAACCTCAAGCGCACCTCAATCGGTGATTTCACGATTGCCGAATCACATTCGCCAGAGTCTGCGGTGTTGTTATCTCCAATCACTGCGTTGAGGTCAATGACTCAAATAATTGTGGATGCCCCAACCGCCGACATGGTGCGCCATGGGCGAGTGTTGCCGGCATGGAAGCAAAGTGCCCCATGGGCAATTGTCGATGAGCAGGGCATATTGCTCGGTGTGTACGACGTTTTTGAAAGTCATGGCCGAGTGGATGCCACGCGGGCTAAACCCACGGTGGTTTTAGCTGAAGCGATAGCGTAAAAAGCCATGCAAGTAATCCGTGATAATCAACCGAGCGATAACTCGATGCGTTCGGTGGTAACGATCGGTGCTTATGACGGTGTGCATCGTGGTCATCAGGCTGTGATCGGTCAAGTAAGAAAAGATGCACAGCAGTTGGGTTGCCAAAGCGTTGTTGTCACCTTTGATAAACACCCTGCATCGGTTGTGCGGCCAGAGTCTGCACCAAAGTTGCTTACTGATCTAGATCAGAAACTCGAACTCCTACAGCAGACGGGCATCGATGCGACACTTGTTGTTGAATTTAACAGGGAACGATCAACCGAAGACCCAGCCTTGTTTGTGAAGCGAGTTCTTGTAGATGCTTTGCGAGCCCAAGTGGTAGTAGTGGGCGAAGATTTTCATTTTGGTTTCAATCGGGGTGGCAATGTTGCAATGCTGCGCGAACTTGGCAAGCAATTTGATTTTCAAGTCGAACCAGTCAAGTTGATTACCCGCCCGGACGGGGTAGAAGAGCCAGTGAGTTCAACCTCCATTCGCCGTGCGTTGGCGGGCGGTCAAGTGGTGGTGGCCAATACGTTGTTGGGGCGGCCATTTGAGGCTCGGGGTGTTGTCGTCACGGGCGATAAGCGAGGTCGCACACTTGGTTTTCCTACTGCCAACGTAGAAGTCCCGAATGCAATGTGTTTGCCGGCCGATGGTGTGTATGCCGGTCATTTCACGTGTGGGGATGGTTCGGTACACGCGTGTGCAATCAACCTCGGTCGTCGACCAACGTTTTTTGAGCATGCCGACCACTCGCTGCTCGAAGCCCACCTACTCGACTTTGATGGTGACTTGTATGGCGAACATGTACGCGTCACGTTTGAACACTTTTTGCGCAGTGAACGTAAGTTTGATGGCCTTGAATCGATCAAGGCACAGTTACAACTAGATGTTGCGGCCGCACGCGCCTCAACGAAATAATTGCTCCGAAATTAGATAGTTAACACAGCACCTTTTCGTGCTGGTTCGCGGTCGGGGCGACCATAAGTTGTGTTGCGTTGTAAAAGCGAACGACCAATTGGCTCGGTGATGGCGCGAAACGCATCTTCGGTCATGCCCTGACCGTGGCTTGCACCTGCAGCGCGCGAAATGTTTTCGTTCATCAATGTGCCGCCCATGTCATTGCATCCGGCTTGCAACAATTGTGCAGCGCCGATCGGGCCAATCTTTGTCCACGACACCTGAATGTTGTCGATCAGGCCGTGGTATGCGATGCGTGCAATTGCATGCATCAGCAGCGTTTCCCTAAACGTCGGACCACGGCGAGATTTGTGCTGCAAATAAATAGGTGATGCCATGTGTACGAATGGCAGACCGACAAATTCGGTGAAGCCGCCAGTTTGTGCTTGTAATGCGCGAGTTCGCACGATGTGCTTGGCCCAGCTCAATGGGTGTTCAACAGATCCAAACATGATGGTGATGTTCGAGCGCAATCCAGCTTCGTGGGCGACTTGGTGGCACTCGAGCCACTCTTCGGTATTGATCTTGTCTGGGCACAAGATTGCACGAATATCGTCGTCCAATATTTCGGCGGCGGTGCCTGGGAGTGATGCAAGACCGACTTCTTTGAGCCGCATGATGTAGTTGTGCAACGGTTCTTTGAGGCGCTTGGCACCTTCGGTGACTTCGAGTGCAGTGAAACCGTGCACATGCATGTCGGGCACCGCGTCTTTAACTGCACGCGTGACATCGATGTAATAGTCGCCGTCAAAGTCTGGATGAATGCCACCCTGCAAAGTGACCTCAGTAGCGCCTAAATCCCATGCCTCGCGTGCGCGATTGGCGATGTCGTCGAGCGTGAGCAAGTACGGAGTGCCGCGCAAGTTGAGCGAGAGAGGTCCTTTAGAGAATCCGCAGAACTTGCACTTGAACGTACACACGTTGGTGTAGTTGATATTGCGATTGTGTACCCACGTAATCGCGTCGCCAACAACTTGTTTGCGCAAGTCGTCAGCCACTTTTGCAATAGCACGCACTTCTTTACCGCGAGCGCTAAAAAGTGTGACGATCTCGGCTTCATTAATGCGATGACCAAGTGCTACTCCGCGCAAGATTTCTGCGACTGGTCCGCGCAGTTGGTCGACATCAACTTCGTCAAATGGTGTGCCATCGTGTTTTGTGCCAATTAGTGAAGGTGGCGGATTATTTGCGCCCGAGTACCACTGTGTTGAGCGATGGCCAATCAAAATAACTTCGGCACCGTCTTGCACCACATCTGCTGCTGTAACTTTTTCTGGCCACACCTGACCCGGATCGTCACGACCCAAGCCTTCGGCATCGCTGCGATCCATAACAGGGAAGTGCAAAGCATCATCGACCCATACTGTTGGGTTGATTGCAAACTCTGGATAGATAGTGAGACGAGGTGCTAGTGCTTTGCCCCGAGCTTCAGTGACTATGCGTAGTTTGTCGAGCGCTGGCCATGGGCGTTCTGGGTTGACATGGTCTGCTGTGATCGGCGAAACGCCACCCCAATCGTCGATGCCTGCGTCGAGCAAAATGCCAAAGTCGTCACTCAGGTTTGGTGGTGCTTGCAAGTGAATACTTGGCGGCAAGATGATACGCGCAGCCGCAATCGACCATAGGTATTCATCTTGCGGACATGGTGCTTCGTGTTGCATTCCAGTTCGTGGCTTTGGCAAAAAGTTTTGCACGATCACTTCTTGCACGTGACCGTGACGTGCGTGTGACGCGGCGATTGCTTCGAGCGCGTTGATGCGATCTTCGCGAGTTTCTCCAATGCCCACCAAGATGCCGGTGGTAAATGGAATCTTGAGTTCGCCAGCCCACTCGAGTGTGTCGAGCCGGCGTTGCGGAACTTTGTCGGGTGCACCCCGATGGCAGTCAAGATCATCACGCAAAGATTCGATCATCATGCCCTGTGACGGCGAAACGCTGCGCAACATTGCCAATTCGTCTTTATACAACGCGCCGGCATTGGCATGCGGCAACAAGCCAGTTTCTTTTAGTACGAGTGCTGCCATGTCGTGCAAGTAGTGCACGGTTGAGTCGAAGCCATTTGCTTTTAACCATTCGGCGGCTACGTCGTAACGCAACTCCGGGCGCTCACCCAATGTGAAGAGCGCTTCGTGACATCCGGATTTTGCACCTTGCTTGGCAATTGCCAAAACCTGATCGGCGGATAGATATGGGTTTTCGAGTCGTGCTGGCGGCTGAGCAAATGTGCAGTAGCCACACTTATCGCGGCACAGCATGGTCAGTGGAATGAAAACCTTTGGCGAGTATGTGACCCGGCTTCCAAACTGCAGGTCACGCACTTCGCGTGCTTCAGTCAATAACTGATCGAGGGGTGTTTCAAGTATGCGCTGATGTATCGACAACTGAACCCTCCGTGGGTTGTAGTGAAGTTGGATTGCCAGCGCCCGACCAAGTTGCTTCACCGTGTTAGAGAGGTGAAGTTTCTCTTAATTGTCGTGCGAGCCCCACCATAGCCAAGTCTGCTCTCCACTGCAACCGCGTTTGGTGTTTAATTGATTCCCAGCACTGCTTGGATTGCATCATCAATTGCCCACTGTTCGTCAATTTCTACGCGACCAATCTTCTTGCCTAAACGTTCTATCGAAATTGCACTCATTTGTTCAACAAGTACTTTGGTTGACTGCTGGTGCACAAGGATGTCGGGTCGGATTGAAGCCTCTCGAGCACTTTGGGATGTTGGAGCGACGATGATCACGGATCGATTTGCCAGGCTGTCTGACTGAATTACGACTGCAAATCGTTTTCCGTGAATTTCATGCTTGCCATTTTTCGGGGGATTGAAAACATGGATATCACCCCTATTCACTGAGATCCTCCATGAATTTTGCTATCAGCAACATTTCAGCTCTGTCTGTTGGGTTGGCTTCCAGTGCAGCCATTTCGGCGGCCAGCTTCTTTGGTTCACGCAAGGCCGATGCTGCATCTTGTATCGCCATTCGTATTGCATCGGATTGCGACAAACCCATTTGTTGCAACTTGATCAATGCGCGTCGCGTGGTTGTGTCAAGGCGAACCGAGATGAGATCGGGCATACAGTTCAATGTATCACGATATGTCATACAACAAATCCTTCCGCGCTGTATCGGTCGGAGACGACGTGAGCGACCTGCCGTCGGGATAAGTGAGGCAGAGTTGGCGAGACTCGCCATGCAGTGACAACTTCCAACCGCCTTCGTGCACGCAGCGGTGGTGCTCGGGGCACAGGGGTATGAGATTGTGCATGTCGGTGGTGCCATCATCGCGCCAATAACGAATGTGGTGCGGCTGGCACTGAGCATTAGGGATATCGCAATGTGCAATGGCACATGTTGGGTACATGACCTCGAGTGCCTTGCGTTGATAGCGAGTGGCGAGGCGCGAGGCGCGACCGATGTCGAGTACGACACCCTTTGAGTTGAGGACAACAGGAATGATCTCGGCCTCACACGCCATGCGCCGAATTGTCTCGATCGGCAATTCGACATCATGACCTGTGTGAATCACTGACTTGTCGTGCAAGCCATGGGTGAGCGTTTGCAAATCGATGACCACTGAAACTTCGGCGCGTGAGTTGGGTGATGAACTCGAGAGAGCGGATCCGTCGACGAGTGCAACAAGCGCAAGTGCTGCAAGATGACCGTGCTTGCGGTCATCGGTGGGGCAGTTGGTTGGCACCGCTGCGTGAAAGAGCTGTTCGACAGTGTTGTCGATCCGGCCAATGAAGCGAAGACCGCTCTCGGGGTCGAGTCGGCCGTTGACACAAAACATGCCTGACTCGCGATCGACCCAATGCTTGAGGGTGATGTCGGTGCGCTGGCGCTCGAGAATGCTTACGCCATCGTCGTTGTGAATGCGAGCAACTTCACTCTTTAATGCACGGGCAAAATTGTCGGGAGTGGCATGAGTGGCAATGGTGTTGATCCAAGCCCCGCGGTCGGTGAGTTGTTGGCGCGCAGAGTCATCGAGATGAAATGCAACTCGCGTGATCGCGTCAATGTGGGCAGAAGAAATGCGGCCGTCTACAAATGCCTGCTCGAGAGCAGGGAATTGTTGCAAGGTATTGGCGCGATTGACCTCACGGAATGCATCGATGCGCGAGATGTTGCCGATGGTTGCGAGCACTTGTTGGGGCACGATGGACGGAGTGGTGGATGCAAGCGCCAATAATTGGCGAGTCAATTGCACTTTGTGGTGGTCGAGCCAGGATTGCATAGATGCAACATGTGTGAGCGCGAGGCGCACTTCTGGCTCGGTGCTGGTGTTGTTATGAAACGCATCGAGGTAATCGATGCTTGAAGAAATGTCTGACGGTGCGCCATGGAATACGTCTGATGCAGTGTGCATTGGTTCCCCTGAATACCGAATCGAGCTAGAGGATCTAGCAGTTGGATTACGAGTGATGAAGAGGGAAGAAAGAAGAGAGAAGTAAGAAGTGAGCAGGACTTGCAGACAACTGTAGAGCGGGGGTGTTACACGGTTAGTTAGCGGCGAACTTAAATCTTGCCGAGGGCAGAAAACAGAGCTCGCACGTTGTGGCCGCTGATGGGTACGCGATGACCCGTTCGACTAATGAAGCCCAATTGCACGCCTGTTGCTGGGTCAACAACCGTGAAAAGCTGTTCGTGGCCTGCCGCATCAACGACTACGTCAGTTAAAAGGGGAATTCCTGCTGCCGCAAGAGCTTGTTGCACGAAACCGGCATTGAGCACCTCGATGGCGATGTGTTGTACACCAGAACCATGAGCGTCCAAGTGTGCGCGCACTGCAGGGTCATTGCCTGGGCCAACGAGCACAACAGTGACACCACCGGCATCGGCTGTCATGATGTCGGTATCTTCGGTTGGAGTTATGGCAAAGCCAAGCGTTTTCAAAAACAATGAAGCAGATGCGAGATCGACGACTGCAACTACAACGTGATCGATGCGTACGGCAACTGTGTCAAGCGCACTCAACAGTGTGTCTGCAATTTTTATAGGCTCGACACTTCCGCGATCGTGTACGACTTCGATGCGATGTGTTTCAGAAAGCACGATGCGAAACAATTGTTCGGCAAAGTCGGCGTCAACGCCACTGTTGATCGCCCATTGGCGTCGAGTGGTGAGTACTTCACGCACACGTTGTGGCTGAATAACTGCGGTTGATGATCCGGCCTTTACGTCGGCGACTTCTCTGCACACTTCCATGCGCTGTGCGAGCAGCGCGACAATTGCGGCGTCTATCTGATCGATCTTCTCGCGCAGTTGTGGTAGATCGCGCGCCATTTATTTTCCTACTAACGCGCGCCACCAAGTGCGCTTTGTCTGATGTGGCTCAACAAGTTTTGCAACATGCTTTGCAAGTACGTCCATCTCGATGTTCACAGCGTCACCAGATTTGCGCACGCCCAGTGTCGTGACTGCACAAGTGTGTGGAATCACTGCAACGCGAAACGTGTCGGCAGTGAGATCAAACGCAGTGAGCGAAATTCCGTCGACAGTGACCGAACCTTTTTCGACGATCAAGTGCATCAAGTCGCGTGGAATACGAATAACCAAATCTGGTGCAGGGGACACAACAGTTCCAACTGCATCGACATGACCGAGCACCATGTGTCCACCCAATCGATCACCAAGAGCCATTGGTCGCTCGAGGTTGACAACATCGCCTGTTTGCAGCGCGCCAAGGTTGGTGCGCAAGTACGTTTCTTCACTCACATCGGCATCCCACCAACTCGACTGATCGGTGGCCACAACGGTGAGGCAACAGCCGTTGACCGCAATAGATGAACCGAGTGTCGAACCCTCGAGGGCGAGAGAGGCATTGACCCGCAGGCGACTGCCATCTCGTTGGGCAATGGTGCCTAGTTCTTCAACGATCCCAGTGAACACAGCAATTCACACTACTTACATCACTTCTGACATCACTTATATATATTGGGCAGCTGTTTGGTGGGGCTATTTGCGCCGATAGGGTGGACATGTCCATTGGGGCTACCTGCTCTGATGTGATGCTGTTGGTCATCCGACCGAGAGCGACCTCAACTTCTCGCAATTCGGCGAGAAAACGAAAGGCATCACCGTGGCTATTGCTGCAAAAAGCGACACGATATCTAAGCACCGGATACACGCAACCGATACTGGTTCCCCAGAAGTGCAGATTGCACTCTTGACAGAACGTATCAATCACCTTACCGAGCACCTAAAGAGTCACGATAAGGACCACCACAGTCGTCGAGGTCTCTTGATGATGGTTGGGCGTCGACGCCGCATGTTGGATTACGTAAAGGCTCGCGATATTGAGAAGTACAGAAAACTTCTCGAAGATCTCGGTCTGCGCCGCTAAAGCACGACAGTTCGGTAAACACATAACGAGCAACCGGGATTCGGTTGTCAGTCGCTGATAACGCAGCCAGTCAATTCGGACTGACGTTGCGAGATTGCCGACTGGGAATCGATCTGGTTGCTCCTCAAACTCTGGATGATCGTCACGTACGCGCCAGAGACGAAAGGAAACAAACATGGCTGACGCCATTTCAGTATCGGGCCCAATTTCTGGGACCAACAAAACACTCACCTTCGAAACCGGAAAGTTTGCCTTGCAGTCGCAAGGTGCGGTTATCGCCAAAGTTGGTAAGACAATCGTGCTTGCCACAGCGAACGCCGCAAAGGGCGTGCGTGACGGCATCGACTTCTTCCCGTTGACAGTTGACGTTGAAGAGCGTGCATACGCAGCAGGAAAAATTCCTGGTTCATTCTTCCGTCGTGAAGGCCGACCAAGCCAAGCAGCAATCCTTACCTGTCGTTTGACAGACCGTCCATTGCGTCCAGCCTTCCCAGATGGCTACCGCAACGAGACACAAGTTGTGATCACCGTTATCGGTGCCGACCAAGAAAACCCACACGACGTTCTCGCAATCAACGCAGCATCTGCTTCGTTCATGATCTCGGGCATTCCGTTTGACGGACCAATTGGTGCAGTGCGCTTGGCCTACAGCCAGGACGGCACCTGGATTCCTCACCCAACATTCGAAGAGGGCGAAGAAGCAACATTCGAAATCGTTGTTGCTGGTCGTGAACTCGACAATGGTGACGTTGCAGTGATGATGGTGGAAGCAGGCGGAACTGAAAAGAGTTTCACCTATTACGCAGCGGGTGCACCAAAGGTGACTGAAGAAGTCATCGCGGGCGGTCTCGAAGTGTGCAAGCAGTTCATCAAAGATTCGATCAAGTTGCAGCGCCAGCTCGTTGCCAGCGTGATCGCAACTCGTGGACCAATCGTGCCACTCAAGTACACACCAGTTCTTGACTATTCGGCAGAGTTGTTTGCAGCAGTTGAAAAAGCAGCAACTACCAAGTTGCAGCCAGCAATTCGTATTGCACTGAAGAGCGATCGCAACGAAGCAATTGACTTGGCAACAGCCGAGACACTTACCGAGTTGGCTGAAGCGTTTCCTGCGCAAGAAAAGCAGATCAAAGAAGCAGTTCGTTCGCTCACCAAGAAGTTGGTGCGTAAGCGCGTTGTTGATGAAGGCATCCGTATCGACGGTCGTGCACCAGCCGACCTGCGTCCAGTATCAGCCGAAGTTGGTTTGATCTCGACTGCACACGGCACCGGATTATTCCAACGAGGTGAGACACAAGTGCTCAACGTCTTGACAATGGCAATGCCAAAGATGAACCAGATGATCGACTCGATCACACCTGAGACATCAAAGCGTTACATGCACGACTACAACATGGCTCCTTGGGCCAACGGTGAAACCGGTCGCGTAGGTAGCCCAAAGCGCCGCGAAATCGGACACGGTGCACTCGCAGAGCGCGCATTGTTTCCAGTTGTTCCTAGTCAAGAAGAGTTCGCTTACACATTGCGTCTCGTCTCTGAAGTGTTGTCGTCAAACGGCAGCACCTCGATGGCGTCGGTTTGTGCATCGAGTCTTTCGTTGATGGATGCAGGTGTTCCAATCATCGCCCCAGTGGCAGGTATCGCGATGGGTCTGATCTTTGATCAGGGCAAATACACCGCGCTCACCGACATCTTGGGTGCTGAAGACGCATTCGGCGACATGGACTTCAAAGTTGCTGGTACTGCAGACGCAGTAACCGCATTGCAGCTCGATACCAAGATCGAAGGAATTCCAAGCGAAGTGTTGGCAGCAGCATTGCAGCAGGCCAAAGAAGCACGCTTGAAAATTCTTGATGTGATGAACGCAGCAATTGCTGCTCCACGTGCAACGGTTGCCGAAAGCGCACCGAAGATCGTGACGTTCACCATTCCGTTGGACAAGGTCGGTGAAGTGATTGGGCCAAAGGGCAAAGTCATCAACACGATTCAGCAGGAGACCGGTGCAGAGATCAACGTCTCAGACGACGGTGCAACTGGAATCATCACCATTGGTTCACCAGACAACGCCAAGGTGGAAGATGCAAAGGCACGTATTCTTGCCATTGTTGATCCACCAACAGCCGACTTGGGTGCCACTTACACGGGCCGCGTTGTCAACATCGCGCAGTTCGGTGCATTCGTCAATATCCTTCCTGGACGTGATGGCCTCGTGCACATCTCCAAGCTGGGCAACGGACAACGCATTGCCAAAGTTGAAGATGTCTTGAACATCGGCGACGAAGTGCAAGTGCGTGTCGACGACATCGATGACCGTGGCAAAGTGAGCCTCTCGTTGATTGGTCCAGACGGCGAGCCAATGAAGGGTTCCGGAAGCGGACCAAGTGAAGGCGGAGATCGCGGAGATCGTGGAGATCGTGGCCCGCGTCCAGAGCGCAGTGGTGGAGATCGTGGCGGTCGTAATGATCGTGGCGGAAATAGTCGTGGTGGAGATCGTGGCGGCAATAGTCGTGGCGGTAGCAGCCGTGGCGACAACAGCGCACGTCGCGAACCAAACCGTGGATCACGCCCAGTAGAACCAGTCAGTGACAACGCTGTTTCGGTGAGCTTCGAAGAACAATTCGACAGCGAACTCAACGGCTAGTAACAAGAAATTGAGTTCGTGCCGTTTTCATTAACGGCTAACCTCGTTTCATGATCAAAGTAGGAGTCATCGGCGCCGCAGGGCGCATGGGCGCTGCAGCCTGTGCCGCAATTGCGGCAGCCGATGGTCTTCAACTTGTCGCTGCAGTCGATGCAACGCAAGGCGTTACCGCTGAAGGTGTCACCATTTCAAAAGAGTTGCGCGCACTTGCAGACGCGCATGTAGATGTTGCGGTCGACTTCACCGTCGCCTCTGCTTCACGCATCAATTTGCCGTGGCTTGCAATGCACAGCATCCATGCAGTGGTTGGTACGACGGGTTTCTCACAAGAAGACCTCGACACATTCAAAAAGTCATTCACGAATAGCAATTGCATCATCGCCGCCAACTTTGCAGTAGGAGCAGTGTTGATGATGCGATTCGCAGAAATGGCCGCGCCGTTTTTTGACACCGCCGAAATCATCGAGATTCATCACGACGGAAAAGCAGACTCGCCGAGTGGGACCGCAATTTCAACTGCTCAGCGAATGGCTGCAGCCAGCAATGGGTGGGCGAACGACCCGACAAAGCATGAAGCTATTGCGGGTGCCCGCGGAGCAAAAGGTCCGGGCGATATCCCAATTCATGCTGTGCGAATGCGCGGCACAGTGGCAAACCAAGAAGTCATTCTTGGCGCACAATCACAAACGCTGACGATCCGTCACGACACGATCGATCGCACATCATTTATGCCGGGCGTAGTGCTCGCGTGCAAAAAAATTGCCGACCACAAGGGTTTTACCCTTGGGCTCGACACTTTCCTTGGTATCTAGATTATTTCAGTGCGCTGATTGCTGCTTCGTAGTTTGGCTCATCGGCAATCTCACTCACCAGTTCTGTGTGTAACACCCTGCCGTTTTCGTCGGCTACTACCACTGCTCGCGCCAAAACACCTTTGAGTGGACCGCTAGTGAGGTTGACACCAAAAGCTGCACCAAAGTTGGAGCGGAACGAAGAAGCTGTCTTGACATCTGCCAAGCCTTCAGAACCACAGAAGCGACCCTGAGCAAACGGTAAATCTGCAGAAACACAGTAGACATCCGTATTGCTCAAACCTGATGCAATCTCATTGAATGTGCGAGTTGACTTTGCGCATGTTGGTGTGTCGATCGAAGGGAAGATGTTGAAGATGACGCGCTTGCCCTTGATGTCGGAATTGCCAACCTCGCTGAAGTTGCCAGCGGTGAATGCAAACTTTGGAAGACGTGACCCAACCTTTGGAAGATTTCCGCCTATGGAAACTTTGTTACCGCCGAGGGTCAC
>DFDK01000080.1:0-725 GCA_002367695.1 Acidimicrobium sp. UBA3029 | reverse complement strand
TTTTTTGCAGCCATGGGGTGCTCCTCGGTAGATGTGGTTATTTGAGTCTGTCAAGTGTGGATGAACTTGGCAAGATTTTGCAACTATTTATCCTTGTGGTCGACCCTTACGCACTGACTGAATCATGGACAGCGCGAACAATGCCATCACCACATACCACTGATATTTTTCTATGTAATTGAGAAACGACTTGATCTGCTCGGCAAAGATCTGGCCACCTCGCCACAAAACTGCCAGCTTTATCGCGATACCCAGACTGAGCAGAGGCACAAAACGTTTCGGATCCATGCGCTTATGGCCGAGTAGTAAGCAAACAACATTGCTGCCTGGCATGAGCACAAGGGCCAAATTGCCGGCCTTATCGACAGCCCTTTCCGTCCAACGGTAAATGGCTGGTAGTTCGCCCATGTTGCCTTCGACCCAACCGAGCGTCTTTGCCCCGTACCAGCGCCCTACGAGGTAGAGCGCAATACCTGCGATAAGTACGCGCGGGAAACCAATTGCGATGTATGAAGGCAAGTCGATGTACGGCACAGAGCCAAAGAGATTGCGATTACGGGCGCTCAACAGCAATACGAGTCGTGGGTTTTCGTCCACCAATGCAGGCCCGATATTGCTGCCAATGGTGCCGATGATAAACAACATCGATGTAAGTGCAAGTACCGCTTTTCGCATTCTTTGCAATCTATCGGAGTTGCTAACTTGATGAGAAGCCAAAACAGGGG
>DFDK01000045.1:6804-13286 GCA_002367695.1 Acidimicrobium sp. UBA3029 | reverse complement strand
TGTATGAGCAGGTTGCCACAACAAAGATTGATACCACTGGGATGCAGATCGAACAAGTGATTGACGCTGCAGTACAGATCCTTCGTCAGTCGGTGGATAAATGAGTCGCCAGCAAGTAACCGTGCAACTCGGTGATCGTTCCTACCCCGTGATAGTCGGCGCCGGTGTGAGAGTCGAGCTCGATTCGTTTTTGCCCGCAACCGCGCGACGTGCGGTGATAGTGACTCAGCAATCCATTCCCATCCAAGTAGAAACCGATATTCCATGCACAACGGTGGTGGTTGGTGACGGTGAGCAACATAAGACGTTAGCGACCATTGAGCATGTCGTGCGCGCTTTTGCTGCTGCGGGACTCAATCGCAATGACGTTGTCATCGGGGTCGGTGGCGGGTTGGTAACAGATGTTGCTGGTTTCGCTGCAGCATCGTGGCATCGGGGTACGCCAGTTGTGCACGTGTCAACCTCACTTGTTGGAATGGTCGATGCTGCAATTGGTGGCAAGACTGGTGTGAACTTGCCAGAAGGAAAAAATTTGGTCGGTGCATTTTGGCAACCGTATGCGGTGTTGTGCGACACCGATGCATTGGCAACATTGCCAGAGCGAGAATTGCGATGTGGTTATGGAGAGATGGCCAAGTATCACTTTTTGACTGGCGACGATTTATTGGCTATGGATCGCAATTCACGAATTGCACGTTGCGTGCAAATTAAGGCCGACATTGTTGCCAGTGACGAACGAGAAGGTGGTCTTCGGGCTGTCCTCAACTATGGGCACACACTTGGCCATGCGCTTGAGATTGCAACTGGATTTGAGATCGCGCATGGAGAATCGGTGGCCGTTGGAATGATCTTTGCCGCACATCTTGCCCATGCTCTTGGGCGGATTGACGACGAAAGAGTTGCGTACCATCAGCAGGTTGTTTCGGGCGCCTACGGTTTGTCAACTGCACTACCACGAGATTGTCGCGCAGAGGACTTGATGGCGTTGATGATGGCCGACAAAAAAGCCCTCCATGGACTGACCTTCGTATTGGATGGACCGAATGGGGTTGAACTCGTTGCAGATGTTTCTGCATCAGCAGTGACTCAGGCATTCAGTCGCATGGAAGTACGATAAGAACATGTCTCGTGCGACCAAGATTTTATTGCTAAACGGGCCAAATCTCAATTTGCTTGGCTCCCGCGAGCCAGAGATTTATGGCAAAGAAACGCTGCAAGATCACATTGCTGTTGCTTCGGAGGCAGCCGTTGCAGCTGGTTTTACATTGGACGCATTTCAAAGTAATAGCGCTTCTGAATTGGTTGACAAAATTCATGACGCTCGCACCGAATATTCAGCGATCATAATTAATCCTGGTGCATTTACCCATTATGCGTGGAGTATTTCTGATGCGCTCAATGCATTTGATGGGCCAGTAGTTGAAGTGCACATCTCGAACCCGCAATCGCGTGAGTCGTGGCGACACACGAGCGTTGTTGCTCCTCATGTGATTGGCACCATTGCAGGCTTCGGTCAACAGAGTTATGTGCTTGGTGTGCAAGCTATTGCGCACTACCTTGACAACAAATAGGAAAGTTTTGTGGACTTGAATTCGCCACAATTTTCATCATTGCCGCCGTTATTGGTGACCGATCGATTGCAGCGAGTCCTTGAGATTGCACAAGATTCGTATGGGGTGAATGCGCTCGTGGTTCTGTCAATGGATAATATTCGTTGGCTTACCGGCTTCACTGGGTCGACTGCACTGTTGTTGATAAAAGACAACGACTCAATTCTGATCGTCGATGGTCGTTACACACAGCAAGCGATTGATCAGATCCATATGTCGGGTGCTTCAGCGAGGGTGGTCGAAGCTCGAACACAGTCTCTGCAGATTGGACAACTCTCGAGAGAACTTGAGGGAAGTAATATCTGTGGCTTCGATTCGAGTGATGTGACGGTGCTCAATTTTGAGATGATTGTTGCGCAAATTCCTTGCGCGTTTGTTGCCGTTAACGGCGTAGTCCAACAGTTACGCAGAGTCAAAACAGACGCCGAAATTGCGCGCATGCAATTGGCGTCACGCGCTACCGATATGGCTTTGGCAGAAGTTCAGTTGATGCTTGAAGACGCATCGTCTTTCGAAATATCCGAGCGAGATGTACGCGACGAACTTGAGTACAAAATGCGTCGATTTGGTGCCGATGGGCCAAGTTATGAAACGATTGTGGCAACTGGTGTTAACTCCGTCAAACCTCATCATCGCCCCACGGGCACCATTATCCGCGAAGGTGATTCTGTAGTAATTGATGTTGGTGGCCTCGTCGATGGTTATCACTCAGATATGACTCGCACATTTTTGATCGGAGAGGTTTCGTCCGAGCTTGCTGCGATCCATGATCTTGTGCTCTATGCGCAACGCGAGGGAGTGCTGGCTGTTCGACCTGGTGTGAGCGGCGCATCGATCGACGAGGTGTGTCGCAGCATCATTAAGCAAGCTGGGTACGGGCCAGATTTTGTTCATGGCACTGGACACGGTGTCGGACTTCAAATTCATGAAATGCCATGGGTGCGCACCGACTTCATCGAGCCTTTGCAGTGTGGCGAGGTGGTGACCGTAGAGCCTGGGGTCTATCGTGTAGGTGTTGGAGGTGTGCGGATAGAGGATTTGATCCTTGTAACCGCAACATCCAGCCGAACCCTCACCCTGAGTCAGAAAGAGTCTTTGTGCCTGCCATCTCGACCAACGATCTAAAAAACGGAGTTTCCCTCAACATCGATAACACGTTGTACACCGTTGTCGAATTTCAACACGTGAAGCCTGGCAAGGGTGGTGCATTTGTGCGTACAAAGTTGCGCAATTTACGTACCGGCAATATGTTGGAGCGCACGTTTAACGCCGGAATCAAAGTTGAACAGGCAATTCTCGACAAGCGCGACATGCAGTTTTTGTACAAAGACGGCGATGACTACGTTTTCATGGACAACGTAACCTATGACCAACTGACAATCAAGCCTGTAGCACTTGGTGAGGCTGCTGACTACTTGATTGAGAACGCAATAGCGATGATTGCGAGTTATGGTGACGAAATCGTCAGCGTCGAAATCCCACCTTCGGTTGAGCTTGAAATAACATTCACCGAGCCTGGCATGCAAGGTGATCGAGTGTCTGGTGCACGTAAGCCAGCTACGTTGCAGACAGGCAAAGTAATTCAAGTTCCTTTGTTCGTCAACATTGGTGATCGAGTCAAAGTGGATACTCGCACTGCAGAATATGTGACTCGCGTCTGACCGTGACGGCCGACAAAAAACCTCGCGCGGGTGGCAAATCTGCTCGCTCGGATGCCCGCGAGCGTGCTATGCATATTTTGTATGAGGCAGATACCAAAGGGTTGACTGGTACCGAAGTGCTTGCAATACAGGTGTTAAGCGTTGATGATCTGACGACAGAGATTGTGACGGGTGTATCGACTCATCTGGATGAGTTGGACGGCCATATTGTGGAGTGTGCAAATGGCTGGACACTTGCTCGCATGCCAGTGATTGACCGAAATGTTTTAAGAATGGCCGTGTACGAGCTGTCGTACAGCCATGATGTACCGGTTGCTGTCGTTATCAACGAGGCAGTCGAACTTGCTAAGACATTTTCGACAGACGATTCTGGGCGCTTTGTAAACGGCGTGTTATCTGCTATCTCTAAAGTGGTTCGCGTCACTTCGTAGCAATGAACCGTTTGTCTGCAGGGGTCCGACGCATTTCGTCATGGACTCTTGTAGTTTGTGTAGTAATTGTGGCGTACGCCAGCTACTTCAGTTACACGACTGTCCAAATTCATCGCGGTATTGGTACTTCGGCATATGACTTTGGTTTGTACGACCAAGGTATTTGGTTATTGTCACGAGGCCAAACTCCGTTTGTGACGCTGATGGGGCGCAATCTATTCGGTGACCACACTTCATTTATTCTGCTGCTACTCGTGCCACTCATGTGGGTGTTTTCGTCAACGAGTCTGCTATTTGTTGTTCAGTCGGTTGTTATTGCTAGTGGAGCCATACCCGTGTACGCATTTGCTCGAAAACAATTGGAGAGCGATGCGCTTGGTTGCGTGTTCGCGTGTACATATCTGCTCTATCCGGCAGTCAGTTGGACGAATGTAGAGAATTTCCACCCAGATTCATTTTTGGGTCTATTCATTGCGGTGGCTCTCTGGGCTGCTCTAAATCGTAAATGGCGGTGGTACATAGGCGCTGTTCTGTTGGCATTACTGGTCAAGGAAGACGTGCTACTGGTGGTGGCGCCAATTGGGGTGTGGGTGGCATTACGTCGTGATGTGAGAATTGGCGTTGCAACAGTGATTGGTTCTATTGGCGCAGCGTTGTTTTGTTTTCTTGTCGTGATTCGTGGCTTGACCGGAACGGCATTTAGAAATTCATGGCGCATACCATTTGGCGGTGTCGATGGTCTTGTGAGGACTGCATTTACTTCGCCGATCACGTTGTTGCGTTATCTCACAAGCGATGGTCGATTGACGTATCTGATGCAAATGTTGTTGCCGACGGGTGGCATGTTCTTCATTGCTCCAAGTGTTGCATTGGTCGGGTTCGTGGTGTTGTTTTCTAATATTGTCAGCACCTTTTACTATCAATACCAAATTCATTATCATTATTCATTGGTTGTTGCACCGATTCTGGTTTTTGGCAATGTTTATGCAATTGGACGGCTGAGCAAATCGGCTCGTCGCAAGGCGACATTGGTTGTTGGGGTGGCATCAATTATTTCAGCCCTTCTACTGGCACCTCTGCCATTTGCGCACAACCAAATTCAGAAGTTTCCTCCATCGAGCCCAGCTGTTGCAGCGGCACATGAATTATTCTCTCAAATTCCTCCTGACGCTGTGATTTCGGTATTTCATCCGTTGTCTGCGCAGCTGGCTCGCCGAAATCGTATATATGTTTTTCCTAACCCGTTTCAACGCGCGCTGTATGGTCCAGATGTCTTTGCAGCGGGGGACAGACTAGTTTTCGCTAATGAAATTGAATACGTGATGTTGCCAATTGCGCTCTCGATGGAATCCGAACAGGTGTGGCGAGCGGAAATCCACGACTATGTAGTCGTTGCATCTAATGAGTGGTGGATCCTGTATCGCCATCGCTAATAGGTGCTACAGTCAGTGACGCATTCATCGGAATGTAGGTCGTTAATTGAACCCTGTGAGGTTCAAACGAAGGGATAACAGTGAGCAGTGCACCACAATCGGCAGTTGCCGTCATGTCTGGCCCAGATGTCGCTCGAGCTATCAGTCGCATTGCCCATGAAATTGTGGAGCGCAATCACGGTATCGAACACGTCGTTTTAGTCGGTCTGCAACGTGGCGGAACATGGATTGCGGAAGCTTTAGGAGAACGCATCTCAATGATTGAGCCGAACTTTTCGGTGCCAGTAGGTTCGCTTGACCCGACTATGTATCGCGATGACATTGGTCTGCGACCTGTTGTGGCGGGTTCAGCTAGCCATATTCCTTGTGATATCACCGGTGCAACTGTTGTGTTGATAGATGACGTTCTGTACACCGGAAGAACGGTGCGTGCGGCACTCGAAGGTTTGAATAACTTTGGTCGACCGCGTGCGGTGCAACTGGCTGTGTTGGTTGATCGTGGACATCGTGAGCTACCCATACGTCCTGATTATGTGGGTAAGAACATGCCAACTCAGACGACAGATGAAGTAAACGTCTCGGCAGATGGTGTAATCGTTACGACGGCTGGAGGGGCAGAATCGTGAAACATCTGCGTTCGATCTCTGAGTTGGGCACAGATGGAGTGGCGCGCATACTCAAGCTCACAGAGAGCATGGCAGAGATTAATACGCGATCAGTGCCTAAAGTACCGGCGCTGCGTGGCAAGACGGTGGTGAGTTTATTTTTTGAAGACTCGACTCGAACACGATTGAGTTTTGAAACTGCCGCTAAGCGTCTGTCGGCAGAGACAATGAATTTCAGTGTTTCTATATCGAGTGTCAACAAGGGCGAAAGTTTGCGCGACACAATTGAAACCATCACCGACATGGGCGTTGATGCATTTGTTGTACGCCACAAATCGGTTGGTGTGCCGTGGCAAATTTCGCAATGGACAAACGCATCGATCGTGAATGCTGGCGATGGCGCACATCAGCACCCAACGCAAGCACTTGTAGATTGCTTTACGGTTCGTGAGGCTCTCGGTAAGCAAGATCTAACTGGACTCAATCTGACAATCGTTGGCGATATCAAACACAGCCGAGTCGCACGAAGCAACATTCAGGCCTTTCATATGCTCGGGGCACACATCACATTGGTCGCCCCTCCAACACTTCTGCCATTAAACATCGATCATTGGCCAGTGAAAGTTAGTAATGATTTGGATGCCGTGCTCGGAAGCACCGATGTGTTGTACATGTTGCGACTACAAAGCGAACGAATGGCCCAAGGTTTGGTTCCAAGTTTACGTGAATACAGCACGAGGTA
>DFDK01000045.1:0-6526 GCA_002367695.1 Acidimicrobium sp. UBA3029 | reverse complement strand
GACCCAAGTGATATACCAAATTCGCTCATTCACAGACAAGTAACAAATGGCGTTTCGGTGCGTATGGCTGTGTTGTTTGATTTACTTTCAGCGGAGGAGTTGTCATGACGATTGTGATCAAGGGCGGAAGTGTCGTGGGGGTGAGTGGTGTCAAAAAAGTCGATGTGCTCATTGACAATGACATCATCGCAAAGGTCGGCAACAACCTCAAAGGTGATGTCTCTCTCGATGCAACAGGTTGCCACATATTTCCTGGCTTTGTCGATTTGCATGCACATTTACGCGAACCAGGTCGCGAAGATACCGAAACGATCGAAACCGCAAGTCGCGCGGGCGCAAAGGGTGGTTATACGGCGCTTATTGCCATGCCCAATACAAACCCCGCACACGATTCGGTCACAGTGATTGAGTTTGTACGAGAGCAAGCACGCAAGGCAGGTTTGCTCGATGTGTTTCCGAGTGGCTGCATCACGATGGGACGTCAGGGCGAATCATTGGCTCCTTTGGCCGAACTCTGCGCGGCAGGTGTGCGTATTTTTACCGACGATGGTTCTGGAGTGCAAGACCCAGTGCTCATGGGTCGAGCTATGCAGTACGCAAAAACTCTAGGAGTAACGATGGCACAACACTGTGAGGTGTCTGCACTCACTCAAGGTGCAGTCATGAATGAGTGTGGGTGCTCTTCTGACATGGGTGTGCCGGGTTGGCCTGCAATTGCAGAGGAGATGATGGTGCACCGAGATATCGAGATGTCTCGGGTCACTGGCGCATCAGTACATTTTCTGCATTTGTCTACTGCGCGGTCGGTCGAATTGGTGCGTGCCGCCAAAAGCGAGGGACTCAACGTAACGGCCGAAGTGACTCCGCATCATCTGTCGTTGACGCAGGAGTTACTGACGACATTTGATCCCATTTACAAAGTCAATCCACCACTTCGTAGCATGACTGACATTCAAGCCCTCAAAGCAGGTCTATTGGATGGAACCATCGACGCTGTGGCTACCGATCATGCTCCCCATGCCAGAAGAGACAAAGAGCTCTCACTCGATCAGGCTCCACCGGGCATGATCGGTTTAGAAACTGCCCTCGGCGTTGTGTTGTCGGCAGTAGATCTTGACCCTGTGCAAATCGCTGCAGTGATGTCACGAAACCCAGCGCGAATTGCCCAAATCACCGATAATCATGGTTGCAATATTGAAGTAGGCGACACCGCCAATCTGTGTGTCGTTGACTTGAATGCGATGTGGCAAGTGAACCCTGCCAAGTTGGCAAGCAAGAGCAAAAATACTCCCTTCGTCGGGAGACAATTACGAGGTATGGTGCGCAGCACGATGTATCGCGGAAAAATCACTGTTCAAGATGGGGAAGCACAGAAATGACAATTCGCGAATCTGTATTAGTGCTGAGAGATGGCAGCGTCTTCGAAGGTGAGGCAATTGGTGCCGACCCCGTCGGCGGCATCGCAAGTGGCGAAGTGGTCTTTCACACTGCTCTAACGGGTTATCAAGAAGTGATTTCTGACCCTTCGTATGCCGGTCAGATTATTACATTTACAACACCGCACATTGGCAACTACGGAACCACACCGCTCGACAATGAGTCGTCACACGTGTTTGCTCGCGGTGTCATAGTGCGCGAGATGTCGCAGCGACGTAGTAACTGGCGAGCCAACAATGACCTTGATGCATATCTACGTGGAATGAATGTGAGTGGTATCGCGGGCATTGATACCCGAAGGCTTACTCGCATCCTTCGCGACACAGGTGCCATGCCTGGCGCTTTTGGTCAGGCGAGTCAAGCAAGTGTGTTGGCTCGTGCTCAAAGCGAGTTGGGTACATCTGGTATTGATTTAGTGAAACAGGTAACAACGACTCAGCCGTACGTCGTTGGTGGCGGGCATATGAAGGTCGTTGCGTACGATTTTGGAATTAAGAGCACCATTCTTCGTTGCCTGAGCGAAATAGCAACGGTTCATGTTGTGCCATCACATTTCTCGGCCGAGCAAGTATTGGCGTTGCAACCCGACGGTGTATTTTTATCTAACGGACCTGGTGATCCGGAAACAGTTGATGGCGCGCCTGCTGCGATTCGCACCATCATCGAACAAGGCGTGCCGATGTTTGGCATCTGTCTTGGACATCAACTCATGGCACTCGCACTCGGTGGAAAAACCTTTAAATTGCCATTTGGTCATCATGGAGCGAATCATCCTGTGCGTAACTTGCGCACAGGTTCAATCGAAATTACTAGCCAAAATCACAACTTCTGTGTAGAACCTGCATCGCTCAGTGACGTCGCCGACATCACTCACACCAATCTCAATGATCAAACCAACGAGGGTATGCGCGTGCGCGATGTTCGTGCATTCAGCGTGCAGTATCACCCTGAAGCCGGTCCGGGGCCACACGACAGTCGATATTTGTTTAATGAATTTGCGCAACTGATGGGACAACGCTGATGCCACGCCGTAGTGATTTGAAATCAATTTTGATTATCGGCTCCGGCCCCATCGTTATTGGTCAAGCATGTGAGTTCGACTACTCGGGTACGCAGGCATGTCGAGTGCTTAAAGAAGAGGGTTACCGAGTCATTTTGGCCAACTCAAACCCGGCCACGATCATGACCGACCCAGATTTTGCCGATCGAACGTATATTGAGCCACTCACTGTTGACGTAATTGCCGCAATCATTGCAAGGGAAAAACCAGACGCGGTTTTGCCAACTCTCGGTGGTCAGACTGCATTGAACCTGGCGATGGCACTGCACGCTCGTGGGCTGGTTGGCGTGCCCGGTACACCTGAACTTATTGGTGCGAATGCTGAAGCAATCGCAACAGCAGAGGATCGTGAAAAATTCAAGATTGCAATGATCGAGATTGGGCTGAACGTGCCGGTGAGTGGTGTGGCTCGCAACATTGAAGAAGCATTACTTGTGCGTGACGAAATTGGATTGCCCGCCATTATTCGACCCGCATATATTTTGGGCGGTCGTGGCACAGGTATTGCCGATAACGAAGAAGACTTCAAAAAGATTGTTGCGGATGGTTTGTCGGCCAGTCCAATTGGCGAGGTATTGATTGAAACTTCAATTGCCGGTTGGAAAGAGTACGAGCTTGAAGTAATGCGCGATCGTGCCGATAACTGCGTCATCATTTGTTCGATTGAGAACATTGATCCGATGGGAGTCCATACTGGCGACTCGATCACGGTTGCGCCTGCGATGACGCTTTCGGACGTCGAGTATCAAAAGATGCGAGATGCAGCTTTTGCATGCATCCGCAGAGTGGGTGTAGAGACCGGTGGTTCCAACGTTCAATTTGCTGTCAACCCACTGACGGGCGAGCAAGTTGTGATCGAGATGAACCCACGGGTTTCCCGTTCTTCTGCGCTGGCATCTAAGGCAACCGGCTTTCCAATCGCAAAGATTGCGGCCAAATTGGCAGTTGGGTACACCTTGGATGAGATCTCCAATGACATCACCAAGATGACGCCGGCAAGTTTCGAGCCAGTGATTGATTACGTAGTTACCAAAATTCCACGATGGGCTTTCGAGAAGTTTCCTGGTACATCCGGAGTGCTTGGTACACAGATGCAAAGCGTCGGAGAAGCAATGTCGATTGGCAGAACTTTTGCTGAAAGTTTGCAGAAGGCACTGCGCTCGCTGGAAAATGGTCGCTCGGGATTAAATTGTGATCCTCCAGAGCTCTTGATGCGTGAAAAATCCGACGATGAGATGTTGGCGCAGATTGCTATCCCTACGCCCGAGCGCATCTTTCAGGTAGGAGAGTGTGTTCGCCGAGGCATATCGCGCGAGCGAATTTATGAAGCGTGTCGCATCGATTATTGGTTTCTCGATCAGATGTCAATGATCACTGATGAACGGACGGAATTGGATGCATGTGGCATCGACAAAATGACAGTACGTTCTTGGCGGCGCGCAAAACGACTCGGTTTTTCTGACGCTCAATTGGCCTATCTCTGGAAAGTTGAAGAGTCAACCGTGCGAGCAACACGCATTGGGGCAGGAGTGATTCCCACGTATAAGGCTGTTGATACATGCAGTGCTGAATTTGCGGCGCAAACCCCTTACCACTACTCGACTTACGAAGATGAAAATGAAGTACATAATTCAACGAAGCCCAAAGTGATCATTTTGGGTAGTGGACCAAATCGCATCGGTCAGGGGATTGAATTTGACTACTGCTGTGTGCATGCCAGCTTCGCTCTTCGCGATGCAGGTTTTGAAACAATCATGATCAATTGCAATCCCGAGACAGTGTCAACTGACTACGACACTTCGGACCGCTTGTACTTCGAACCTTTGACACAAGAAGATGTAATGAATGTGATTGAAGCAGAAACACTTGCTGGTGGTGTCGCTCCTCGAGTGATCGTCGGCCTAGGCGGTCAGACGCCATTGAAGTTGGCAAATCTCATTCCAGTCGAACTCATCGCTGGCACATCGCCTCAGTCGATCGACATTGCCGAAGATCGCAAGAAGTGGAGTGCATTGTGTGAACAACTGAAAATCACTCAGCCTCCTGGTGGAACCGCGTTAACGATTGATGAAGCGAAAAAGATTGCATTGAAAGTTGGATATCCAGTATTAGTGCGACCCAGCTATGTGTTGGGCGGACGTGCGATGCAGATTGTGCACGACGAAGCCCACCTAGAGCGAGCAATGCACGAACTCACTGTTGCCGGAACTCTCGGCAGAGAAGGCGGACTTTCGTCAGAGCGGCCAGTACTCATCGATCGATTTTTGGATGACGCCACCGAAATCGACGTTGATGCCATTCGTGATTCGACTGGCGAAGTGCTGATCGGGGCTGTGATGGAACACGTGGAGGAAGCCGGAGTTCACTCTGGAGACTCTGCATGTGTTATTCCTCCTCCAACTCTCGAGGCATGGGTCGTTGAAGCGGTCGAGTCATATACAAAAGTGATTGCCAATGCGCTGGATGTGCGTGGATTAATCAACGTGCAATTTGCTGTCGCCGGGTCGCAGATTTATGTGATTGAAGCGAATCCTCGAGCAAGTCGCACAGTGCCGTTTGTTGCAAAAGCGACTGGTGTTCCCTTGGCGAAAGTAGCAAGCAGGGTGATGCTTGGCGCATCTTTGGCTCAATTGCGATCCGAAGGTCTGCTGAAGAAGCCAGTCAGTGGCAAACATGTTTCGGTGAAAGAAGCGGTGCTGCCTTTCAGTCGCTTTCCAGAGGTAGACACTGCACTTGGGCCGGAGATGCGTTCAACTGGTGAAGTGATGGGAATTGACTCCACATTCGGTCGGGCGTTTGTGAAAGCTGAGATTGCTGCAGGAACGCAATTGCCAACAAGCGGCATGGTGTTCTTGTCACTTAACGACCGCGATAAGCCGAGTGGACTTGTGGTTGCCAAACGTCTGCGCGAATTGGGTCTTGGCATTGCAGCGACAGCTGGGACTGCCGATTATTTGCAACGTTTTGGTCACCCCGTTGATCGTGTTGTTGGAAAAGTTTCGGAAACCTCAACAGATCACTCGTCGCGTACGAATAAAGACATGAAGAGTTCGCAACCAGATGATGCGGTTGAGTTGATCAAACGTGGTGAGATTGCATTTGTGATCAACACTCCACAGGGTAGAGGCGGTCGTTCGGACGGCGAAGCAATTCGCAAGGCCGCAAACATCTTTAGGGTTTCATCAGTAACCACAATCAATGCGGCGTTGGCGGCTATGCAAGGTCTGTTTGAGCAACAGGAGCATCCACTTGAAGTGAAATCGTTACAGGAGTATCACCAGCAGTGAAGTTGCGATCCAGGTCACCGCATTTGGCAACGCATGTTGGTTCGGTGACTCTCAAGAACCCAGTCATGACCGCTTCGGGAACCTGTGGGCTTGGTGTAGAACTTGATGCATACATGCCATTGAGTGAGCTCGGTGCAGTAGTTGTCAAATCTTTGGCAGCATTTGAATGGGCGGGTAATCCACAACCTCGGTTACATCCGACGGCGAGCGGGATGCTCAACGCAGTTGGACTGCAAGGCCCCGGAGTCGAGCAATGGATCGCGCGTGATTTGCCGCAACTCGTAGACGTTGGTGCAACTGTTGTGTGCAGTATCTGGGGCTTTGGCGTGCAAGATTATGTTGATGCGGCGCGCATGCTTGCGCCGGTTAAAGACAAGATCGCGGCACTGGAGATCAATTTGTCTTGCCCAAACATAAAAGCAGCAGTGGTGGGTGACAACAAGCCACATGCAATGTTTGCTCACGATGCAGATCTCGCAGCCCAGATTGTTGACGCTGCACAAGTTTCTGGATTGCCACTGTGGGCAAAATTGTCACCGAATACCGACCGTATTGGAGATGTTGCCGAAGCGTGCATAAATGCGGGAGCACAAGCATTGACATTGGTGAATACATCTCTTGGAATGATCATCGACACAGCGACTGGTCGACCGGCACTTGGAAATGGCGGTGGCGGATTGTCGGGGAGAGGCATTCATCCGATTGCTGTGCGAGCAGTATTTGATATTTATGGGCGAATACC
>DFDK01000059.1:23601-26504 GCA_002367695.1 Acidimicrobium sp. UBA3029 | reverse complement strand
AGAGCATTTATTGAGGGTCTAGATGGCTCCGACCCGCTCGCAAGTTTTCGTAATGAATTTTTGATCAATGACGACGACGTGTGTTACCTCGACGGCAACTCATTGGGCCGCCTTCCCCTAGCGACCATTGGCGTGGTCAATGATTACCTCCACAGTGAGTGGGGCGCCCAGATGGTCTCTGGATGGCACTCCTGGATCGACGAGGCTCAAAGCACAGGTGATTTGATTGGTCGAGCAACGCTTGGCGCCGCATCTGGACAGATACTGACAGTCGACACAACGAGCGTCAATTTTTATCAACTCTGTTATGCAGCGATCACTGCTCGACCAGGTCGACACAAGATTATTAGTGATACAGCAAACTTTCCGACTGACCGCTACATCTTAGAAGGCCTCTGCCAAGAATTAGGTTGCGAATTGGTACTCATCAATGACGAAGACGGCGAAGAGTACGTGACACCAGAAATGTTGGCACCTTATTTAGACGATGATGTTGCTCTCGTTACATTTTCTGTTATTCAATACCGCTCAGGAGCACTGCACGACATCGCCCGTATCTCACAAATGACCCGCGACTCTGGTGCGCTTTGTGTTTGGGATGCAAGTCATGCAGTAGGTGTAGTGCCATTGCAACTTGATCGTGACAATGCCGGTCTGGCAATCGGTTGCACTTACAAATATGGAAATTCTGGTCCTGGTTCACCTGGCTGGCTCTACGTCAGCACGTCACTGCAACAAGAGTTGCACGTCCCAATTCAGGGATGGTTTGCCCAAGATGACCAGTTTGCGATGGCTCAGGGTTTTGACCGCTCGCCCACAATTCGTGGGTTTCAGATCGCAAGCCCGTCAATCATCGGACTACGTTGCGTACAGACTTCATTTGCAATGATCGAACGTGCTGGGCTGCAAGCAATTGCTAAAAAGGCTGCGACTGGAACTGAAATGATGCTGGCTCTACATGATGCGTGGCTTGCGCCACTTGGATGCAGCGTGGTCACCCCTCGGGACGCCAGTAAGCGCGGAGGTCACATCACTATCCGACACCCAGAAGCGAAGCGCATCTCACAGGCACTTCGAGAATTTTCAAATGTCATCCTTGACTACCGAGAACCAGACTGCATTCGCGTTGCCATGTCGCCGTTACCCACCAGTTACATAGAAGTTTGGAAGGGATTTGATCGTATTAGAGAACTTATTAAGACTCGAAAGTACGAGGAAGTGGTGGAGTCTGACTCTCGTGTGACCTGAGAATACCCAGCAAGAGTATTGGATGATCTAGTCTGTATCAAGCAAAGTTGCTGAAAGGAACAGTATGACAATGGCGTCATATAAGACCTACTCAGCACTCGAAGCGGCCGAACTGCGAGTTCGTGAGGCCGGCGAGTGGCTGAATTTGGAAGATGGCTTGATCGAGACGATCGTTACGCCAAGACGAATCATTGAAGTGGCAATTCCATTTCGACGAGACGACGGATCACGAGACCAACTCGTTGGGTGGCGCGTGCATCACAACACCACTCGAGGCCCAGCCAAGGGGGGTATTCGTTACCATCACGAAGTCAATCGAGATGAAGTGGTTGCTCTTGCGATTGGTATGTCACTCAAGACCGCGATTGCCAACCTGCCACTCGGTGGCGCAAAAGGTGGTGTGCGGTTTGATCCAAAGCAATATTCAATTGGCGAAATTGAACGCATCACGAGACGATACATCTCAGAAATCGCCTCATTTCTTGGCCCAGATCGCGACGTTCCAGCACCAGACGTGGGCACCAACTCGCAGATCATGGCATGGATCATGGACCAATACTCAACCGGAGTCGGTCATGCAACACCAGGTGTGGTCACTGGCAAACCGATTGAACTCGGTGGATCACTCGGTCGCGAATCATCAACTGGTCGCGGTGTTGTTGAAGCCGCTGCATTGATACTCGAGAAGATGGGCGATTCATTGGCAGGTAAAAAGATTGCGATTCAGGGTTACGGGCAAGTGGGCTCATGGGCGGCACGACTTGCATCGGCTCGCGGCGCGCTCATTGTTGGGCTCTCTGATGTTGGCGGAACCATACATTCCGACAACGGACTTGACCTTGTACAGATCGATAAAGCAATGCGCGAAGGTGCGCGAAGCGTTTGCGATACAGGCGTGGGTCAAGTTGTAGCGCGAGGCCAAGCTGGTTCTGTCGCAGTCTTTGGACTTGATTGCGACATCGTGATGCCATGCGCACTTGGTGAAGCAGTTGGCGAAGCGGAAGCAAACGGTATGAAAGCAAGGATTATCGTTGAAGGAGCCAATGGTCCACTCACCCCAACTGCCGACCTCATCCTGGCCGACAAGGGCGCTATCGTCATCCCAGATGTTTACGCCAACGCAGGTGGTGTTACTTGTTCATACCTCGAGCAATGTCAAAACTTTGCCCACCTCACATGGGATGAAGATGAGGTAAATGCTCGAGTCATTGATTTGATGCGTAATGCATTTGAACGTTTTTATGCGTTCACTCAGGAAACGAAGTTGCCAAACCGATTGGCAGCAACAGTTTTGGGCGTCAAGACGATTGCTGATGCACACCGCATGCGTGGTCTGCACCCATAAAGGTTTTTGGTACTTGACAACCAGAGCAACATTTGTGTAACGATCTGAGAAATGACGTCACATTTACAAACTCGCGTACACATCCCTTTCGAGAACCACCTTCGAAAGGCCGATATATGTCAACTAGCGCAATCCAGAGAGTTTTCCCACCAATGAATAATTCAGCGGGAAATGACGACCACGAGTTTGTTACCTACTCCGAATTCAGAGGTTTCGTAACCGAAACTCGCACTGGATTTGTGCACCTTGAATCAAAAATTGATTGGCTGCAAAGCACAATGAACATCAGGTTTGAAGCCATAGACAAACG
>DFDK01000059.1:0-23320 GCA_002367695.1 Acidimicrobium sp. UBA3029 | reverse complement strand
ACCGCCAACATCAACAAACGGTTTGAAGAATTCACCGCCAACATCAACAAACGGTTCGACGATCACACCGCCAACATCAATAAACGGTTTGAAGAATTCACCGCCAACATCAATAAACGGTTTGACGATTTGAATAAGCGGTTTGATGACTCGAACGCCAAATCTCATCGAGAATTTGTAGGGATAATGCTCGGGTTTCTCTCGATCAACCTTGTAATCATCGGATCAGTCGTCGGACTGATTGCAAAGACTGGTTAATTATTTAGTGTGCAGCGGCACGCGTCTCGGAGACGCCACCAGCAGCGGCAAGTCGTGCATGCGCACGACGTAAAGCAGATTCAATCGTTGCGTCGTGCTCGCCACGCATTGCTTCTTCGGCACGCTGTTGCGCTAGACGCGCACGATTGACATCAATGTCTGCAGCAAGTTCTGCCGAGTCAGACAAAATCGTCACATGATCTGGAGCCACATCAACGAATCCACCATGAACAGCAAGGTCTTGCACCGTGCCGTCACTGAGGTAGATACGTGTGTGGTTCTCGACTAGTGCACCTAAAAATGCGGTGTGTCCTGGCAAGAAAGCGATTTCTCCACCATCGAGCGTGCGGGTAATGACCTGACGGGCATCACCTGTAAACAGCACACGCTCAGGTGAAACCACCTCTACGCGAAGGACACTTCCCTCAGCCATGATTAAGCGTTATCCGCCAAAGTCTTGGCCTTAGCCAACACCTGATCAATACCGCCGACGTTCAAGAAAGCCTGCTCTGGAACATCGTCCAAGTCGCCCTTAATGATCGACTCGAAGCTCTCAACGGTGTCCTCTGTCTTGACGTACTCACCCTTCAAACCGGTGAACACTTCGGCAACAAAGAACGGCTGCGACAAGAAACGTTGCACTTTGCGTGCACGAGACACAGTCTGACGATCTTCTTCCGACAATTCGTCAAGACCAAGAATCGCGATGATGTCTTGAAGTTCTTTGTAGCGCTGCAAGATTTCTTGCACACGACGAGCAACGTTGTAGTGACGATCACCAACAACTTCAGGCGACAAAATTGTCGACGTTGAAGCAAGTGGGTCCACTGCTGGGTAGATACCCAACGATGCAATCTGGCGTGACAACTCGGTTGTTGCATCCAAGAAAGTAAAGGTTGTAAACGGAGCTGGGTCGGTGTAGTCGTCAGCAGGCACGTAAACGGCTTGCAACGAGGTAATCGATCGTCCACGTGTTGACGTAATGCGCTCTTGCAACTGACCCATTTCATCGGCAAGTGTTGGCTGATAACCCACAGCTGAAGGCATACGGCCCAACAGCGTTGATACTTCAGAACCAGCTTGCACGAAACGGAAAATGTTGTCGACGAACAACAACACGTCTTGGTTTTTTACGTCACGAAAATACTCGGCCATGGTGAGTGCCGAGAGTGCAACGCGCAAGCGCACGCCTGGTGGTTCGTCCATTTGGCCAAACACGAGGGCGGCTTTTTCAAACACGCCAGACTCTTCCATTTCCATGCGCAAGTCGGTGCCCTCACGGGTGCGCTCGCCCACGCCGGCAAACACCGACACACCACCGTGGTTTGATGCCACGCGGTTGATCATTTCGGTGATGAGAACGGTCTTACCTACGCCTGCTCCACCGAACAAACCAATTTTTCCACCAGCCAAATATGGGGTGAGCAGGTCGATGACCTTAATTCCAGTTTCAAACATGCGACGGCTTGGCTCGAGTGCTGCAAAGTCTGGCGCCGGACGGTGAATGTCCCAACGCTCAACATCTTTGAAGTCGTCGTTGTTGCCATCGAGGCAGTCGCCCCAAACGTTCCATACGTGACCAAGTGTCTTGTCGCCCACTGGCACTTGCAGACCATGACCGGTGTTGCGCACTGGTGTGCCACGACGGAGTCCGTCTGTTGGCTTCAAGCACACTGCGCGCACACGGCTATGACCCAACTGCTGAGCAACTTCGGCGAGGATAAAAATGTCTTTGCCTTCCACGTTGACGGTGAACTCGAGAGCTTGGTTGAGCTCTGGAAGTGCACCGCGAGGAAACTCGACGTCGATAACCGGACCAGCAATGGCGACTACTCGACCATCCTTAAGACCTGTTGGATTCTGTGTTGCTGTGCTCATGTTGTGCTCCTGTTTTTGATCTTTGTATGCAGACTTACTTAGAGCCGAGTGCTTCGGCGCCGCTAACGATTTCCATAATTTCGGTTGTGATTGAATCTTGACGCGCGCGGTTCATGATGCGCGAGAGGTTTTTGACGAGATCTTCAGCGTTGTCGGTCGCCGCCTTCATGGCGCGCTGGCGAAATGCGTGCTCGCTTGCTGCAGCATTCAGCAGTGCCGCATACACGCGGGCTTCTACATAACGTGGAAGCAACGTTTTCAGGATCACTTCTGGATCTGGCTCAAACTCGTAGCTGCTTGTGGACCCTGCAGGCTTGCCGTCACCACCCGCAACGACAGATTGCTCGAGTGGCACGAGTGGACGACGCACGAGTTCTTGTGTACCGGCCGAAACGAAACGTGTGTAGACCAATTCGACGCGATCGATCTCGCCTTTGACGTACATGTCGACGACGTACTCGCCAATGCGCTTGGCATCGGCATAGCTTGGACCGTCTGAAAAGCCTGCAAAACCAGTGCCCATCTTGTAGCCACGAAAGCGGAAGTAACCCTCTGCTTTGCGACCAACCGGCACTACTAAATAGTCTTTGCCAGCCAACACATCGGCTTTGATTTCGCCCTCGGTTGCACGCATCACTCCAGAGTTATAACCACCGCACAAACCACGGTCGGCAGTGATTGCCACGTAGCAAGTGGTACGAATGTTTTCGCGTGGCTTCAGAAATTCGCTATTGAGCCCTGCGCCACCTGCTGCCAAATCTTTGACAACTTCGGTAATGCGTTCGCTATATGGCACGGCGGCGATCACACGTTGCTGGGCTTTGACGATGCGTGAAGCAGCGATCAATTCCATTGCACGCGTAATCTTTTTTGTCGCCTGAACGGACCGAATTCGTCCGCGCAGAATGCGCTCTTGACCGCCAGCCATGTATTACTCCGTTGCGAGAGTCTTGGCTGAGGCTGCGTCGCCGACTTCACCGGCATCGGTGCGAGTTGGGTCGGCTGATGCCGTGGTGGATGTAATACGGAATGCATCTTTGAATGCGGTGACAATCGATGCAAGATCTTTTGGCACATCGGCCTTTGGATCTTGACGAATGCCTGCAAGTACTGAAGCATGACGACTGCGCATGTGCTCGAGCAACTCATTTTCAAAGCGACGCACATCGGACACTGGAATGGTGTCGAGGTAGCCCTTTGTGCCAGCGAAAATCGAAACAACTTGCTCGTCGATCGACATTGGGCTGTTGAGCGGTTGCTTGAGCAACTCAACCAAGCGGTAACCGCGCTCGAGCTGTGCTTTTGAAATTGGGTCGAGTTCAGAACCGAATGTTGCAAATGCTTCGAGTTCACGGAACTGCGCCAAGTCGAGCTTGAGTGTTCCTGAAACGCTCTTCATTGCTTTGATCTGTGCAGCACCACCCACGCGAGATACCGAGATACCTACGTCAACGGCCGGACGAACACCCGACTTGAACAAGTTGTCTTGCAAGTACACCTGACCGTCGGTGATCGAGATCACGTTGGTTGGAATGTATGCCGACACATCGCCTGCTTTAGTTTCGATCACTGGCAATGCAGTGAGTGAACCTGCGCCGTTTGCGTCGCTCAATTTTGCTGCGCGCTCAAGCAAGCGGCTGTGTAGGTAAAACACGTCGCCTGGGTAAGCCTCACGACCTGGTGGGCGTCGCAAGAGCAATGACATCTGGCGATAAGCCTCGGCTTGCTTTGACAAGTCGTCGTACACAACAAGTGCATGCTCGCCGTTTTCCATCCAATGCTGACCAATTGCACAACCCGCGTATGGCGCGAGGTACTTAAATGGTGCTGGATCGGATGCAGGGGCAGCCACAATAACGGTGTATTCGAGTGCGCCGTATTGACGCAACACTTCAACAGTTTGTGCGATGGTCGAACCCTTTTGGCCGATGGCCACATAGATGCACTTCACACCCAAACCGCGTTGGTTGATGATGGTGTCAATTGCGATTGTGGTCTTGCCGGTCTTGCGGTCACCAATGATCAACTCGCGCTGTCCACGACCGATTGGGGTCATGGCGTCGATGGCCTTGATGCCTGTTTGCAATGGCTCGTGCACTGGCTTGCGGCCCATGATGCCTGGCGCTTGCACTTCTACACGGCGAGAAATTGAACCAACAATGTCTCCCTTGCCGTCGATTGGCGTGCCGAGCGCGTTGACAACGCGTCCCAACATTGCGTCACCAACTGGCACCGACAAAATTCGACCAGTTGCTTTTACTGGTTGACCTTCTTCAATCGAGAATGCTTCACCGAGCACAACGGCGCCGATGGAGTCTTCGTCCAAGTTGAGGGCCAAGCCCACAACGCCGCCTTCAAACTCGAGCAACTCATTGACTGCGCAATCTGGCAAGCCGCTGACGCGAGCAATGCCGTCACCCACTTCGGTCACGCGACCAACGGTGCGAGCGATAGTGGATGGCGTGTAGCCATCGAGTCCTTTGGTAATCGCTGCCGCAATGTCACTTGCGGAGAGTGTTAATTCAGCCATGTTTTTGTCCTTTCAGAACGAAATCAGATTCGGGTCTTCAACTGGTCGAGACGGGTGCGCACGGTGTCGTCGATGACTTCGTCACCAACTACTGCAACCAAGCCACCCAACACGCTTGGGTCGATGACAACTTTGAGATTTACTGGTTTGCCCGTCACTTTGGTGAGGGCTGCAGTGAGACGTGTTTTTTGATCATCGCTCAATGCAACTGCACTGCGAACTTCGGCAACTTCTTGTTGCTTCTCGCTCGACGCACGCTTAACAAGCGAATCAACAATGGCTGGCAAGTCACGCGCCTGGCCACTACCAACAACCAACGACACAAGTTGTGTTGTGGTGTTGGATGCCTTGGCTCCAAGCAATTGCTCGGCTACTTGCTGACGGCGATCTGCCGGAATTGTTGAGTCACTCAATGTGTTGCGTAATTGCTCATTGGACTCGAATGCGCGTGCAACACGGAACAATTCGTCTTCAACAAGTGCAAGTGTGCCGTCGGCTTGAGCAATCTCAAACAATGCGGTTGCGTATGCCTCAATTTTTACTGTGCTCATCGGCCTGCTCCCACACTTGAGATGAATGACTCGATCAATTCGTTTTTGGTTTGATCATCGAGAGTTGCTTGCACAACTACTGGAGTTGCGATTGACGCAAGCAGTGCGATTTCTGCGCGCAATTCATCACTCGAACGACCGCGTGCCGAGTTGAGATCAGCTTCGGCTTTGGCTTCAAGTTCAGCAACCTCTGCAGTGATGCGCACACGACCTTCAGTCAAGACTGCTGTGGCTTGTGTGTCTGCTTCTGCCAACATGCGAGCGCGCTCACTTGCAATATCGCCAAGTGCTGCACGAATATCAACTGCCTCTGTCGAAGATGTGGTGAGTGCGTTTGCTGCGTCGTCCAATTGCTTCTGAATTTTTGCAGTCCGACCATTCATCGCTTTTTTGGCCATTGGTCCAGCGAACTTAATAAGTCCACCGATCACGATGACTGACGACAAACCACCATAAATAATTTCGGCTGTCTCTGGGAATAACCAGTGATGAGTGACGTTTGGGTCTTCACTCGCTAACAACCCAATTAATTGCGCAATCATGAACGTCCTCCGGTTTGCATTGCTTGTTGCACTGCTTGGGCGACAACACTTGCGTCTGGCTTTTTGCCAACTGCAAGTTGCGCCGTGCGCTCCGTAACCGAGGCAACTGCTGCGGCAACTTGATCTCGCACTGCAACTCGTGCAGCACTGATCTCGGCTTCGGCGGCCTGGCGCTTTGCTCCGTTTCGCGCCGTTGCATCAGCCATTAACGCAGTGCGTTCTTGGTCGAGTGTTTGACGGGCCTTGTCAACACGGGCAGCAGCTTCGGCGCGCACTCCAACAAGCGCAGCCTCATATGCAACCACATCGCTTTTGGCAGCAAGACGAGTTGCGTCAGCTTGCTCAAGGTCCTCACGGATTCCGTTGTAGCGAGCATCCATGCCCTTCTTGATCTTTGGAAACATGTACAAACGCATCAACACCAAAAAGACCAGGAATGATCCTGCTCCCCAAAGTAATTCCTTGGGTTCAGGGGCAATCGGGTTAGGGGCAGATGTTGCTGCTTCGGATGTAGACGCAGCAGAGTCAGTTTGCTCTTCTGTGGCTACGCGAACCTGTACAAGCTCACCATGCCACGTTGTTACGTGGACGATCATTGCTCAGGCGTACTTCAGAAGAATGAAGACGACGAAGCCGATGAGCGCGAGCGCCTCGGTAAATGCAATTCCCAAGAACATGGTGGTGCGAACCATGCCAGCCGACTCTGGCTGACGTGCCATTGACTCGATGGCTGATCCGAAAATGAGACCAATGCCAATTCCTGGTCCGATTGCGGCGAGGCCGTAAGCGAAACCTGCAGAACCGGCTGCCGCATTGTTCTTGGCGTCAGCTGCTGATGCGCCGGCAGCAGCAGCTACCTTTGCAATCCGTGCTAGTGCTTCCATTGTATTTTCTCCTATATGTAGTTGATTTGTTGGATAGTTGTTTTTGCTAAAACTTTGTTCTTAATGCTCTGGGTGTGTTGCGCCTGCAATATAAACCGCCGCAAGAATCGTGAAGATGTAGGCCTGCAAGAAACCGACCAACACTTCAAATGCGGTGAGGAACAACAACATGAATAAGGGCAAGATGCCGACAGGAATCAGGATCTTGTCACGTGCCTGCAAAAGGGCTTCTGATAGCAAGGCAAAAATCACGAGAAGCAAGTGACCTGCAAGCATGTTGGCAAAAAGTCGAACTGCCATCGAGAACGGACGAACAATCAATGTTGAAATGAATTCGATTGGCGTAACCAAGATGTAGAGCGCTTTTGGAACGCCTGGGGGAAACAGCACATTCTTGAAGTATGTAAAGAAACCTTGGTGTTTGATTCCAGAGAAATTGAAGATAACCCACACCAACACAGCAAGAAACATTGGGATCGCCATACGCGCAGTTGCTGGCATCTGGAGTAACGGAATAATTCCAGGCAGGTTGCACAAGTAAATAAACACAAACAATGTCAACAAGAACGGTGTCCATCCAAGACCATCTCGACCCATTGTCTGCATGATGATGTTGTCTTCAATGAACTCAACAGCAACTTCAGCCAGGTTGCGCGTGCCTGTAGGTGCAACTTTTGGGTTCTTATTTGCTGCCGACATGAATACAAAAATTCCGATAAGTGCTGATGCGACCGCGATCAGACCAACTTTGTTGAGACTGCCAGCAGCCCACACATCTTTCCAACGAAGCAGTTCGTTGATCGGTGGAAATTCAAAGGCAATGACGTTGCTCATCATGATTAAACAGTGCTTTCGTCTTGGGTGGAGAAGGTTGATTGCGAATTTTTAAGTTTGGGCTTGAGACCCGGGAATGCAAGAGTCAAAGAAACATAGCGTAATTCCCAGAACAATAAACCGATATGCGAAATAATAATCGTCAGGCCTAAAGGGAGCAACTCGACCCACGAAAGATTGCGTACGAAAAATATCGCCGCAGAAACCAATGCGAGTCGGAAAATATAGCCAAATAAGGTTGCGGCCATCATCAAGGCGTACGAGATCCGAGCAGCACGTGTGACCAAAAGCGCAGCAATAGTGAAATTGGCTAACACAATGACGATTCCATACCCGCAGGACAAAGCGCCATTGGTCCCCCAAATTGCGGCGCTTCCACCGATGAGTACAGGAGCTGCGATCAGGCCGTGCTTTACTAAATCGCGAGTAATGGCTGCTTCGGGAGCAGGTCCAGTATCACGCATCGCAAGAATGGATATGGAGTCGACTTGGTTCATGTTGCCGAAGCCTCTTGCTGATGCGCGGTCGGCATGGCTGCGCGTTGACGCTCTTTCGTTTCCATTTGCGCCGAATAGACGTAGTACATCTTGATGAATTGCACAATCATCGCAATGATCGTCAACAGAACCATAAAGACTGGCGCAGTTCCGAGCCATCGATCAACGAAGAATCCAATCGCGAACAGCACTAATACTGTGCCGGCGATCTCGATTCCCTTCGTCATGGAGTCATCCGAGCCAATCATCGTTACGTCGCTTTTTGGGCGCAAGATCTCGGCGGGGCTTTTCGCTTTCACGGGCACTGAATCCTTTGACTACTTGCTATTTTGGGCGGGCAAACTCACAATGGAGAACCTTGTGAATTGATGAACAAACTAGACGGAATCGGGTAATAACCGCAAATTGCTCGTGCAATTGTGCGTCCAAGTTGGCCGTTATTCCGCTGATGCCGACTCGCTATGGCGCACCAGCCGAGGGTGATAGATGCTGAACCCTGTCAGCAGCAACGCGGCGCCCAACACCAGCCACAGGTTGGGACTCTTATTGGTCAAAGCCGGATAGAGGGCAAAGGCCGAAAACAGGCCAGTCCATGCCCACAAAATGACAACAGCGCGGCGCGGTCCGTGACCGAGCGCGATCAAACGGTGGTGCAAGTGCCCGCGATCGGCGGTTGCTAGGCCCTGACCACTGAGTGTGCGCCTAAATATGGCGAAGACCACGTCAATGATGGGCACCCCAAGAATTAACAACGGAATGAACAGTGGGGCAATAAAGAAATACGTCTGGCCGGTGAAATCTTGAGACTGCGGGTCGGCGCGACCGCCGACAACACTCGTTGAAACCGCCATCAAGAGTCCGAGCATCAGAGCACCCGAGTCGCCCATAAAAATTCGTGCTGGGTTGAAGTTGAACGGCAAAAAGCCAAGACAAATACCCAGAGTGATGATCGAAATCAGTGGACCGATATTTGGTTCAGATAATAGGCCGACATCACCAAGGTGTTTGCTGTACACAAAGAAAGATCCAGCCGCGATGGCGACAATGCCGCCCGCAAGACCATCGAGCCCATCAATCAAGTTGATTGACTGCGTCATTCCCAATAACCAAAACACTGTGAATAACGGAATCCAGTCGTTAGGCAAAATGAATACATCAAGAAACGGGACACGAAAGAAAAACATTGTGACACCAAACGCAACAAGCGCAAGTGCTGCAACCACTACCCCGGTTACTTTCATCGGCGCGGATACTTCGCGAATGTCGTCAAAGATCCCCAACACAAAAATGACGACGGCCGCAATCAGTACCCCAATTAATTCGGAGTTACTTTGAAACAATCCAGAAAAACGGTCCATCTGCGATGCAAGTCCGAGCGAAGCAAGCAAGCCAATAAAAAACGCAATGCCTCCAACATCTGGTGTTGCGACAGGATGCGATCGCCTCTCGTCCGGTTCTGCCATCCAACCTTGCCTTCGAGCAACGTAAGCAACGATCGGCGTTGTTGTAGCAGTAACAACAGCGGCACAACCTCCAACAATCAGGTAGCCGTTGAGGTCAATCACAGATTATTTGCTGACAGTTGGATACACCGGAAACTTGGCGCACAATGCAGCAACTTTTGCGCGCACTTCTGCAACAATCGCAGGGTCATTACGACCGCGCAGTGTTGTTGCAATGTATTCGGCAATCAACGGCATCTCGGCTTGAGTCATTCCCTGCGTTGTTACCGACGGAACACCAATGCGCACACCAGATGTAACGAACGGACTGCGAGGATCGTTCGGGATGTTGTTTTTGTTGAGCGTGATGCCTGCTTGATCGAGCACCAACTGAGCTTCTTTCCCTGTCAATTCGCTGTCAAACGGCCGCAAGTCAACGACCATCATGTGCGTATCAGTGCCACCAGAGACAAGACGAAAGCCCTGATGAGAAAGTGCTTCTGCAAGTGCCGATGCATTAGTGACGATTTGGTGGGCATATATCTTGAAGCTCGGTTGCATAGCTTCATGAAATGCAACGGCTTTGCCAGCAATTGCATGCTGGAGCGGACCACCCTGGCTGCCTGGAAACACTGCTTTATCAATGGCTGCTGCATGTGCGGACGTAGTGAGAATGCAACCGCCGCGAGGGCCGCGCAATGTTTTGTGAGTTGTAAAGGTCACGACATCGGCAAACGGAACTGGGTTTGGATGTGCTCCACCAGCGACCAGACCAGCAATGTGCGCGATGTCAAACATCATCAATGCCCCGACTTCATCGGCAATCGCTTTAAATGGTTCTGGCTCAAGTCGGCGCGGATACGACGTTGTGCCAGCAACAATCATTTTTGGACGATGCTCGAGAGCCAGCTCACGAATTTGATCAAAATCTAAACGCTCATCAGTGGCACCGACGCGAAACGATTTGAAGTTATACAAAATTCCACTGGCATTGACGGGAGACCCGTGGGTGAGGTGACCACCGTGGTCGAGGCTCAGACCCAAAACAGTATCGCCGGGATTCAAGAGTCCTAAGTACACGGCCATGTTGGCACTTGCGCCAGAGTGCGGTTGTACGTTTGCGTGATCGGCGCCGAAGAGTTTTTTAACACGCTCAATAGCGAGTGCCTCGATCTTGTCGACAACTGCGTTGCCGCCGTAGTAACGCTTTGTTGGGTAGCCCTCTGCGTATTTGTTTGTGAGCACCGAGCCGGTTGCGGCCATGACGTCTGGCGACGTGAAGTTTTCACTCGCAATCAACTGCAGACCTGTATTTTGACGATTGCGCTCTTCGACGATGTATTCAAAGGTTTCAGTATCTCGAGCTGTTTCAGATGGCCAAGGCATTATCGGTTTCCTTCTTGTTCTTCGATTTCAGTTAATTGAGCGACTCGTCGTTCGTGTCGACCACCTTCAAAAGGTGTCGTGAGAAATTTTTCTATAATCTGATCTGCGAGTTCGAACGTAACAACCCGCCCACCCATCGACAGCACATTGGCGTTGTTATGTGAGCGCGCCATTTCTGCCAGGTATATGTCATTGCACAGTGCTGCGCGAACTCCGCGTACTTTATTTGCCGCAATTTGCTCACCTTGTCCACTTCCACCCAACACAATGCCCATGTCGGCTTTGCCATCTCGCACTGCCCGACCAACAGCGGCACAAATTGGTGGATAATCGACCGAGTCGGTGGAGTACGTACCTTGGTCGTCTACTTTGTGACCAGCCTTCGTCAAAACCTCGACCAGGTGTGCCTTGAGTTCGAAACCCGCATGGTCAGAACCAATTGCAATCGTGCGTATCTGTGGGCTATTCACTGCGCACGATCCTAGATCACGAGCAACCCAACCAATACTTTGCTTATTTCTCTAGATATATACAGTTGACCTAGTGACATCTGGCCAAAACAAGATCGACCCACGCACCCCGATCCTTGTCGGACAAGCACAGGTCATACAACATCAAGACCATCTCGAGAGCGCAGCAGGCCCAATCGAATTGATGTCGGAAGCAGTGCGAGAAGCATTTGCTGATGCCGGAGTGAACAATGTGGGCATTAAGAATTCGACAGCAATTGATGCGCTACGCGTAGTTCGCTCGTTGTCCACACGAAACACAAACCCCGCTCGCGATCTCGCATCCATGCTTGGAATCAGCGCGAACGAATATGGTCTTACACCCCACGGTGGCAATATGCCCCAATATTTAGTCAATAGCGCTGCACTACAGATTCGCGATGACGGCGCGCAGATGATCGTAATAACAGGCGGAGAGTCGTTTAGATCTCGTCGACGAGCGCGAGCTGCGCAAATAATGTTGCCATGGATGGACATACAAGACGGTGCAGCACCAACTGCGCTCGGCGAAGACCTCGTCATGAACCATGAGATTGAATTAGCGCACAAAATTATGCTGCCAATCGAGATCTATCCAATGTTTGAAACCGCACTGCGTTACCGCGACAAACGAACAGTTGCAGATCACCAAAAGCACATCAGCGAGTTGTGGTCACGATTTAGCGAAGTTGCAGCAATCAACCCACATGCATGGATTCAACAGATCTACACCGCGGAATCCATTCGTGCACCATCGCAAAATAATCGAATGATTGGTTTTCCGTATACAAAGTTAATGAACTCCAATAACGATGTTGACATGGCTGCCGCATTGGTGATGTGCTCGGTTGAGCGCGCCGAGGCACTGGGGATCGCGCGCGACAAATGGATATTTTTGCATGCCGGAACCGACTGCCATGAACACAACTTTGTTTCGCATCGCCACACATTTACCGACACACCTGCAATACGCATTGGTGGTCGGCGCGTCCTGGATCTTGCCGAAAAATCAATCGATGAAATTGAGAATATTGATCTTTACTCATGCTTCCCTTCTGCTGTACAACTTGGAGCAGAGTCACTAGGCGTTTCGCTCGACCGACAACTCACCTGCACAGGCGGGCTCTCGTTTGCAGGTGGACCATTTAATAATTATGTGATGCATGCAATTGCAACAACCATGACTAGGTTGCGAGAAAGGCCACAAGAAACTGGATTGATATGGGCCAACGGTGGTTACGCAACAAAACATGCATTTGGTGTGTACGCAACGACTCCTCATGTTCATGGCTTCCAGCACGAGTCTCCGCAAAACGAAGTGGATGAACTTCCTCGACGCGCTGTAGCAACAGCAATCGAAGCTCAAGGACAAGCAACGGTCGAGGCATACAGTGTGATGCACGACCGCAATGGAAGTGTCGAAAAAGTGCGAGCCTCTGTGCTTTTAGCCGATGGTCGCAGAGCGTGGGCGACGAGCGACGACACACAACTTGGTCAAGAAATGTGTGAAAACGAATGGGTTGGTAAAGCTGTCACGCTTGATGCAACCGGCGACATTCTTGTCTGAAACATTTCCGCGGCAGTTTGCTCGCACACAGCGACTCACCGTTGGCGAACCGCGCAACATAGTTGTGTCGCCCGATGGCGCACGCGTAGTTTTTTGCAGGTCGCTCGGTGGGTCTGATGTAGTCAACTCGCTGTATGTATTAGACGTAGCAACGTCGATAGAAACCTGTGTTGCCGACATGCACGCGCAACACTCAAGTAATACCGACCCAAAATTAGATACGTCGGCTGAGCAATCTCGACGCGAACGCGCCCGCGAAGGTGCATCAGGAATCGTTGGATACTCGTGCGACGATGAGGTACTAAAATCTGCATATTGCGTTGCCGGGCAACTCTTTATCACCAACTTCATTACGGCCGTCACTCACAAGATAGAAATTTCCGATGCAATCTTTGATCCGCGAATAAGCCCAAACGGAAAGCTTGTTGCTTATGTGCGAGACAGCAAATTGTGTATCTGTGACATGTCTGGAGCCGAAACTATTATCGCAACAGAGGCTGACCTCAATAACGACGTCACTTGGGGCCAAGCCGAGTTTGTTGCCGGAGAAGAGATGGGCCGACAGCGCGGTTATTGGTGGTCTCCAGACAGCACTGCAATAGCGGCGTGTCGGGTAGACAACTCGCCCGTTGCCATTACATGGATCGGTGATCCGGCCAACCCGATGACCCAACCACGACCACATCGTTACCCATTTGCTGGCACCAACAATGCAGATGTTTCATTGCATCTGTTCAGCGTCGATCACGCGAATAACTCTCTTCGTGTTGATGTGCAATGGCAGCAATCGCAACTTGAATACCTCACCAATGTTCAGTGGACACGCAACGGATTGATCATTGCTCTGCAAAATCGTGAGCAAACGAAACTCGAGGTTTGTGCAGTAGACACAAGCACGGGCGCATTAAGCACGATTCGCACCGAAACCGATGAGCACTGGATTGATCTAGTGGCCGGAAGCCCGGCATTACTTGCAGATGGTCGACTCGCAATGTGCTGCGAACGCAATGGTGTAAGGGCGCTTACTGTCGACGATCAAGTCGTTACAAGTAGCGACATTCAGGTTCGAAACATCATTGCCACTACACCGCACGCAGTTTATTTTTCGGCAAATCCGCTTGCAGACGCAACAGTGCTGCACGTGATGCAGTGCAACCTCACTGATTTGACAGTCAGTTGGCTCACCACCGACACTGGCGTGCACACTGCTGCAGTTGGTGGCGACACTGTCGTTATTCGCAGCGCAACCCTGAAAGACATTCGCAGCACTACACGTGTCAACGGCACACATCAGATTGAAAATAATGCCGAGACATGCCTGCTCACACCAAATGTGACAATGCACCGCGTTGGCGCAAACAAGATTGCTACAGCAATTGTGCTGCCCAACAATCACGACGGCTCACCATTGCCCGTTTTGTTCGACCCATATGGCGGGCCGCACGCGCAGCGAGTGGTCTGCGCATCTAGCGCATATTTCGCTGCACAGTGGTTTGCCAATCAAGGCTTCTGCGTTGTTATTGCCGACGGTCGTGGCACACCGGGGCGTGGCACGCAGTGGGAACGCGACGTGCATCACGATCTTGCAACCAAGATCCTTGATGATCAAATTGAAGTGCTGCGTGCGCTTCCAAGCCTTGTGCAGTGCGCAGACACAACGCGAGTAGGTATTCGTGGATGGAGTTTCGGTGGATACTTGGCTGCGCTTGCTGTGCTTCGTGCCCCCGACATGTTTCATGCTGCAGTTGCCGGCGCTCCTGTAACTAAATGGGATTTGTATGACACTCACTACACCGAGCGCTACATGGGCAACCCAAACACGCATGCTGCCGACTACGAAGCAACTTCGCTTGTCGCACATGCACACCTACTTGAACGGCCGTTGCTGCTCATTCACGGGCTGGCCGACGACAACGTACTTGCAGCGCACACTTTGCAATTTTCAACAGCACTTTTGCATCATGGCAAAGTTCATGAACTACTTGCTCTGAGCGGAGTCACACATATGACACCCCAAGAAGTGGTCGCAGAGAATCTGTTATTACATCAACTTCAATTTTTGCAGCGAGCCCTAGCCAAGTAGTTGACCAATTGCGATGCGGTCGCGACCGGACAAATCTTGTTTGATCTCTGCAGCAACAAGACCAGATTCGGACATCATTGCAAGCACATCTACACCCTGTTGATAACCGATCTCGAGCACCAACCAACCCGACCGCTTTAGCCATGTCGAAGCACCCTCAATCACTGTGCGCAAATCTGCCAGCCCGTCATCTTGCGCATACAAAGCCGAATGCGGCTCATACATATGAACGTCTGGCGCAACTTCGCTCGAAGCATGAGCGATATATGGCGGATTACAAATTGCAATATCGATCATTCCTGACAAGTCTTGAGGCAACGCATTCCACCAACTGCCATGCGCAATGCGCACGTTTGCTGCTGCCCTGCCAATACCAATCATGTTTGCGCGAGCAACATCGAGTGCACCAACCGATGCATCGGTGAGCCACACATGCGCGGCTTCGACGCCAAGCTCGAAAGCCATCGACAGACCAATCACGCCACTGCCAGTGCCCAGATCGACAACCTGCAAAGGAGTTTTGCCCGACCGTGTTCGTGCAATATCTAGTGCGACCTGCACTACTTGCTCGGTCTCCGGTCGCGGAATGAGAACTCGCTCGTCGACCATCACGTCTAGGTGCCTAAAAGCCCAGCGCTTCATGACATATTGCAATGGCACACCGTTCAATCGATCGAGAATCATTGAGTGCAGACTCTTTGCACAGGCAACTGTCACCAACTGATCTTGTTCGGCCGAAAACTCGGCAGAGTCCATGCCACTCGCGTGTTCACACAGCCACCGAGCTTCTTGAGCATCGCCCAACTGCTCAACGGTCGTAGCAAGCATTTCACGCCACGAAACTGTGTCAGCCACCTCGGTCACTTCGCACTACCCGTTTAGTGAACTTCAACGGAAGCGCCAGCCAACTGCTCGATCTCGAACTGCGCAGTGAGCGCATCGATCACTGGATCAAGATTGCCCATCAACACATCTTGCAATTGGTACAACGTAAAGCCGATGCGATGGTCGGTGATGCGATTTTCTTTGAAGTTGTAGGTGCGAATTTTTTCGCCCCGTCCGCCCTTGCCAACCTGGGCCTTGCGTTGCGCAGACATCTTTTCGGCTTGCTCGTCTTCACGCAACTTGAGCAAGCGCGAACGCAATACAGTCATTGCACGTAAGCGGTTTTGCAACTGGCTGCGCTCGTCTTGCATTGCAACAACCAAACCAGAAGGTTTGTGCGTGATGCGCACCGCAGAGTCGGTGGTGTTTACACCCTGACCGCCAGGGCCGCTTGCGCGATACACATCAATATGCAAATCTTTTTCGTCAATCTCGACGTCGACTTCTTCTGCTTCGGGCAACACCATCACAGTCGCAGACGAAGTATGAATACGTCCTTGTGCTTCGGTGACTGGCACGCGTTGCACTCGGTGTGGCCCGCCTTCAAAGCGCAACTTCGTCCACACCATGTCACCTTTGGCCGACACGGTGATCTGATTGATCCCGCCCATTGGTGAGTTGTCGCGCGACAACACTTCCCATGCCCAACCTTGCCTTGCCGCAAATGCGGCGTACATCTCAAACAAGTCTCCTGCAAAGAGATTTGCTTCTTCGCCGCCTTCTGCACCACGAATTTCAATGATGATGTTTTTGCCATCATTCGGATCGGATGGCAGCAACAACACCTTGAGTCGTTCTTCCAATTCGGACAACTTGATTACACCAGCATCTATCTCGGCTTGCAGCTGCTCACGCTCTTGGCCATCGGCATCGACCAACAACTCGCGAGCGGCCTCGGTGTTACCTTCTGTATCGAGATACTCGCGAATGCACAACACGAGCGGTGTTTGTTGCTTGTAACGACGCGATGCATCGCGCAACTTTGCCTGATCGCTCAACACTTCTTGGCTAGCCAAACTCTCTTCAAGTGCGCGATAGTCGGCATCAATTTGAACGAGTCTGTCTAACACGACTCTTAGGCTACGACTTTTTTAGCGAACAACAGGCGCGACTTCAACGAATCGTGCAGGAATACGCAGTGATTTTGCCAACTTTGCCAACGACGGTGTCACGTTATTCGTGTGGGTTGCGATCACAAGTTGCGCATCGGGTGCAACACGAGCACGAGCATCTGCCGCAAAAGAAACAACGTCTACGTCTACCGACGCGGTGCACACAACAACAATCTGCTGACCGTCGGTGATGATGCCTACCGCACAACAAGGCACCGCATCCTTGACGTTGAGACGTTGCACTGGTGGCTCGGTTGCTTGCAACGACGAAGCACCAACCAATGACGGCTCAACGATCAAACGATGTCTCAGCAATCGTTCGGCAGCAAGCCTGTTGAGTGGGTGATGCTCAGAACCACTTTGACGGTGCCCGCGCACGATATTGACAACTTTGACAAGTGATTCAACTGTGGCAACTTTGCCATGCAGCATTTGGAATGTTTCGCGGTCGTGAGCACCGACTCCGATCTCGAGACGAGGTGTGTCGTCATTTTCGTCGACAACGACTCTGCACACCTCAAGACCCATTACTTCGCCACTCAGCACGCCGTGTTCGCGAACAATATCGGCACCAGACTCACCAATAATCGAGACAAATTGCTCGTGCGTGTTGGGTACTACTAAGGCTTGATTTATAGGCTCGGATTCAGCGCGAGCAACTTCTTTGTCGGCAACAAGCCAGACGCGAATGTCTCGATCAAAAAACTGTGAACGCCGCGACACGAGGCTGGCATCGGAGACCACAAAAATATCGAGAGATGTGGCATCAAACTTTTGAGACCACAACAACACCGGACCAAGCGAGCGCTCGCATTGTTCGAGCACCACAACCCAAGCGTGGTTTGCACTTATGGCACCCGCACCGAGCGCAAACTCGACAAACTCGGGTTGCGCATCTGCGCCGATGCTTGCCATTGCATTACGCAAGACGAGTTGTGCCACACGACTTTTCTGATTGTTGTTTTCACTCATGCGAAAGAAAGTCAGAAAAAGCCGACGAAGCAGTTGACGATATTCAGTCGATGATTAGGCGTTTGGTTGCTTGGCTATTTCAGACAAGAACTCATCATTGTTCTTAAATGTCTTCAATCGATCAATCAACAACTCGAGACCCGGAGCAGCGTTGCCACCCTCGGCCAAACCGCTCAATACTCTGCGCAGTTTCCATACCATCTGCAATTGCTTGCGATCAAACAACAACTCTTCGTGTCGCGTGGAGGATGCATCAACGTCGATGGCAGGATAAATACGGCGCTCCGAGATCTTGCGATCGAGACGAAGCTCCATGTTGCCCGTGCCCTTGAACTCTTCGAAAATTGCATCGTCCATGCGGCTGTTTGTCTCGACCAATGCTGTTGCAAGGATCGTGAGACTGCCACCTTCTTCAACGTTGCGAGCCGAACCAAAGAATTTCTTTGGTGGATACAGAGCACCTGCGTCGATACCGCCGGACATGATTTTTCCGGTTGCTGGTGCCGACAAGTTGTATGCACGAGACAAACGAGTAATGCCGTCCAAAATGATGACAATGTCTTCGCCCATCTCGACCATGCGCTTAGCCTTTTCCAGCACCATTTCGGCCACTTGTGTGTGCTCTTCCGACGGTCTGTCAAAGGTAGAAGCAATTACTTCGCCCTTCACTGTGCGCCGCATATCGGTCACTTCTTCAGGACGTTCATCGATCAACAGCACAATCAGTTTTACTTCCGGGTGATTGCGTTCGATTGAAGTTGCAATCGTCTTCATCACCGTTGTTTTGCCGGCTTTTGGCGGTGACACGATCATTCCACGCTGGCCCTTGCCAATTGGCGAGATCAAGTCGATAATGCGTGCGGTCATGTTGTTTGGGTCTGCAGAGTTTTCGAGTCCAAGTTTGGAATCGGGAAACAGTGCAGTGAGGTCTTCGAAACGAGGACGCGCCTTCACTTGGTCGGCAGCAACACCATTAATAGTTGCAACATCGAGCATGGCTGGGTTCTTTTCATTGCGCCCTGCTGGCTTGCACATACCGGTGACGTGATCGCCCTTACGCAGACCGTATTGACGTGTCAAACGAACAGCCACATATGCATCGCCTGCACTTGCCAGGTATCCATTAACGCGCAAGAAACCGTAGCCCTCGTCGCGCAGATCGAGATAGCCAGAAACCAATACTGGCTCAGTCGAAATTGGTTCATTGCTGACCTCTTGCTCAAATGATTCGTAGCGATCGTTGCCCTGTGGGCCCTCATCGCGCGGACCTTTGCCACGTCGTCGACGATTGCGGTTGCGATTGCGGTTTGGACCGCCTTCGGCTGCCTCGCGCTGAAAACTATTTTGGCGATCTGGACCGCGATTTGGGCCACGATCACTATTGCGATCGTTGTTTTGATTGCGGTTCTGGCCACGATCGCTATTTCGATCAGAACCCGCTGGTCGCTCACTTGCACGACGTGCATCCGGAGCAACCGGAGTGCCTTCATGCTCGGCCAATTCGATTTCCCAATCGGCGAGTGGCTCACCGTCGGCACCAAGTGCTGCCTTGGCAGCGGCTGGAGCAGCTTTCGACGCAGCAACCCGCGATGCAGGCTTGGTGGCAACAGGTGTCGGTGTTGCAGGCTTTGTTTGTTCAAGAATCATGTCAATGAGTTCTGATTTTTTGGCACGCGACGCAGACTTAACGCCAAGTGCCGAAGCAATTGCTGTAAGTTGCTCGCGATCTTTAGCTTCTAATGCTGATTTTTCAAGGGCTCCACTGGCCATTGGTCCTACTTTCAAGGGCGTTCACACAAATGTGATTTGCCCATCTGACCGCAGATGCGTCACGCGAAAATCAACGTCGCAGGTTTGCGGGGGCTTCACTCGGGAATCCGAGCCAGATTCAGATTAGCCCCTCTGGCTCTCTAATTACAACATGCAATGTTGAGGTGGCTGAATAATCAGCTTTCTATCTGCGCTGGCGTGAGGCGACAAATGCCTCAACTGCCTGCAAATCGTTCGGCAGATCAACAATTCGCTCGTTTCGTTGCATCAGATCTGCGAGGTGTTCTGGTAGCGGGGGCACTACCCCAGTTGCCTTCTTGACTGCGTCGGGAAACTTGGCGGGGTGTGCGGTTGCCAATGTAATTGTTGGTATGCCGGGCTCGGCGCAATGCTCTGCCGAGGCAATGCCAACTGCGGTGTGCGGATCGACAAACATGCCGTGATCTTGATACATGCGTTTCATCACCGACAAAGTCTCTGCATCATCACTTCGGTGTGCACGGAATATTGGGGCTATATACGACGCGTATTGATCTGGTTCAACCGACATCATGCCCTGTGCACGAAACGCGTCTAGTTGTTGAGCAGTTGCTCCCCCATCACAATCATTCATTTCGAACAGTAAACGCTCAAAATTCGATGACACCTGTATGTCCATACTTGGGCTCAGTGTTGGCACAACAGAGGTCATCTGCATTGAATGCGTATCAAAGAATCGAGTCAGAATATCATTGCTGTTTGACCCGACAATGAGTTTTTCGATCGGTGCACCCATCTGTTTCGCGATCCAACCTGCGAGAACATTGCCAAAGTTTCCGGTTGGCACACTAAACGATGCGCTACGTCCGAGCGATTGCAATGCAGTGAAGTAATAAACAGTTTGTGCCATTACGCGCGACCAGTTGATGGAGTTGACGGCTGACAAATTGTTGGCATCACGAAATGGTGCATCATTAAACATGGCTTTCACCAAGTCTTGACAGTCGTCAAACGTGCCGTCGATAGAAATTGTGTGCACATTTGGTGCATCAACGGTGGTCATCTGCCTGCGCTGCACATCACTTACTCGTCCGCGCGGATACAAAATCACAATGTCGACGTTGTTGCATGACTTCACGCCATCAATTGCCGCACTACCGGTGTCGCCACTAGTTGCGCCAACGATCATTACTCGTTGATCGCGTTGACTCAACACGTGGTCAAACAATCTGCCAATTAACTGCAAGGCAACATCTTTGAAAGCAAGGGTCGGGCCATGAAAAAGTTCGAGCAGGTAATGTTCTGGAGCAATTTGTACAAGCGGTACTACATCTGGATGCCTAAACGACGAATACGCCTCGCGGCTCAGTCGCTCAAACGTGGCTGCATCAATCTCGCTGCCAATAAATGGTTGCATGATTGCCGCCGCACGGTCTGCATAACTACCAGTGGTTGGCGCGCTCACATTTGGCCAAGTCTGCGGCACGTACAGTCCGCCATCGGTAGCGAGACCAGCCAGAAGTGCGTCACAAAAACCTAATTCCGGGGCACGACCGCGTGTGGAGATGTAACGCATACGAAAAAATATTTTAGTCGGCGATTACGCGCAGAAGGCCGCCCACATGCGCGACAACATCGAGTTTCTTCAACTCGGCAATACAAGACTGCATTGCAGCCTCATTTGCTTGGTGTGTAAGAAATACGAGTCGCGCGCCGTGGCCGATGCCATCTTGTTCCGCTGCGCGAATACTCACGTCGTTGCGTGCGAAAACACCAGTAACAGCATGCAAAACGCCCGGCTTGTCCGCAACTTCAAGAGGTAGTAAATACTCACACGACGTGTCAGACATCGGTTGCAACCTTGGTGCACTCAACACACCAAGCGTTGCGTGCGCACCCTTGTTGAGATTAATTGCAGCATCAATGACATCACCAAGTATCGAAGATGCTGTTGGGTCGCCACCTGCGCCGCGACCGTAGAACATGAGCGAACCCGATGCTTCGCCGTCGACCACAACCGCATTAAATGCTTCGCGAACCGATGCAAGCGGATGCTGCATCGAAACCATCGCAGGGTGCACACGTACCGATATCGCACCCGATGCCTTATCGATCTCGGTGATACCCAATAACTTGACGGCATACCCCAAGCGCTTAGCAATCGCAATATCTGCTGCGGTGATCTTCGTGATGCCTTCGCTGTGCACATCACCCGCAACAACGTTGCAACCAAACGCGATACTTGCGATAATCGAAATTTTGGCCGCGGCATCCAAGCCCTCAACGTCTGCTGTCGGGTCTGCTTCTGCGTAACCAAGCTTCTGTGCTCCGGCCAACGCTTCGGCGTAGCTCGCACCGTCTTCACTCATTTTAGTCAGAATATAATTTGTTGTTCCGTTGATGATGCCAAGCACACGCCTAATTGGTTCGCCGCGCAGGCTTTCGCGCAATGGACGAATAAGCGGAATACCACCGCACACTGCGGCCTCAAATAGCAAATCGATACCTGCGTTATCGGCTGCTGCAAATAACTCGGCCCCATGAGTCGCAATCAATGCTTTATTGGCGGTTACTACTGGTTTGCCATTTGCTAATGCCTTCAATATCAATCCACGTGCCTGGTCGATGCCACCCATAACTTCGACCACGAGATCGACGGTTGGGTCATTAACCAAAAACTCAGCATCGGTTGTGAGTACTTCGGCAGCCAGCGAATTTTGATGCGCATCAATGTTGCGCACGGCAACACGAGCAATCTCAAGTTTTACCCCACTGCGTGCGGCAATGGTGTCGGATTGTTGTTTGACGAGTTGTACAAATGCGGCCCCCACAGTGCCGTGGCCAATAACACCGATTCGCACTTGTGCTGCAGCCATACCTTCACGCTATTGGCTCAGTCGCCTCAATCTCTAGCGAATATCGAGCCTGGTCAGATCCTCATTGGTTTCACGGCGTACAACAAGGCGGGCTTTGCCATTTGCGATAAAAACCACTGGCGGTCTTGTCACTTTGTTGTAGTTGGAAGCCATCGAGTGGCCATATGCACCAGTTACTGGAGTTGCTAGAACATCACCAATTTTGAGCCCAGCGGGCACAAGTGCCTCGTTAATCAACACGTCGCCACTCTCGCAATGTTTGCCGACAAGGCGCACAACTTCGGTGCGATCGGCATTGGCTCGTGATGGCAAAAATGCTTCATAACCACTGCCATACAACACAGGTCGTGGATTGTCGCTCATTCCACCATCGACAGCGACATAGGTGCGCACATTGGGAATATGTTTTATGGTGCCGACTGAATACAGAGTGATAGCCGCAGACGCAACGATCGATCTTCCTGGCTCAACAAACACGGTGATGCCTTTATTGAGATGGACGGTTGCGGTGTGGAGGTGCACAGCCCATTCGGAAATCGTTGGCGCATGCTCGGATGCAACGTATGCGACGCCAAGGCCACCACCGAGAGTGACCTCGTCTACGGCAAGTTCATTTGCAAGGTCAACCATGATTTTTGCAGCCAGCGTAAAGTTTTCGGCAGCAAACACATTTGACCCGATATGACAGTGGATGCCAACGAGCTGCACTGAATCTGAAGTTTTGGCACGTTGCGCGGCCTTGCGAGCGTCGCCATTGCCAAGATTGAAACCAAACTTTGAGTCGTC
>DFDK01000101.1 GCA_002367695.1 Acidimicrobium sp. UBA3029 | reverse complement strand
CCTGTTGTACCGACTGCTCCTGTTGTACCGACTGCGCCTGTTGCACCTGTAGCGCCGATGGTGCGAACTGCACCAAGCGGTCGTCCAATTCCTCCACCACCAGGTAGCAGCCGCCCAATCCCACCTCCACCTGGTGGCGCTCGTCGCCCCGGAGACACGGGTGCAAGTCGTCCTCCACTTACGCGACCAATTGGTCCAACAACTGGTCGCCCGGCTGGTGGTGCAGGTGCACGAACTGGTCGTTTGTCGGGCACAGCGCTTGGTCGGGGTCCTGTTGGTACTGGTGGCCCTATGCGTCCTTCGGCTCCGGGTGGCGCACGTCCAGGCGGTCCAAGTGCACGTCCAGGTGGTCCAGGCGGTCGACCTCCTTTCGGTGGCGGTGGTGCTGGTCGTCCAGGCGGTGCGGGTGCTGGAGCAGGAGCACGTCCGGGTGGTCCTGGTACTGGTGGTCCTGGTCGTCCAGGCGGTGGTCGTCCGGGTGGTCCAGGTGGCGGTCAACGCCGTGCTCCTAGAAAGAAATCACGTGCTCGTCGTCGTCAAGACTTCGACGAAATGTTGCCGCAAACTCCAACCAGTTATACAGCAAGCCATGCACCAGTTCCAGAGGGCATCATCATCATTGAGCGCGGCTCATCTGCGCAAGAGTTTGCTCCCAAATTAAATCGCACATCTGCTGACGTCGTTCGCTATTTGCTCGAACACGGTGAAATGGTTACGGCAACAATGACGCTTGCCGATGAGCAAATGGAATTGTTTGCCCTCGAAGTTGGCGCAGAAATGTTGCTCGTTGATCCAGGTCAACAAGAAGAGATGGAATTGCAAGCTCTGTTTGACGACTCCGACGATGACGACGAGACGTTGCAGCAGCCGCGTTCGCCAATTATCACGGTGATGGGTCACGTTGACCACGGCAAAACTACGTTGCTCGACCGCATTCGCTCAACAAGTGTTGTGAGTGGCGAAGCTGGTGGAATCACACAGCACATTGGTGCATATCAAGTTGTCAAAGATGGCAAGTCAATTACCTTTATCGACACACCAGGTCACGCTGCATTTACCAAGATGCGCGCACGTGGTGCACAAGTCACCGACATCGTTGTGTTGATGGTGGCTGCGGACGATGGTGTCATGCCACAAACGATTGAAGCCATTAGCCATGCTCGCGCTGCCGAGGTTCCAATTGTGGTTGCTATCAATAAAATTGACAAAGACAATGCAGATGTGCAAAGAGTGCTTGCGCAACTCGCAGAAAATCAACTCACCCCAGAAGCATGGGGCGGAGAAACAATTGTTGTCGAGATGGCTGCACAAAGTGGCCTCGGAGTTGACGACTTGCTCGAGCAGTTGAGTATCTTGTCCGAAATTGAAGAGTTCACCGCCAACCCAACTGGTCGCGCCAAAGGCATTGTGCTGGAAGCCCAACTCGACATAGGTCGTGGACCAGTTGCAACGGTTCTTGTTGACAAGGGCATGCTCAAAGTGGGCGACCCAATCGTCGCTGGCGCTGCATGGGGCAAAGTTCGTGCACTCATCAACGATCGTGGCGAGCAGATCAAAGAAGCCGGTCCATCTACACCAGTGCAAGTACTTGGACTCAGTGCTGTACCAAATGCTGGTGACGAATTTAGGTCTGCACCAAACGAAAAGACGGCAAAGACAGTGGCCGAAGCTCGTGAACAGCGCTATCGCATACTCAATCAACGCGGCGATGCCCGCGTTCAACGTGGTGTCAAGCTTGAAGACATTTTCACCCAGATTCAAGCTGGAGAAGTTGCCACGCTCAACGTCATTATCAAATCTGATGTGCATGGTTCGTTGGAAGCCGTGACCGAGAGCTTGCGCAAACTCGAGCGTGACGATGTACGCGCAGCATTTGTGCACCGAGCTGTCGGTGCTATTACTGAGAACGACATTGCGCTTGCCGCAGCGACCAATGCGACATTGATCGGTTTCAATGTGCGACCAGATCGCAAAGTGCGAGACATGGCGGCTGCTGAAGGTGTCGAGATTCGGACTTACGAAATCATCTACAAACTGATTGAAGATATCGAAAAAGCCATGAAGGGCATGCTCGCCCCTGAATTCGAAGAAGTGGTCACTGGCGAAGCTGAGGTACGCGAAATCTTCCGTGCACCGAAGGTTGGGGCTATTGCGGGTTGCTCGGTGCGTATGGGCGTTGTTACTCGTGGCTCAAAGGTTCGCTTCCTGCGCGACGGCACAATCATTTGGAAGGGTGCAGTCAATACATTGCGTCGCTTCAAAGATGATGTGCGTGAGGTTCGTGAAGGATTTGAGTGTGGTATCAGCCTCACCGATTTCCAGGATCTCAAAGAAGGCGACATCATCGAAACATTCGAACTGCGCCAAATCGCGCGCGACTAGTCTTATCGGTTATGGCCGACATTAATTTTTATTTTGATTCGATTTGCCCATGGGCTTGGATCACCAGTAGGTGGGTAACCGAAGTTCAACAACTGCGTAATTACGAAGTGTCTTGGAAGTTCATTTCACTCAAGATGATTAACGAGAACACCGACTACTCAAAGATGTCTCCAGGGCATCTTGAAGGCCATATTTTTGGCTTAGAGGTATTACGTATTGCGAGTGCGGCTCGAACCAATGAGGGTAATCCGGGTGTTGCAAGTGTGTATACAGCGTTTGGTACTGCATTGCATGCTAATCACCGACGCGAAGAGGCGATGAGAGACTCGCAAGCGTTTTATTTGAAGGTGTTAACCGAAGCCGGCTTGCCAAGTAAGTGGGCCGAATCAAGCACCGATGCCGCGCACGATGAAGTCATTCGTTTTGAATCGCAAGCCGCTCTTGAATGCACGGGCAAAGATGTTGGTACGCCAATCATCACATTCAACCCACAGACAGACCGCGAAGCGAGTCTCTTCGGTCCGGTAATTTCTAAAATCCCTCGAGGAGACGAAGCAATTCGACTCTGGGATGCGGTGCAGATAATCGCAGAATCAGGTGTGTCCGAGATCAAGCGCACACTTCGCGCTCGACCACAATACGACTAGTAAATAATCGAGACGAGAAGAGAATTAATGAAAGTTGTTTACACACCAGAACATATGGGGCACAACCCTCACGCGGAGATTGCGGCTTCACGTTCTGCTTCACCGTTTGAACATATTGGTCGCGCGGAAGCGATTAAAGAGACATTGATCAACGATTCGAGCATGGAGTTTTTATCGCCAACTGAGTGGGGCACAGAACCGATTGATGCAGTGCACACACCAGGTTTGAATAAGTTTTTGATGACCGCATGGGCCGATTATCAACGCGAGATGCGTCCAAGTCATGAAGTCGTTCCAGATTTCTTTTACCGTCCGTCGTTGCGCCAAGCAATGAGTCAGATTGAAGAGCCTGCCGCCGTTAATGCTCGACTTGGTTGGTGGTGTTTCGAGACAACGACGCCGCTCACCGAAGGCACATATACGGCAGCTCGTGCTGCGGTCGATACAGCCCTAACAACGACAAAACTTGTTCTTGATGGCGAATCGTATGCATATGGTCTGTGCAGGCCACCTGGTCATCACGCCACCACCGACCTGTATGGCGGTTATTGCTTCTTTAATAATGCAGCTATTGCTGCGCAGCATGTTGCAACCACCACTGGCACCAAGGTCACGGTGCTCGACGTGGACTACCACCATGGCAATGGCACCCAAGAGATTTTTTATGAGCGCGACGATGTGCAGTACGTGTCGTTGCACGGCGACCCACAGCGTGCCTATCCGTACTTCACAGGCTTCAGCGACGAGCAGGGTTCTGGCAAAGGTCGCGGATCCAATTTCAACATTCCGCTTGCTGCGCGCACAGAAGACGATTTTTTCATCTCCGCACTTGATAAGGCATGTTCCGCAATCACTAAGTTTGGACCAAGCATGGTGATCGTTTCACTTGGTCTCGACACATTTTTCACAGACCCAATTAGCGATTTGTCGGTCACCCAAGACGGCTTCAAGCGCAGCGGAGATCTAGTCCGTCAGATGGGTTTGCCAACGGTGGTGTTGCAAGAGGGCGGATACGACGTAGATGCTTTGGGCAACAACGTGCAAGCCTGGCTGCACGGTCTCGCTGCTTCATGACTCTCAGCTAGCAAAAAATTTCTCAAATATTGCGAACATTGCAATATTTGCCGTGATCATTGCGCCGACATATCTCAGACCACTGGTATTGATCAATGTAATGATTTCGGATTTGAAGGTATCAAATTTGGCGTCTACTTTGTC
>DFDK01000018.1:20797-20933 GCA_002367695.1 Acidimicrobium sp. UBA3029 | reverse complement strand
GCTGTCTCCAACGCTTGCTCTGCCTGAAGCCCAATCGCATCCAGTTGATCAAGGCGCGAAACGAGCCCACCGACGAGTTGCAAATTATCTACCAAAGCTGCAGTGCCGGATTCACCGCGTAAAGCCGCATCGGTTT
>DFDK01000018.1:0-20463 GCA_002367695.1 Acidimicrobium sp. UBA3029 | reverse complement strand
AATTGCTTTATCGAGTGCGTCGAGTAAGTCGGCCGCTAATGGGAGTGGCCGGGCCGAGGGCCGCGACACGATGCAAATAATGCCGCACATGTACTACAGGCTACCGAGATCCGCCAAGACGCTTGACCACACTGGCTGCCAACCGCTGCGCCACACTATTCGCAGTTTCTTCAAACTGAGCCTCAACCATCACTCGCACCAGGGGCTCAGTGCCGCTTGCACGTAACAAAACTCGCCCAACTCCATTGAGGTCCCGTTCGGCTGCAGCAATTTCTTGGGCAAATTCTGTTACAAGATCAGTTGCCACAGACTCAACACGCACATTGATCAACACCTGCGGCAAAGATGTCATTGCTTGTTGTGCAAGTTTTTGTAGCGTCACATTTTTGCGGCGCACTAGATCTACAAGGCGCACACCAGCGAGCAACCCATCACCCGTTGTTGCATCCTTGCGATAAATAATATGACCACTTTGTTCGCCGCCTAATGAAAAATTGTTTTCATCCAACGCAATTAACACACTGCGGTCGCCGACAGGTGTCGTCACTACAGAAATTCCGTGCTTGGCCATTGCTTCATGAAAACCAGCGTTGGTCATTACCGTCACAACCACACCATTGCCCTCCAACACATTGCGCTCGTACATGTCAATTGCAGCGAGCGCTAGCAAGTGATCTCCGTCGACAACATTGCCTACGTGGTCCACTCCAATCACGCGATCACCGTCACCATCAAATGCCAAACCAATTGCCGCCTGATGTAGTCGCACGGCCTCGCCAATTATTTTTGGATACGTTGCACCACATTCTGCATTGATGTTTTTGCCGTTTGGATCGCAGTGAATTGCAATGACTGTTGCACCAAGTTGCGCCAATACGAATGGTGCAACATCGCTCATTGCGCCGTTTGCGCAATCAACCACAATCCGAATATCGGCAAACGCACGGCTTGGCACAAGGCTCTCCATGCTGTTGCGATAGTCATTAATTGCCGCAATTGATTCGGTGATTGCAGTGCCAGGCTCACTATTGCTTTGCTCACCCACGCTCTTTGCGCCGCTCGCGACCATTGCCGCTTCAATCATGCGTTCTTGATCGTCGGTGAGCTTGATGCCACTGATACCAAATATTTTGACCCCGTTATCTGCATACGGGTTATGCGATGCAGTTACAGCAGCGCCTGCGCAACCACGCTGCGCTGCAGCAAAAGCAATTGCAGGTGTTGGCGAAACACCCAACAGTTCAACCGTTGCTCCACCTGCGGCAAAACCTCGTGCGAGTGCTGTTTGCAAAACCAAGCCAGATTCACGCGTGTCGCGTCCAATCACAACGTGCTTCAGCGACAATACCTCGGCAGCGGCGCGTCCAAGGTCGGCAACATATTGTTCGGTCAGTTCGGTGAGGGCAACCCCACGAACACCATCAGTTCCGAATCGAAGCATCTACACACTTCCAATCCACGCAACCAAAGTCGCGTAGCAATACAGCGGATTAACGCTTTGTGTACTGTGGCGCCTTGCGCGCCTTTTTGAGACCGTACTTCTTGCTCTCTTTTTTACGTGAGTCACGTGTGAGCAATCCGGTTTTGCGCAACAATACGCGGCGCTCTGGATCAAGTTCGAGTAGTGAACGAGCAATCGCCATGCGCAACGCACCAGCCTGACCTGCAATGCCGCCACCCTTAATGTCGCAATCGACATCGTATGCAGTTGCAACTTCGGCAACATGCAATGGCTCTACTGCAACCATGCGCTGTACTGCGTTTGGAAAATAGTTTTCAAACTCACGACCATTGACAGTGACTTTGCCAGTGCCTGGTCGCAAACGTGCTCGCGCAACTGCTTCTTTGCGGCGACCCGTTGTTTGTGTAAGTGGCTTTGTTCCCATGATTGTTCCTTTATTCGACTTGTAGGTACTCAGCGCGCCTTGGCGTGAGCAATTTCGAGAACTTTTGGATCTTGTGCTTCGTGGCCGTGTTGTGCGCCAGCATGCACTTTGAGTTTCTTGATCATCTGACGACCAAGTGGACCTTTTGGCAACATGCCGCGAATGGTGCGACGAATTGCATCTTCAGGCTTTGCCTTCAACAAGGTGCCGTAAGTTTGCGTGCGAAGACCACCTGGGTAACCGCTGTAGTCGTGAACAAGTTCTTTTTCTGCTTTGCCACTTGTGAGCACGATCTTTGAAGCATTGATGATCACTACGTGGTCACCGGTGTCCATGTGCGTCGAAAACATTGGTTTGTGCTTGCCGCGCAAAATTGCTGCGATCTCGGTACACATACGACCAAGGACAAGACCCTCGGCGTCGACGATGTGCCACTCGCGCTTGACTTCACTTGCTTTTGGAGAATAGGTACGCATCAGATCTGCTTTCAAAACTTGAGAACTTACTTTGGAAACCGATTAATTAACCGTCTCCGTGAACCGTTTAAGGATAGGGGTCACTAGGCCCATTTCACAATGCCGAGACGGGGAAACCCACCTCCCACAGGCACAATCCTTGGGGTGGCGCCACGGGCGCAGCCTGCGAGCGATCTCCCGAAAGGACCAGCCCCCGCATATCACTTGGGGGTCGTTTGCCAAGGCCAATTTCGACAAATGTGCCCACAAGAGCCCGCACCATTTGGTGGCAAAAGGCATTGGCCCGGATCTCAAACCGCAGTACTCCGTCCCCCGTGTCTTTCCAGTCGGCAGACATCACACTGCGGCGCATCGAGTGCTCAAAGGTGTCAAATTCGTCAGCTGGTTTTGGCTTGCGACAAAATGCCGAGAAATCGTGATTACCAATGATCGCGTCGCATGCAAGTTGCATTGAGCGCACCTTGAGTGGCTTGATGATATGCCATGCTGTCTCAGTCATAAACGGATTACCGACTGGGCTATTGAGCACTGTGTATTGATATGCGCGCCACAAGGCCGAGTAACGAGCGTGAAAATCTGGGTCTGTCCACTGTGCATCGCGCACAACAATTGATGGCCCGCACAACGCATTTATTTGCTTCATCAACACTTCTAAATTGACTCTGTCTGCCAAATCGAGACTGATGACCTGACCCCATGCGTGCACACCTGCGTCGGTACGACCTGCCGGAGTTACTTGAACCGGCTCTTGCAAGATTTGTGCAAGCGCACCTTCAATTGTGGACGCGATTGTGTCAACACCTGGATTCGTTGCAAAACCGTGAAACTCGTCGCCCTTGTAGGCGATAGTCATTCGCGCGCGACGCACGATCGACCAAACGTTCTAGACGAGTTCGATGCGCGCCATTGGCGCGTTGTCACCGTGGCGTGGTCCGAGTTTAAGAATTCGGATGTATCCACCGTTGCGCGTGGTGTAACGAGGAGCAACAACATTGACGAGCTTGTTCGTCATTTCTTTGTCGTTCAAGTACGCCTGGATTTGGCGAATACGGTGAACACGCATTGGGCCTTCGCCCTGCGCTTTGATTGCCTTGGTGATCAACTTTTCGGCGATTGGACGCAAAGCCTTGGCCTTGCCTTCAGTCGTGGTGATGCCTTCAGCGGCAAACAGTGATGCAGCCATGTTGGCAAGGAGCAAACGCTGGTGGTGTGCACTTCCGCCAAAACTGCGTGAACGTCGTGGTGTTGCTGGCATAAATCATTGTCTCCCTAGTTGAAAATCTTAAACTATCTATTTATTGAGTTTCTTTGATTCTTAATTAGCAGTGATCAGAGTCGCAATGACAAGCCACGCTCGTCAAGCTTGAGCTTGATTTCGTCGAGGCTCTTCTGACCAAAGTTGGTGATGTTGAGCAAGTCTTCGTCGCTACGCAACAACAACTCACCAATGGTGTTGACCTGTGCGCGCTTGAGGCAGTTGCGTGGACGCTCTGACAAGTCGAGGTCTTCAATGCTCAAGTCGAGGTCTGGGGAACCCATTCCTGAAGTTGAGATTTCACCAAGCTCGAGAGCCATTGGCGCATCGCTCATCGTTGCAACCAAGTCAACCAACGAACGCAAGGTTGCTCCGGCTGATGCCAAAGCTTCTTGTGGTGCGATCGAACCGTCTGTCTCGATGTCGAGAATGATTTTGTCAAAGTTGGTCGACTGCTCTACGCGAGTCGGCTCAACGATGTAGGTGCAACGACGGACTGGTGAGTAAATGGCGTCAATTGGAATAACGCCGATTACTTTACGTGTGTCACGATCACTTGATGAATAACCTTTGCCGCGCTCGACAGTGATGTCGACAACCAAACGACCTTTGGCCGAAAGAGTTGCGATGTGCTGCGATGGGTTAAGAATCGTGACGCCTGTTGGGCACACGATGTCTGCTGCCGAAACGTCGGCTGGGCCTTTGACATCGACAGTGATCACTACTGGCTCGTCGCCATCTAACATCACAACAACGTCTTTGAGGTTGAGAATGATCTCGGTGACATCTTCAGTGATGCCTTCAATGGTGTCGAACTCGTGCAATGCACTCTCGAACTTGACAGTTGAGATTGCTGCACCAGGAATCGATGACAACAACATGCGGCGCAATGAGTTGCCGATGGTGTGGCCTAGACCTGGATCAAGTGGTCCAATTGAAAACTTCTGACGATTGTTGTCAGAAGTGCCGATTGCTTCTACTGATGGGCGCTGAATGACGAGCATTGGTGTCTCCTATTTGCCGATGTCTAGTTTGGGGTTACTTCGAGTACAACTCAACGATGAGCTGTTCGCGGACTGGAATATCAATTTGCTCACGTGTTGGAAGTTCGCGAACAGTGACTTGCTTGCCACCTTCGGCAGCATCGATCCATCCCACCATCCGGCGGTCAAGTGTGTCGATGTTGTGCTGAATGATGATCATGTTCTTTGCCTTCTCGGACAAGGTCACGACCTGGCCACGGGTGACGCTGTATGACGCAATATCGACGCGCTTGCCGTCTACCAACACGAGACCGTGGTTGACAAACTGACGAGCCTGCGGACGGGTTGAACCCCAGCCTGCGCGATAAACCACGTTGTCGAGACGGCACTCGAGTAGACGCAACAAGTTTTCACCGGTTGGGCCAGACAAACGGGTCGCCTCTTCGTAAGCCTTGCGAAATTGACGCTCGAGAACGCCATAGATGTACTTGGCCTTCTGTTTCTCTTGCAACTGCAAAAGGTATTCGCTGGTGTTTCCACGACGGCGTGTACGGCCGTGTGTACCAGGTGGGAATGGTCGACGCTCAAGAGCCTTCGCACCTTTCGCATTTTCAAATACGTTAATTCCGAGACGGCGCGAAATTCGCACCTTTGGTCCTGTATAGCGAGCCATGACTTACGGCCTCTTTCGCTTTGGCTGGAGGCAACCGTTGTGTGGAATCGGCGATACATCTTTAATGCCGGACACTTCAATGCCTAGTTGTTGGATAGAACGCAATGCGGTGTCACGACCAGAACCTGGACCCTTGACATGCACTTCTGCGCGACGGAGACCCTGCTCCATCGCTGCTCGGCCAGCCTTCTCTGCTGCCATTTGAGCGGCGAACGGAGTTGACTTACGTGAGCCAGAAAAGCCAACGCCACCCGACGATGCCCATGCGATGACATTGCCTTCAGTGTCGGTGATGGACACGATGGTGTTGTTGAACGAACTCTTGATATGCACGATGCCGGTCGTGATATTTTTACGGTCACGCTTACGCGTGCGACGAACTGGTGCTTTTGCCATGGTCTACTTCCTCACTGCCATCTTCTTGTTGGCCACAGTTTTCTTCGGGCCCTTACGAGTACGTGCATTGGTGTGGGTGCGCTGACCGCGGACTGGAAGACCCTTGCGGTGACGTGTTCCCTGGTACGAACCAATTTCGATCTTGCGCTTGATGTCGGTCTGAACGTTGCGGCGAAGGTCGCCTTCTACCGTCAAACCATTTTCGATGTACATACGAATCTTGTTGACTTCAGAGTCAGTCAAGTTGCGCACGCGAGTGTCTGGGCTGAGTTCGAGTTCTTTGCACATCTTGGCTGAGGTCGCACGACCGATGCCAAAGATATATGTAAGAGAGATCTCGAGGCGCTTTTCGCGCGGAATGTCTACACCTGAAATACGTGCCATAAGTGGTTCCTTTTAGCCTTGACGTTGCTTGTGTCGCGGGTTTTCGCAAATCACCATCACGCGTTTGTGCCGGCGGATGACCTTGCACTTTTCGCAGATTTTTTTGACGCTCGGTTTTACTTTCACTGTGAATGCCTCTGGTGGTTGCTTATTTATGTCGATAGGTAATTCGACCTCTGGTGAGGTCGTATGGCGTTAGCTCAACTTGGACTTTGTCCCCCGGCAAAATGCGAATGTAATTCATTCTCATTTTCCCGGAAATGTGAGCTAACACTGTGTGTCCGTTATCAAGTGCGACACGAAACATTGCGTTGGGCAATGACTCGGTGATTACGCCTTCCAGCACAATCGCGTCTTCTTTATTTTTTGGCAGAACTTTCTCCTCAAAACGCACGGACACAAGCCAAGCGGGCGGTAAACCTCCCAAAAGGCGAAGGGTTATGCTACCGCCGCATAATCCCACCCCAAAACCCCTAGACCACTAAACCACTGTCTATGGGTACTTTTTCTATAAATTCCTAGCCTCGAGCCGCTTTGACCGCAGAGGTCAGGCGCTTAAAGACTTCCTCGGTTGTGCCGAGGCCGTCCACGACCACGAGCCGCGATTTGCTCGTGTAGTAGTCGATTAATGGTGAGGTCAAAGAGTCATAGAGGTCAAGCCGATGGCTGATCGCCTCGGGTGTGTCGTCATCACGTTGGTGTACAAGACCACCACATTTGGCGCACTTCCAAGGCTTTGGATCATTGCCGTCTGAGATGTAGTTGGCATCACACTGCTCGCATGTGCGACGTGCCGACAATCTGCTCAACACCAGTTCGCGCTTGACTTCTAGGTTGATCACAATGTCGACTGGACGAACTTCGGTGATGTGATCAAACGAAACCGCTTGACCAACCGTGCGTGGAAAACCATCCAAGATGTAGCCATTGACTCGCGCATCTGTTTCGCCGATGCGACCCCGCACAAGGCTAACCATGAGTCCGTCCTCTACAAGATCCCCCTCGTCTAAAACTTTTTTGACTGCTCGGCCAACAACAGAGTCTTGCCTGATTGCACTGCGCAACATTTCACCAGTTGAAATATGTGGCGCACCGAAGTGCTCAGCCAACAATCGGCACTGTGTGCCTTTGCCGGCGCCCTGGCGACCAAGCATGATGACGCGTACTGCTGTTGTCATGGTGTCCTTGCTTTCAATGAAATTTCTGAAGGAGTTTCCTTTTTAGGAAACCGTCACTTCAAGAAACCCTCATAGTTGCGCTGCATGAGTTGGCTATCGATCTGGCGCATCAATTCGAGCGCAACGCCCACGACGATCAAGACTGTGGTGCCGGCAAATGGAAACGATTGCACGTCTCCAATCCACAAAATGATGTACGGCAAGATTGCAATAAAGGCAACAAATAATGCGCCAGGCAAAGTGATGCGGTTAACTGTCTTTGCGAAGAAGCTTTCGGTCTGCGGTCCTGGACGAATCCCCGGAATAAAGCCTCCCTGTTTACGCAACTGATCTGCTTGACGAATTGGATCGAAAGCAATTGAGTTGTAGAAGTATGCGAACGCAATAATCAACAAGAAAAAGATCGAGATATACAATATGTTTTGGCTATTAACCAAGTAGTTATTCACAAAACCAGCGATCGAACCGCGCCAACCCTCGGTGCTACCAAGCATGTTTGACATCAGCACTGGTAACAACAACACCGAGCTTGCAAAGATAATTGGCACAACACCGGCTTGGTTGACCTTGAGTGGAATATAGGTATTCTGACCACCGTACATACGGCGCCCAACAACTCGTTTGGCAAATTGCACAGGAATACGCCGCTGACCCAACTCAATACGAACAACAGCAAACAAAATGCCAACTGACACGGCTACAAGAATGATGAACGTGATGGTTTTTTTGCTTTGCAACAATGAGTAATAGTTGTATGGCAATCCGCTCACGACCGACGCAAAAATCATCATCGACATACCGTTGCCGATGCCGCGCTGGCTAATCAATTCGCCAATCCACATCAGCAATGCCGTGCCTGCAACGAGTGACGGAATTACCAGCAATGCGCGTGGCATAAAAGGATCGAGCAACACCACATCTGGTGCCTGGGCTGCTGCACCGAAGAATGCCGAGCCGCGTCCCTGACCAAAGATAAATGTGAGTCCAGATCCCTGCAAGGTCGCTATGGCTATCGCTAAATAGCGTGTCCATTGCGTGATCTTGCGCTGACCAACTGCACCCTCTTGTTGCCACTGCTCAAGTTTTGGAATAACAACACCAAGTACCTGCATGATGATGCTGGCCGTGATGTAAGGCATGATTCCAAGAGCGAAGATCGAAAAACTTCCAAAGGCTCCACCAGAAAAAAGGTTAAGAAAACCAAGCGCACCTTGCGAGTTGGATGCTTCGTGCAATTGGCTCACAGCCTGAGAGTCGATACCCGGCACTCGCAATGATGCGCCAAAGCGATACACCGCGACCATCGCAAATGTAAACATCAACTTGTTGCGAAGATCTTCCACTTTGAAGATGTTTTTCACGTTGGACAACATCGTTGTGGCTCCTATGTTTTCGTATAGAAAGAAAGTACGTAACAAACAGTACTAGCGGTTGGTGAACTGGCTGCCCTTTGCGGCTGGGCGAGGACCCTTGTGCGGCAGTGCCACAATCGTGACGCTTCCACCGGCTGCGACAATTGCCTGTTCAGCGGTTTTGGAAACGGCGTGTGCCGAAACTTTGACTGCCTTAGTGATCTTGCCTCGGCCCAACACTTTGATCAGTGTTCCCTTGTGCGCAGCACTGCGTTGCACAAGTACAGCTGGATTGACTTCATCCAAGTTCAGAGCATCGATAACGTCGAGGTTGACGGCGTAGTACTCAACGCGGAACGGGTTATTAAAACCCTTCAACTTTGGTACGCGCTGCTTGAGCGGCATCTGTCCACCTTCGAAACCACGGGCAACCGTGTTACGGGCGTACTGACCTTTGGTACCACGACCGGCAGTCTTGCCACCTTTACCGCCGATACCACGACCGACGCGCTTTGGCTTTTTGGTTGAGCCCTTTGATGGGGCTAGTTGATCAACGCGCATGATTACTTGCCTTCCTTAATTTCAATCAGGTGAGGAACTCGTCGCAACATGCCACGAATCTCTGGACGATCTGGCAACACATTGGTGTGTCCAATACGACGCAAACCAAGTGCGCGCAATGTTGCACGGTTCTTTGGCTTGTTGCCGATTTCGGAACGCACTTGCGTCACAGTAATAGTTGGACCGGTGTGTTCAACCTTGACGCGCTTGATGCGCTTTGTTGAGGTGTTTCCCGATGCGGCTTTAAGTGCTGCTGCCTCGGCGCGTGCCTCTGCTGCTGCTTTCTTAGCCTGTGGCTTGCGGTCGCGAATTGTGCGACCAGGTTTTTTAAATGCACCCATGGTTAGTGAGCTCCTTGTGCGTTCTTGCGCTCATTAAATGCACGCAACAATCCTTTTGGAACAAATGACTCTGCAGGAATTCCGCGGCGACGAGCAATTTCATCTGGGCGTTGCAGATCTTTGAGACCATTGATCGTTGCACGTGCAACGTTGATTGAATTTGAAGAACCAAGCGACTTGGCGAGTACGTCATGAATACCGGCTTCTTCCAGAATGATACGGGCAGCGCCACCAGCGATAACGCCGGTACCAGGAGCAGCTGGCTTCAAGAGCACGCGACCAGCACCATTGATGCCGAGCACTTGGTGCACGATTGTCGAACCAGCAAGCGCCACGCTGAATAGGTTGCGCTTTGCTTCTTCTGTGCCCTTTTGGATAGCCAATGGAACTTCTTTGGCCTTGCCATAGCCCAAACCAACACGACCGGCTCCATCACCGATCACAACAAGTGCGGTGAACGAAAAGCGACGACCACCCTTGACCACTTTGGCCACGCGATTGATGTGTACCACGCGTGACTCGCGCATCTGACCAGGCTCGGTTACGCGAGGAACTGGGTAATGCGACTCTTGCTTGCGTGGTGGCTTGCCTGTTTTTTCCATGTTTGTCATTAGAACTCCAACCCTGCTTCTCTGGCGGCTTCTGCCGCTGCTGCTACACGACCGTGGAACAAAAATCCACCGCGGTCATAGACAACCTTTGTGATTCCTGCAGCCTTTGTGCGCTGACCAACAAGTTGGCCAATGCGAGTTGCTGCTTCTACTGTTGCACCCGAACCTTGCTTGCGCTGTTCTGGCTCAACTGTTGACGCCGATGCAATCGTGTGCCCATCCAAGTCATTGATGACCTGCACGGTGATGTGCTTGTTGCTGCGATAGACGGCCAAGCGTGGACGATCGGCTGTACCTGTGATCTTCTTGCGCACTCGTCGGTGACGACGCAAGCGACCTGTGTGGCGCTGGCTTGCTGCTGTTTTCATAATGTCAAAATCTCCAATTTACTTCTGGTTACTTCTTGCCGGTCTTGCCTGCTTTACGCAGTACTTTCTCACCCAAATAACGCACGCCCTTGCCCTTGTAAGGCTCTGGCTTGCGAATTTCGCGGATGTTGGCAGCAACTTGACCGACAACTTCCTTGTCTGGACCTTTTACGATCACTCGTGTCTGGGTCGGAACATCAAATGTCACGCCAGCTGGCGCATCAATTACGACTGGGTGCGAAAAACCAAGAGCCAACTTCAATTTGCTTGGGCCCTGAGCTTCTGCGCGATAACCGACGCCGATGATTTCAAGTTCTTTTGAATATCCGTCGGTAACACCAATGACCATGTTGCTCACCAATGTGCGCACCAAACCATGGCGTGCGCGTGAATCGCGCTCGTCATTGTCACGCGCAACAGTGATGTTGTTATCAACATGTGTAATCGAGACGCCAACTGGAAAATCACGCGTGAGTGTTCCCTTTGGCCCCTTGATCGTCACGGATAAACCCGAGATCTTGACGTCAACACCCGAAGGTACGACGACTGCTTCTTTTCCAATTCGAGACATCTGATTGTTCCGTTCTTCCGTTATTTCGCTGTTTCTAGTCTTTGCGTCTTTTTCCGCTTACCAAACGAAGCACATGACTTCACCGCCAACGTTGCGCTTGCGCGCTTCGCGGTCGGTCATGAGCCCTTGGCTAGTGGATAGAACTGCTACACCCAAACCGCCGAGTACGCGAGGTACGTCGGTGGCTGCGCGATACACGCGCAAACCTGGAGTGGACACGCGCTTGATACCTGAAATGGTGCGCTTGCGGTCATCGGAATACTTGAGATCAATTTTCATGATCTGCGCTGGTCCCGATGGATTTGGTGCGACGGAGAAGTCGGTGATGTAACCCTCTTTTTTCAGAATGTCAGCGAGCGCTGTCTTCTGCTTTGAGGCCGGCATCATTACTTCGTCCTTCATGGCAGCATTCGCGTTGCGAATGCGGGTGAGCATGTCTGCGATTGGATCGGTCATCATGACGGGCCTACCAACTTGCCTTTGTCAAACCAGGAATTTCCCCGGCATGCGCCATCTTGCGCAAGCACAAGCGGCACAATCCAAACTTCTGATACACAGCGCGAGCACGTCCACATTTTTGGCAGCGCGTATAGCCGCGCACCTTAAATTTAGGAGTCTTTGCTGCCTTGAGGACGAGTGATTTCTTTGCCATGTTGAGTTGGTCCCTCTACTTCTTCTTCTTTGATACAGAGCGCTTGGCTACTCCGCGTGATTTCTTGGATGATGCTGGCTCTTCGCCCTTGCGGAATGGAAAACCAAATGCATCGAGCAAAGCTTTTCCTTCCAGGTCGGTCTTGGCCGAAGTCACGATGGTGATGTCCATGCCGCGTGTGGTGTCTACTTTTTCGTAGCTCACTTCAAGAAACACCAATTGCTCGGTGAGTCCAAATGTGTAGTTGCCGTTGCCGTCCCACGACTTGCCTGGGAAACCTCGGAAGTCACGGATGCGAGGAATTGCAACCGAAATCAAACGGTCCATGAACTCCCACATACGATCTCCGCGCATGGTGACCTTGGCGCCAATGGCCTGGTTTTCGCGCAATTTAAATGAAGCGATTGCGAGGCGTGACTTGGTGACGATTGGCTTCTGGCCAGAAATCGCTGTCAAGTCAGCAACTGCGCCGTCAATCAGCGATGCTTGCTGCGTCGCACGACCAACACCCATGTTGATGACAATCTTTTGCAACGTTGGAACTTCCATCACATTCTTCACGCCGAGTTCTTTAATCAAGTCGGCACGAACGACGTCGTTATAGTGCGTCTTCAAGCGCGGTGTGTACAGAGTTGTTGCGGCCATTAGATTTCGTCTCCGGTGCTCTTGGCAACGCGCACCTTTGTGCCGTCATCCTTGATCTTGTAACCAACCCGTGTTGGCTTGCCCTTGTGCACGAACATTACGTTCGAGGCATCAATCGGCATGTCTTTGTCGATAATTCCACCAGTATTGGTGTCGTTGCCGCGCGCGGCCAAGTGTCGCTTGGCGGTGTTTACGCCAGCGATCTTGACTTTATTTAGCTTTGGCAAAACTGTTGAAATCTCGCCTTGCTTGCCTTTGTCTTTTCCGGCAATAACGATGACGGTGTCACCCTTTTTGAGCTTCATGGCTACAACACCTCCGGTGCGAGCGAAATGATTCGCATAAATTTCTTGTCGCGAAGCTCACGGCCAACTGGTCCGAAAATACGGGTGCCACGTGGGGTGAGATCTTCTTTGATCAACACTGCTGCGTTCTCATCAAAACGGATATAGCTGCCGTCTGGACGACGCTTCTCTTTTTTGACGCGAACTACTACACAACGAACAACTTCGCCCTTCTTGACACCTGCGCCAGGAATTGCGTCCTTGACGGTGCCGATAAAGACGTCACCAATTGATGCGTAACGACGGCGTGTACCGCCGAGCACTTTGATGCAGAGCACTTCTTTGGCGCCGCTGTTGTCAGCAACACGTAGACGGGTTTCTTGCTGAATCACTTTGCACGCTCCAGTACTTCAATCAGGCGCCAACGCTTTTGCTTCGACATTGGGCGAGTTTCCATTACGCGAACACGGTCGCCGATTTGGGCGTCGTTGCTCTCGTCATGTACATACAACTTCTTTGTGCGGGCCACAAACTTCGAATAACGAGGGTGTGGTACGCGATCAACAATTGAAATCACAATCGTCTTATTCATCTTGTTGGACACGACGGTACCTTCGCGCACTTTGCGTGCGTTACGAGTTTCGTCTGTCTCTGGAGTAACGGTTGAATCGGTCATGATCGTTTACTTCCCTGCCATTTCGGCAGCAGCGATTTCGCCCTGACGAATCAGCATGTTGATACGTGCAATTTGACGCTTAACCTTGCCCAACTCGGCGGTGTTCTCGAGTTGACCAGTGGCATGACGGAATCGCAAGTTGAGTGCTTCTTGTTTTGATGCGCGAAGTTCTTCCACCAAAGTGGAGAGATCCATCTCGCGCAAGTCTGCTAGTTCACGGGCCATGTCAGATTGCCTCCTCGCGGCTTACAACGCGGGCCTTGATTGGCAGTTTTTGCACTGCACGATCAAGTGCTTGATGAGCAGTTGCTGCGTTTGGATACGACAGTTCGAACAAGATGCGACCTGGCTTAACCACGGCGACCCACAACTCTGGGTTTCCTTTTCCGGAACCCATGCGAGTTTCGGCTGGCTTCTTGGTTACTGACTTGTCGGGGAAAATATTGATCCACACTTTTCCACCACGCTTGATGTGACGGGTCATGGCAATACGTGCCGCTTCAATTTGACGCGCGGTGATCCAGCCTGGCTCGAGAGCCTGAATGCCGTATTCACCGAATGCGAGTTCGGTTCCACCCTTTGAGATACCACCCATACGTCCACGGTGGTGTTTACGGTGTTTTACTTTGCGAGGTGACAACATGATTTACTCCCGACCAAACTTCGGTGTCTCGTGGGTATCCACGATGCGACGTTGGATGTCTTCTTCTTCGGCCAACAAGCGTTCGAACTCTGGATCTGCTTCCTTCACCAGTGGAACGATTTCTGTTTCAGCAATATCAGCAACACGAGGGCCTGCTGAAGTAACAACCTTCAACGTGGCATCCGAATGTCCTGATGTTTGACCAACTGCCATTGCTGCTTCGCGAGCAATGCGATCATCGTTAGGGCTCTTGTACGGAAGGATTTCGCCCTTGTACAACCACACCTTGACGCCGATACGACCAGCAGAAGTTGCTGCTTCACGGAATCCGTAATCGATGTCGGCACGAAGTGTGTGTAGTGGAACGCGACCTTCGCGGTACCACTCGGTGCGGCACATTTCTGCTCCACCAAGACGACCTGAACACTGAATTCGGATGCCCTCTGCGCCGTACTTCTGTGCGTTTTGCACAGCGCGCTTCATTGCGCGACGGAATGCAATTCGGTTGACCAACTGATCAGCAACACCCTGTGCCACAAGTGCGGCATCGAGTTCGGCTTGCTTAATTTCAGTGATGTTCAACTGCACCTTGTTGTTGCCGGTGAGTTGTGTCAAACCTGCGCGCAATTCGTCGGCCTTTTGACCTTTGCGACCAATGACGATGCCTGGACGTGCAGAGTGCACGTCAATTCGCAACTTGTCACGAGTGCGCTCAATCTCGATACGACTGACAGCTGCGTCAGCAAGCTGCACAGTCAAATAGTCGCGAATCTTCCAGTCCTCGGTGAGGTAGTGACGGTATTCCTTGACACTGAACCAACGGCTCTTCCAGTCGGTGGTGATTCCCAGACGGAAACCGTACGGATTGATCTTCTGGCCCATCAGTTCTCCTCACCAGACTCTGTAGGATTTTGCGCAACTGGTTCGTCAACAACTGGTGCGCTGTCGACAGCAGCATCAGTAGCAACGGACTTTTGAACGCGATCGCGGCTTGCCGCAACACGGGCCGAACGGCTCGATGTCTTGGTTGCACCCTTCGCTTCGATTGATTGTTCGCGTGACGCCATTGCCTTTTCAGTCAGAGTGTCTACGACAATCGTGATGTGGCATGAACGCTTCAAGATTTGGCCGGCACGGCCCTTGGCGCGTGGACGGAAACGCTTCATGGTTGGACCTTCGTCTGCGAAGCATGCCTTGACGTACAAGTCGTCGGCATCTTTCGAGTCGTTGTTGACTGCGTTAGCAATTGCCGAAGCAAGCAACTTGCGCACGTCGTGTGCCGAGTCGCGCTGCAACAACACAAGTGTGTTGTCGGCTGACTTGACGTCGGCGTCGCGGATCAAGTTGAGAACAACGCGAACCTTTGATGCAGACATGCGCACGTTCATTGCACGAGCGCGAGTACCGCTTGATGAACCGGCGATGCGGTTCTTTTCGTTGAGCTTTGGGCCGGTCATGACTTAGCCGCCGCTGCTGCTGCTTTTTCCTGGCTGGCATGGAAACGGAAGGTACGGGTTGGAGCGAATTCGCCCAACTTGTGACCAACCATTGATTCCGAAATGTAAACAGGAACGTGCTTGCGACCGTCGTGAACAGCAAACGTGTGCCCGATCATGTCTGGAATAATTGTTGAGCGACGTGACCACGTCTTGATGACCTTGCGGTCGCCGCTCTCGTTCATTGCGTCTAACTTCTTGAGCAAGTGCTCATCGACGAAAGGACCTTTTTTCAAACTGCGTGACATTTACTTACCCCCGACCCTTTCCGGAACGACGACGACGAACGATGAGTGACTGTGAAGCCTTGTTGCGATTACGTGTACGGCGCTCTGGCTTACCCCAAGGCGATACTGGCGGACGACCACCAGAGGTCTTACCTTCTCCACCACCGAGTGGGTGATCGACAGGGTTCATTACAACACCACGAGACTGTGGGCGAACGCCCTTCCAGCGGTTACGACCTGCTTTACCGATCTTGATGAGTTCGTGCTCTGCGTTGCCAACTTCACCGATAGTTGCACGGCAATCGATTGGAACGCGACGCATTTCAGTACTTGGCATACGCAATGTTGCATATACACCTTCTTTTGCAACAAGCTGCACAGCCATGCCGGCCGAACGTGCAACCTTGCCACCTTGGCCTGGACGCAATTCGATGTTGTGGACAACAGTTCCGACTGGCATGTAACGAAGTGGAAGCGCGTTGCCAACTTTGATGTCGGCTTTTGCACCGCTCTGCACGATCATGCCAACTTCAAGACCCTTTGGAGCCAAGATGTATGCCTTCGAACCGTTGGCGTAATGCAACAATGCAATGCGACATGTGCGGTTTGGGTCGTACTCAATCGCAGCAACTTTTGCTTCGTACTCATCAGTGATGCGCTTGAAGTCAATGATGCGGTACTGCTGCTTGTGTCCGCCACCTTGGTGACGTGAAGTTACGCGACCATAGACGTTGCGTCCGCCGGCCGATGTCTTCTTTGCAAGCAGTGTCTTTTCAGGAGTGCTCTTGGTGATATCAGCAAAGTCAGAGACTGTCTGAAAGCGCATTCCTGGGCTGGTTGGTTTACGTTTACGAATTCCCATAAAAGTCCTTTAGTCGCTCGCTCTAGTTCTCAAACATCGGGATTTCATTTCCCGCCTGAAGAGTGACAATGGCCCGCTTGGTGCTTGGTCGTTGGCCGAGACGGTTGGTGCCGCGCGCCTGACGAAACTTGCCAATTCGGTTGAGTGTGTTGACGCGAGTGACCTTGACATTCCAAATGGATTCAATGGCATCGCGAATTTCTGGCTTGCTGGCATCTGGGCGTACTTCAAATGTGTACGTTCCTTTGTCCATCAATGAGTAGCTCTTCTCAGAAATGATCGGACGCAAGATGATGTCGCGTGGGTCTTTCACTTTGCTACCTCCACTGTCTTAGGCAGGCTGGCCTGTGTAAACACGAGCCAGTCGTTGCACAAAACGTCGTATGCATTGAGTTCGTTTGTTGTTACAACTTGCACGTTGGTGAGGTTGCGGAAACTCTTGTGTGCAACCTCGTCTGTGCGGTCGATAACCACCATGATCTTGCCGTCAACGCCCAATTGGTCGAGCAAAGCCGAAGCCAACTTTGTGCTTGGAGCATCGAAGCTCCACTTGTCTACAACAACAACTTTGTTATCAAGAGCGCGATCTGACAAAGCTGAACGAAGTGCAAGCGCAATCATTTTCTTCGGTGTGCGCTGCGAGTACTTGCGTGGCTTTGGTCCTAATGCAACTCCACCGCCAACCATGTGTGGTGCGCGCGATGAACCTTGACGTGCGTTACCGGTGCCCTTTTGGCTGAATGGCTTGGTGCCACCACCGCGAACTTCGGAACGTGTCTTGGAGCTTTGTGTGCCCGAGCGACGGTGTGCAAGCTGCGCTGTCACAACTTGGTGCATCACCGAAACGTTTGGCTCGATGCCAAAGAACTCTGCTGGCAACGAAGTTGTTGAACCGGTTTTTGCAGGAGCAGTCTTTGCTGCGGCTGCTTTCTTGGCTGGAGCTTTAGCTACCTTCTTCGCTACCGCTTTTGCGGCTTTCTTTGCTGGTTTTGCAGTTGCCATGTTGCTATTTTCCCTTCACCGCGTTGCGCACGATTACTACGCCGCCGTTTGGACCAGGAACTGAACCGCGTACCAACAACAATCCACGCTCGAGGTCAGCTTGAACGACTTCGAGGTTGAGAGTGGTTGTTTGCTCGTGACCCATGTGGCCAGCCATGCGAAGACCCTTGAATACACGACCAGGAAACGAACATGAACCGATCGAACCAGGAGCACGGTGATGCTTGTGGTTACCGTGACTGGCGCCTTGTCCGCGGAAATTGTGGCGCTTCATACCGCCAGCAAAACCCTTACCGCGACTGACTGCAGTGACGTCAACTTTTTCGCCGACAGTCAAAATATCAACAGCAATTTCTTGGCCAACTTGGAAACCATCTACAGAGTCGAGACGCAACTCGACAAGACGACGACCCGCAGGCACGTTTGCTGAAGCGAAGTGACCGGCCTGAGCCTTGGTCAACTTCTTTGGATCCTTTTGCCCGTAGGTCACTTGGAGAGCGGAGTAACCATCGCGCTCACCTGTTTTGACCTGTACAACACGGGCTGGTTCGATGCGCAACACGGTGACGGGAATGACGTGTTGAGCGTCGTCCCAAATCTGTGTCATGCCGACCTTCTCGCCGACGATTGCTTTTTGTGCCATAACGGCGACCTGTGCCCTTTTCTACTTCGTGAATATCGTGATATTCGTTAACTTCGCTATTTTCGTAAAACTCGATGTATTCGTAACGCCCATTCGTTCAATCGATTCCGGTAACGGAAATGCTCCGCCCGGCAACGCCGGCGGAGCACCGAAAACGTTGTTGCTGCAAGGTTCCTCGTTTTACCGAGGTACTTGCAGACGTCGATTGTGACGTCAAGTTGCTACTAATGACTTTCCCAGCACTGTGCCAAGAAAGTCGTGAATACGGACTCGTTACCCTATCGGCGCTTTTTGGCGACTCCAAACGCCCAACCACCAAGAATTACTGGCAAATTTTTGGACTTAGCCCAGGTCGCGAGCGACCAAAGTCGCCTCGACCGTGAGCCGTTTTGCGCCCCTTAAAATCTCTATTTTGACGGTTTGTCCCGGCGCGGCATCTCGAATTGCGGCCACCAACCCGGCTTGGCCGTCAATTGGCTCACCATCTACAGACAAAACGATGTCATCCTGTTGGATTCCGGCCAAACCAGCAGGGGAATCGGGCTGAACACTGGTGATAATGGCGCCTTGACCCCCATCGGTGCGGGCTGCAAGACCTACCCCAAGAAAACCCTCTTGCCGTACTTCACCGCTGGCTTGGCTCCGCAGTTGTTCAAGAACTGGGCCAATCTCGTCTACCGAGATCGAAAAACCGACGTTGTTGGCCGCTTGGTTGACATCGCTGCGGGCGACGGCGGTATTGATGCCCACCACTTCGCCACGTAAATTCACGAGGGGTCCGCCCGAGTTACCAGACGAAATTGCTGCATCGGTTTGAATCAGACCATTGAGCGCACCCGACTCGGTGATGATCGTGCGCTTCAGTGCCGAAATGATTCCGGACGTCACAGATGGTCCGCCATCGAGTGCAAGCGCATAGCCGATTGCAATTACTTGATCTCCGATGCGAATGGTTCCGGGTTGAGCAAACGTTGCGGGCTTCAGGTTTGTTGCATCGATCTTTAAGAGCGCCATGTCATTGCCAGGGTCGCTGGCCAGCACAGTTGCCTTTCGTGGTTCGGTTTCACCGGCAAAACGAACAGTGACGCTTGTCGAACCGGCAACGACATGCGCATTGGTCAAGATTTCTCCATCTGCCGTGAGTACCACTCCTGTTCCACTGGCTTCACCTTGACCAGATGCATCATTGACCTGACTATTGATTGTGACAACACTGTCGGCCAACTTGTTGACAACTTGAGCGACCACTGTGGTTCCAAGACTCGGATCATCTGAGCCGACTTCGCTTGTAACGAGTGGTGCGTTCGATGATCCAGAAATTTTTGTCGAACCAATGGTGATGTCCCACTTGTTGGCAGCAATTGTGCCCAGAATTCCACTCGCAAATCCAACTGCAACAACTACAAAGACCAGCGCAACCGCGCGTAACTTACGCCGACTCTGCACATTTGGTGACGAAGGCGGTGGCGGAGGCATTGGGGTTGAGATCATAGGAACAGCATCGGCATCGAGAGCGGCATTCGGCTCGACCAATTCATCATGCCCGTCGCTTGGCAGACCAGATAATTGCTCAGACTCGGTCAAGCGATCGACCTCTACTGGCTCATGATTTTCAGACATATGTGTTTTCTATCGTACAAACTCAGTCTCTGTTTCGTAATCTCTCGATTCTTGCCAAATTCTTTAATCCACCCTTTATTGGGGGGTCCTAGCAACTAAGTTCGCCTTTGTGAATCAGCCGAATACACCCAACCTGCGTATCCGCAGGGCACTCGTAACCGACGCGGCCGCGATCTGCGAAATTTATAATCACGAAGTGCAGTTCGAGACATCAACATTTGATCTCGTTCCCCGCGCGCTCGCAACCCAAGCGGCTTGGATTACTGCTCGCAGCGGTGCATTTTCGGCGATTGTTTGCGTCACCCCGAACGACGAAGTGGTTGGCTTCGGGGCCTTGAGTGAATACCGCGACCGTGCTGCCTACAGCACCTCGGTTGAAAACTCGGTATATGTCAAACGCGATTTGAGCCGACGTGGTATTGGTCGACTGATTCTGGCAACACTGCTTGAGCAAGCAGCCGACTCAGGTTTTCATGTGGTGATGGCACGCGTTGAAGCATCGGGTACTGCATCGCGTGCGCTACACGAATCGTGTGGCTTCACGCTCGTGGGTATTGAGCGCGAAATCGGTCGCAAGTTCGGTAGGTGGCTAGACGTTGCGCTGATGCAATGCGTATTGCACGAACGCAGCGCTAACTAGCTTTACTTCAGTAGTTCGCGCGTGATCGGATCACCGAT
>DFDK01000033.1:55619-56883 GCA_002367695.1 Acidimicrobium sp. UBA3029 | reverse complement strand
GCTGATTTGGTGGCACAGTACACCGGTGCTGATTTCTTTGGGAATACAGCAAGTCCTGAAGTGACAAAGACAAGACGTGGCATCTCTGACTTCGCAAGGTATGGAAGCGATGCTGTGGCGAATTCCAGTGGGGCCGTCACGTTGACGTCGATTTGTCGACGACTTCTTTCGGTGATCTCGCGGAAGTCGCCTGAGAGATAATCCTCAATGAATTGAATACCTGCGTTGTTGACGACCATGTCAAGTCCGCCGAGATAGTCCACCGCTTGCCGAACTATCTCTGAAGGCACTCCTGGCTGTCCCAAGTCGCCATCAATCACGAGAACCTGGGGGAACTCTTCACGTAGACGTGCACATCGGTGAGCATCTCTCCCGCACGTCACCACCCGACAGCCCAACCCCACCAGTTGTGCCACCAACTCCCGTCCAACTCCTGATGTTCCGCCAGTTACGAGGATTCGTGATTGCTCAAAGTTCATTCATCAATTTCACCAGCACCACAGCAGTATTTCTTGTAAAATCACGCCATGAATTCTTGGGAATCTCGCTCCCGCACAGTCAGTCCACTGATCGCAACAGCAGTGTCAAATGCATTGAGTGGCACGCCAGAAACGTCTACCTCAAGTGAACTGGACAACAAGCTCACAGCAACAGCCCCGCCTACCGAATCAGTTCACACACGCAACCTTCAGACTCTCTTGCGCGAAGAGGGACCCAATGCGACTGTTCTCGCCGGGTACAAATTGAGCAAGTTCGGACATCACCCAATTCTCGAGGCATTAGCAAGCTGCCCTGACCATATCGATCTACTTCATCGCTTTAGACGCGTGGAACCAATGTTGCACCGCGGTAATCGAACACACTTTGAACTGGTCCATAACGGGGTTGACATCACACACATTGCGACAAACAATTCACACATCGATCCTGCAGAGAGCCTTTTCGTCTGTGGGGCCCAAGTCGGGATGCTCGAAAGAATCGGATGCATCGGAGTCAAAGCAACACTGTTTTCCGGAATAAACATTTGGCCGCGTGAACAACAAACAACGTCACTAATGAGCCATCTTGCACCGCGAACAAAACGATTTGAATGGTTTCTGAGATGGGACTCGGCACCCGTTGGTCATCAAAACCCCATTGATGGGATAGTTAGCAACCGAGTACGCGAACTGGTTCGGACAAACCCCGCAAGAAAGTGGACTCTTGCTGACACGGCGATGGAATTACACATCTCAGAACGAACTCTTCAACGAAGACTTAGAGA
>DFDK01000033.1:48233-55294 GCA_002367695.1 Acidimicrobium sp. UBA3029 | reverse complement strand
TTCAATGCTGCTGAGGACAAACCTTTCGATTGGAGTCATTGCCCATCTCTCAGGGTTCTACGATCACGCGCATCTGTCTCATTGCATGAAAACTTTACGCGGGAAGACCCCCACAGCCATCAGACGAATTCCAGAAGAAGAAGTAGCCGTCATCAGGCGCGCTTTAGATCGGTGACTACTCCACCAGCAACGCGCACGATGTCAGCTGGCGCAGCACCGAAGTTGTCGTTCCATGTTCCCGCTGCCGCCCACACTTCGTCGTACTGCAACAAATCCGGATCAACGAACACACGCAGTTGAGTGCTGTGACCAAAGGGAGGCACGCCGTTATTGGTTTAGGCAACCAGAGGCGACTACTGGCTTCACGAAGTTCACAATCACTTTCAACGCCATCTTTCTGCGCCAACTCAGGAAAGCGCGAACTCAGCGGCGGCGGCCGAGTGCAGAGACGTGGTTGGAAAGTAGGCCACACCTAGGTCTTCTGCTCTGACAAGAAGTTCAATCTCTGTGCAACCTGCAATCACGCCCTCAACGCCAAGTTCAGTGAACTCGGAAATCACGTCCATGAAATAACTTCTGGAACTGGATTTGATGATCCCGCGCACCAACTCTTCGTATATCACGCGATGGATTTCATCCCTCTGTGTCTCGCTTGGAGTTATGACTTCGAGCCCAAAGTTTTCAGTCAACCGACCTTTGTAAAAGTCTTTTTCCATTGTGTATTTTGTGCCAAGAAGCAGAACTTTCTTTAGCCGCTTATCCGCAACGGCTTGCCCGGTGGCATCTGCAATATGAAGAAAAGGTATTGAGATTTCTCTCTGAATGTAATCAGCCAAGACGTGCATCGTGTTGGTGCACAATACGACTGCCTCCGCGCCGGCTTTCTCTAGGTTCTTGGCTGCGTGTGCCAGCAAAGCACCTGCTTCATCCCACTTACCAGCTGACTGTAAGGCCTCAATGTCAGAAAAGTTGAACGACCGAATAATCAGGTCTGCTGAACTGGTACCACCAAGTTGATTGCGAACAGCCTGGTTGATAAGTCGTTCGTACTCTATGGAAGACTCCCAGGACATTCCTCCAAGTAATCCAAGTATTTTCATAGTAAAAGCCTAACTATGCTTCTCAACAGAGACGAGAGTTCCCCTTGATTGATTACTCGAAGACATTGGAAAACTTTCGCGAAGGCCTCAGCCGCGCTTCAGGTCGGTGACCACGCCACCGGCGACACGCACGATGTCCGCAGGCGCTGCACCAAAGTTGTCATTCCACGTTCCTGCTGCAGCCCACACCTCGTCGTACTGCAACAAGTCCGGATCAACGAACACACGTAGTTGAGTGCTGTGACCAAAGGGGGGCACGCCACCAATTGGATAACCGGTCGCCGCGCGCACCGCGTCAGCATCAACGCGCGAACACTTTGCGCCACCAGCGGCAAGCGCCAACTTCTTTTCGTCTAATTGATTCGATCCGCTCACATACGCCATCACGATTTCGCCATCCACGGCAAACACAAGACTTTTCACGATCTGGCCAACCGACACGCCAATTGCGGCCGCAGCATCTGCTGCAGTCTTGGTGCCCTCAGGAAATCGCTTGGTGGTGATCTCGAGCCCACGTTCACGTGCGGCTTCCATCACTCTGACAACATTTGGATGAATATCACTCATGCCGCACTCCCATTCACGATTGCATTGATCGAATCTGCAAGTCGATGGTCGCGAGCAGTCACCGTGCGACCAGAATCATGACTGCATAAATTAATTTCAACAACATTCCAAACATTTGACCAGTCTGGGTGATGATCTTGCACTTGCGCGATTGCCGCAACTTTGGTCATGAACTCAAATGCTTCGGCGAAATTGGCAAATTCAAATTTGCGATACAGCGAATTATCTTTTTCGACCCAACCCAATGTCATGGGTTACTAGTTTGCCACTTCTGAGTAAGCGGCGTAGCCGTCGCGTTCGAGATCGTCTGCCAACTCTGGCCCACCGCTCTTGACGATGCGACCCTTTGCCAAAATATGTACAAAGTCTGGCTTGAGTTGCTCAAACATGCGGCTGTAATGGGTAATAACCAATACGCCCAAATCCGACTCTTTCGTTGCGTCCTCAACACGTTGAGCACAATCACGAAGCGCATCGATGTCTAGACCAGAGTCAAGCTCGTCAATAATTGCAATACGTGGTTGCAGCACCGCTAGTTGCAATGTCTCGTTGCGCTTCTTTTCGCCACCAGAGAAATCGACGTTGACTGCACGATGCACAAGTTCGGTATCAAAACCGATACGCGCTGCTTCTGTCGCAATTGTCTTTGTGAGGTCTGGAAGCGAACCACTACGAGCCTTGAGCGCTTCGCTCAGCACTTCATCGAGCTTGACACCAGGAACCTCGGTTGGATACTGCATCACCAAATGCAACCCTGCCACTGCGCGCTCCCACGTTGCCATCGCAAGCACGTCCTTGCCATCGAGCAGCACCTGCCCACCAGTAACCGTGTAACCAGGCTTGCCCATGATGGCAGCCGAAAGTGTCGACTTGCCCGCACCGTTAGGACCCATCACTGCATGAACCTCACCAGACTTGATGGTGAGCGTGATGCCGTTAAGAATTTGCGTATCGCCAACCGACACATGCAAGTCGCGAATCTCGAGCGTGGTCATTTTGCACTCTCCACTGTGATCATGACGTTGCCATCGACAACAGTCGCTGCATAAACAGGCACAGATTGTATGGCGGGAAGCGTGTTGGGCATACCGCTCACCAAACTAAATGCACTGCCGTGCTTCATGCACTCGAGCTCTTTGGTGTCGCACAACACTTCGCCTTCAGACAGCGACACATCGGCGTGGCTGCACTTGTCACCAATGGCATACACGTCGTCGTCGATGCGCACGACGGCGATGTTGCGGCCTTCGACCGCGAACTTACGAACCTGACCCGATGCAATGTCGGCGAGCGCACAAACTTTGATGGCACTCATACGTTGCTCCCCAACTTGGCAATCACTTTGGCACGAATGCCCTCAATAAATTCCGATTTTGGAAGTCGATCGATGACCTCGTCGAAGAATCCGAACACCACCAAGCGTTCTGCAATCTCTGGCGGCACGCCGCGGCTCTCCAAATAAAAGCGCTGTTCGTCGTCGATTGGACCAACCGTTGATGCGTGGCTGCACTTGACATCGTTTGTCTCGATCTCGAGGTTTGGCACGCTCTCGGCCCACGCACCATGTGACAGCGTGAGGTTGCGATTGGTTTGAAACGCTTCGGTCTTCGTCGCGTTTTCAGAAATCTTGATCAGGCCTGTGTACACGCTTTTGGCAGTGTCTTTGACTGCGCCCTTAAACAATAAGTCGCTGCGTGTGCGTGGTGCTTCGTGCACCTGCAATGTACGAAAGTCGTGCATCTGGGTGCCGTCTGCAAAATACAAAGCGGTTTGCTGTGCGTTTGCTCCCTGACCAACCAGGCGCACTTCGGCACGCATACGCGCATAGTCGCCACCGAGTGCCACGCTAAACACGCGCACATTGCTGTCGCGCTCGCCCACTGCAACCTGATTGCCGATCTGCCAGGTCTTATCGCCAAGCTCGTTGATCGCCAAATATGTGACTCGTGCCGACTGTGATGCATGTATTTCCACAACAGGAACCACGAGTGACATGACATTGTCTGCAGATACGAATCTTTCGACAACAGTGATCTCACTATTTTCGGCTGCATCGATAACAAGTCGTGGGTAGACAACAACACCAGATTCGTTAATGGTGTGCGTGATCACCACGGTGGTGGCATGCACTTTGCCTTTTGCGACCTTGAGTGCCACAACGGCAGCATTGTCGGTATTCATTTGCGCAAACACATCTGGCGCAGTCGTGATTGCTACACCCATCAACGCCGATGCTTCAGCGCCAGCAAGTTGAACACCCTCGGCGTTCTCTACTGTCGTAGTTGCGGTGGCGCTACGGAAATTTGCAAGGTCGAGTTCGCCTATGCGGCTATAGCGCCAGACTTCTTCTTCAACTGTGGGGAGTACAAGTGTTGTAGTCATAATTTAAGTTTTCTACTTATTTCTTATCTTTCTTATCTCGGTTTTTCTTGTCGCGAAGCTTCTTTTTGTTTTTTCGCTTGTCGTTCATGTCAGCTACAACATCACCAAATACTGCATTAATGATCGACTCTGCCTCGTCCAAGATTGCTGCTGCGGTGCCGTCATCGAGGCTCTCAGGCGCAACCGGAGTTGCAGACGGAATAACCGAACCGCGCTTCCACGCAACATCAACCATGCGACGGTCGTACTTTTCGCACTCTTCCGGGCAACGCCATGGGGCATCAGGTGCGAGATCGAGATTGCATTTACGCACAGTGTCGCCGGTTGAATACGTGCGACTTTCAAAGTGCTTGCATTCCGTACGCATTGCCATGTCTATAAACCTAAGGCGTGACTGAAACTCAGCCAACCGAGCCTTCCATTTGCAACTCAATCAGGCGGCTCCACTCAACCGCATACTCCATAGGCAATGTGCGTGTTACTGGCTCAATAAAGCCGTTCACAACCATGCCCATTGCTTGCTCTTGTGTGAGTCCGCGGCTCATGAGATAAAACAGTTGCTCGTCAGCAATCTTTGAAACAGTTGCTTCGTGACCAACCTGTGCGTCGCGCTCGCCCACCTCCATGTACGGGAAAGTCTTGCTCTCTGACTGTTCGTCCAAGATGAGTGCATCGCACTGCACATGGCTCTTGCAATTTGTTGCGCCTTCTTCGATGCGCACGAGGCCGCGATAGGTAGTGATGCCACCATCTTTCGAAATTGACTTCGAAACAATCTTTGAAGAAGTCTCTGGTGCAGCATGGATCATCTTTGCTCCAGCATCTTGATGTTGGCCAGCACCTGCGTAGGCCACCGACAACACTTCGCCCGTTGCTTTTGGACCCATCAAGTACACGCTTGGGTATTTCATAGTGAGCTTTGAGCCGATGTTGCCGTCGATCCACTCCATGTGGCCTTCGGTCTCAACGCGTGCGCGCTTGGTGACCAAGTTGTACACGTTTGGTGACCAGTTTTGAATGGTCGTGTACGTGACGTGAGCACTTGGCTTCACAATGATTTCGACAACTGCAGAGTGCAATGCGTTGTTGGTGTACACCGGAGCAGAGCAACCTTCGATGTAGTGAACTTTTGAACCTTCGTCAGCAATGATCAACGTGCGCTCAAACTGGCCAGCCGAATCACTATTGATGCGGAAGTACGCCTGCAATGGCATCTCACACTCGACGCCTGGTGGAACGTAAATAAATGAACCGCCAGACCACACCGACGTATTGAGTGCAGAAAACTTGTTGTCACCCATCGGAATAACCGAACCGAAATACTGCTTGACCAGGTCGGGGTATTCACGCAACGCAGTGTCCATATCGCAAAACAAAATGCCTTGCTCTTCGAGTTCGATGCGATTGCGGTGATACACCACTTCACTGTCGTATTGCGAGGTCACGCCTGCGAGATACTTGCGCTCTGCTTCAGGGATACCAAGTTTTTCGTAGGTTGCTTTCATTTGCTCTGGCAAGTCGTCCCACTCGTCGGTCTGTGCAGCAGCAGGCTTGAGGTAATAAAAGATGTCTTGAAAGTCGAGGTCTGGCATATTGACGTTGAACCAAGGTGCCATCGGCTTCTTTTCAAATGTGGTGAGGGAACGCAGACGCAAATCGCGCATCCACTTTGGTTCACCTTTCCACCACGAAATCTGTTCGATCACTGACTTGTTGAGGCCCTTTTCGGGCGTAAAGGCATACTCAGCCTCATCGCTCCAGCCGAGTGAGTATTTGGTGAGATCGAGATCAAAACTGGTCATAAGTTTGAGCACCTTTTCAGTGGTGGATAATTAACACTACCGTCATAGTAACAATTCCTATGGCCCATGCAACAGTGGGGCTACAGGTAGCGTAACTAGTTCTCATGGAACGCTTTGGCCTTGTCGGCTTGCCCAACGCAGGCAAGTCATCCCTTTATAACGCACTCACCAACGGTGCCGCTCTTGCAGCCCCCTATCCGTTTGCAACCAAAGACCCAAACGTCGGTGTAGCAAAAGTCCTCGACCCTCGACTTGAGGCACTTGCCGAAATGTCCAAAACCCACAACACCGTTTACGCAACTGTTGAAGTTGTTGACATCGGCGGTCTCGTTGAGGGCGCGAGTAAGGGCGAAGGTTTGGGCAACAAGTTTCTCGCCAACATTCGCGAAGTCGATGCAATCGTTTTTGTATTACGCGCCTTTGAAGATGACGACATACCGGGCCCATCAGACCCGCTCGAGCACTTGCGCGTTGTCGAAATTGAGTTAGCACTCGCCGATCTTGAAACAGTTGAGACTCGTTTGTCGCGCACACAAAAAGCTGCACGCATGGATAAGAGTGTCACCGAAGAAATGGAAGCGCTCGAGCGCGCTCAAGTTCACTTGGCCGAAGGCCGCCCGTTGTATCGCGCCGGCATTTCTGAAGATGATCGCTTGTTGCTTGCCCCACACTTTTTACTGACCACACGCCGCGTGCTCGCTGTAGTCAACGTTGCAGAAGACAAACTCGACACGATTCCCGAGATGGAAGCTCTTGTGCGCGCAGAGTTGGCGCCACCGGGTAGCGCAAGTGCAAGCACCGTCGAAGTACTTGGTATGAGTGTGCAACTCGAAGCAGAGGCCGCTCAGTTGACTGGCCAAGACCGAATTGAAATGCTTGAAGCGCTAGGCCTAGGCGAAGGTGCGCTGCCACGAATGGTGCGCTCTGCGTATCACCTGCTTGGACTTCGCACATATTTCACAACTGGCGAAAAAGAAACTCGTGCATGGACCTTTAATGCAGGAGCAAAAGCACCAGAGTGTGCAGGCAAAATTCACTCCGACTTGCAGCGCGGTTTTATTCGAGCCGACGTGATTGCGTGGGATGAGTTGCTCGCCATTGGTTCGTGGAACAAGGCAAAAGAACTTGGCAAGATTCGCGTTGAAGGCAAAGATTACGAAGTCTGCGACGGCGACACCCTAGAAATTCGACACAATAGTTAGTACAAGCG
>DFDK01000033.1:47041-48021 GCA_002367695.1 Acidimicrobium sp. UBA3029 | reverse complement strand
GCCAGTTGGTAATACGCTTATCAATATGAAGACTCAGCCGCTTTCTCCAGCTTGGCTGATGTGTGATGGCAAGGTGCTTGCAAGTGCAGATATTGCCAACACTGCAAAGTCGCGTCGGCGTGGTCTTATCGGTCATACCAGTATTGATTCTGCACTTGTTATTTCGCCGTGCAAATGGATTCATACAATCGGCATGAAGTTCGCAATAGATGTGCTGTACCTAGATGCCACTGGATTGGTCGTAAAAACTGAACACCTCGAGCCAATGCGCGTTGCAGCACCCGTCCGGCGATCAAAAACAATTGTCGAGCTGCCATCCGGATCGATTGAACGATTTGGCGTACGTGTTGGCGACTTAATTGAAGTGCGCAGCGCATGAGTGGCACGCTCACACTTGTTGCCACACCAATCGGCAACCTCAGCGACATGTCGCAGCGAGCCATTGACACACTTGGTTCTGTAACTGTTGTTTGTTGCGAAGACACTCGACGCACTGGTTTGTTGTTGCAACATCTTGGTCTGTCAGGTAAAAAATACATCGTCATTAACGAACACACTGAGCACGATGCATGCGAGCGCGTAGTTGCGCTGTTGCTAGACAACACCGATGTCGCACTGGTAAGCGATGCCGGTACGCCAGGTATCAGTGACCCGGGCGAACGACTCGTCAAGGCAGCACTAAACGCAGGCATCACCGTTTCGGCAATTCCCGGGCCATCCGCTCTCACAATGGCACTCGTGATCAGCGGTTTGCCAACTGCGCGATTTGTCTTTGAGGGTTTCTTGCCACGTAGTGGCAGCGACCGCAGTCGACAAATCGACGAAATAGCCACCGAGATGCGCACGGTCGTGTTGTATGAAGCACCACACCGTCTAGAAAAAACACTTGACGATCTCGAAACTGCATGCGGCGCAATGCGCAGAGTTGTACTTGCGCGTGAACTCACCAAACTGCACGAAGAAATGTGGCGCGGCACCTT
>DFDK01000033.1:13117-46702 GCA_002367695.1 Acidimicrobium sp. UBA3029 | reverse complement strand
CTCGAAGGTGCGAAGCCTCCAGCGCCGCCAACTGACGAAGAAATTAATGATGCATTGCGCGACGAACTCAAGAATGGTTCGAGCAAAAAAGATGCTGCTGCCAAGGTCGCTGCTAAGTACGGCATTCAAAAACGACACGTGTACGAACTTGCCTTAATGCTCAAATAATTACTGTTTTGGCACGAGGCCAATCTGTCGCGATTGCGCCACAAGAGTGTCGGTTGAATCCCAGATCTCACCATCTTCTTCAAACATTCCACCTTGCACTACGTGCGCACTAAACACGCAACGCAATGGGCCTGGTGCAGGTGTTGCACGCACGTGCACAGTGAGTTCAACAGTTGGCACCCAGCCAGCCACGGTCATGATTTGAAATACAGGTGGTGGAAATGCATCTGCAATGAGCAGCAAAGACAATGTGTCGATCGGGCGGTTGTCTGCAAAGTTGACCCAACCACGCACAATGGTTTTTCCACTTTGTTCTCCGCGCGCAAAACCGGTGTCGTCTGGATGAAGCCAGATATCAAGATTGTCCATCAGCCCCATGCTGAAACCTGGGCCAGAAGATGATCTTCGCGAACATTCGGTCATTGGCGGCAATTGTGGTGGCGCAATGTCTACGTGAAAAAGAGACGTAGATACTTCATCGCGACCGGCCGCTTCACCAAAAGCACCAATCACTCGCGCCGCTTCTCGCCCACTTTGTCGCATCGAAGCAGAGACCGTGCAAAACGTTTTGCCTCGCTTCACCACCTCTGTCGCAATGTGCACTTCTCCTGGCGGCAACGGCGCCAAATAATGTGCTGTCACCGAGATCGGGTCTTGGCGTTGTGAAGTGTTGCGCATCGCTGATGCAACTAGTGCCATCACATATCCACCGTTTGCATTGCCTCGAATGTCCCATCCTTCGTGCACGACTCCTAAATAGTCACCGTTTTGTTGTTCGTGCACTGCAGTTGCTAAATCAAAGGCAAATGTCATCTCGTTTAGACTATTAGTGTGGAGCCGTGACAAAGTTCAGTTCGACGACACCTATTTATTATGTGAATGCCCAGCCGCACCTTGGTCACGCTTACACCACGATCATCGCCGACGCGGTTTCGCGCTGGCACAGGTTGCTGGGTGACGACGTGCATTTGCTCACCGGCACCGACGAACACGGTCTCAAGATTCAGCAAGCAGCAGACGCACAGGGAGTGACTCCTCAAGCATTCGCCGACTCAATCGCACCCCTTTTTGAACAAGCCTGGCAGCGACTCAACATCACCCATGACGACTTCATTCGTACAACCGAAAAGCGTCATGCCGTTGGTGTACAAAAACTACTGCAAGCTTGCTACGACGCCGGCGACATTGAGTCAGACGTGTATCAAGGCCAATACTGCGTTGCATGTGAGGCCTACTTTCTCGAAGACGAATTAGAAAATGGCAACTGCCCTATTCATCACACCAAAACCACATATGTAGAAGAAGAAAATTACTTTTTCCGCTTGTCGCGTTTTGAAGACCGTTTGCTCAAGTGGTACGCCGATCACCCGCAAGCCATCACACCTGGCTTCCGCATGAATGAAGTAATCGGTTTCATCAAAGGTGGACTCAACGATTTCTCGATCAGTCGCAAAACTCTCACATGGGGTATTCCACTTCCATGGGACAAATCGCATGTGGCGTACGTGTGGTTTGACGCCCTAGCCAACTACATCACTGCACTTGGTTACGGCACAGACGAAACAGCGTTTACCGAAAGATGGCCTGTCGATTACCACTTCATCGGCAAAGACATCATTCGCTTTCACTGTGTGTATTGGCCAGCAATGCTGATGTCTGCAGGCATCGAGCCACCAAAAGGTTGGGCAGTTGGCGGTTGGCTGCTCGTTGGTGGCGAAAAGATGAGTAAGACAACTGGAAACGTTGTCAACCCACTCGACCTCATCGACGACATCGGCGTAGACGGCTTTCGTTATTACGTGCTTGCAGACACCGCGTACGGCAATGACGGAGACTTCACATACGAAGGCCTGATCAGCCGATACAACTCTGATCTTGCCAACAATCTTGGCAACTTAGCTGCCCGCATTGCCACAGTTGTCGAAAAGAAATGTGGTGGCCTTGGCCCAAAACCAACGCTCGACAGTCCTCTCGCACAAATTGCTGCAACCGCAGTGAGCGAAACCAAAGACGCATGGGCACAAGTGCAGCCGAGCAAGGCGCTCGAAGCAACATGGAACTTGATTCGTGCAACAAACTCACATCTCGAAAACAACGAGCCGTGGAAAATGGAAGTTGGCGAAGCAGTTGACCGCGTGATGGGCGATGCTCTTGAGGCACTCCGTATTGTCACGATCTTGGCTAACCCCGCTTTGCCAACGAGCACCCAAGAAATCTGGAGCCGCATTGGCCTCAAGGGCTCGATCACCGATTTGCGTATCGATGCTGACACCAAGTGGGGCCAGTATCCCGGTGGCGTCACAGTTGTGAAGGGCGATCCGCTTTTCCCACGCAAAACTGCATGACGAGTCAAACCATGCAACCAATTGAGTGGGTCGACACACACTGCCATGTGTATGAAGAAACTATTCCGGGTGGTGCAAACGGAGCATTACAAGCCGCGCGTGAAGCCGGTGTAACAACAATGATCGTGATTGGCACCGACGCCACCACGACGCAACAAGCAATCGCGATCGCAGCACTTCATAACGACGTGTGGGCAACCGTTGGGCTTCACCCTCATGATGCCAAGCTCGGTCTCGACACCGTGTTGCCATTTGTCGATGCGCCACGAGTGGTTGGAATCGGTGAATGTGGTCTGGACTTTTTCTACGATCATTCAGATCGCGATGTGCAACGCGATGTGTTTGCTGCACAAATAGAACTAGCCAACAAACACAACTTGCCGCTTGTGATTCACACGCGCGAAGCATGGGCAGACACGTTCGATGTACTCGACAGCGTTGGCGTACCCGAGCGCACGATATTTCACTGTTTCACTGGCGGCGAGAACGAGGCCCGCGAGTGTGTGAAGCGCGGCGCGTATCTATCTTTTTCTGGAATCGTCACGTTTAAGACTGCGAACGATGTGCGAGAGGCTGCGTTGTGGTGTCCACCAGAAAATATGTTGCTCGAGACCGACGCCCCATTTCTTGCACCGGTGCCTCATCGCGGCAGACCAAATCAGCCTTCGCTTGTGCCAACCGTAGGTACCTTTATTGCCGACTTGCGAAGTGAGCCCGTTGCCCAACTTGCACAAACAACGACTCGCAATGCACGCCTTGCGTTTCCCGGCATTGCTCCGTAGCGTGTTTTAGGTGGTTCTGTCAGTTTTTGAGCGGAGACGCATCGCGGTGCTCACCGCGATCACACTGATCATCATGTTTGGGGTGCGGGGTTTTAATAGCAGCTCAAGTGATGCAGTTACAACCACAGTCACGATTGCCACGACTATTCCACCAATTGACGAGACCGAGATTCCCGCAGCCGTCATTCTCGGTGGCCCAGCACCACTCGCACCGACTGGGTCTGCTGCTATTGCGTACCCTGCAACGCAAACCGATGTCATAACTGGCACTGCTGCATACAGCAACTTGGGTTATACAGAAACGGCCGTTTGCTACAGCATTGAGGCGCCAATTGGTCGAGTTGTCACTGTTACCAATATCAATAATGGCCGCAGTATTACCTGCACCAATGTATTCAGCCTGCTTGTGCCGAACGGTGTCACGGTTATTTTGCACACTTCGGTATTCATCAAACTCGCCGACCTGATCGACTCACCTATTCCTGTAAAGATTTCCTGGTGACGCACACCCGAAACGACATCTCCGAGTTACTTGCCGCCCATGGTTTGTCACCGCGTCGAGCGTTTGGTCAAAACTTTGTAGTTGACGCAAACACCGTGCGCCGCATCGCGCGACTTGCGGGCGTAGGACCAGGCGACTTTGTACTCGAAATTGGTGCTGGACTTGGTTCGCTCACTCTTGCACTTGCCGAAACTGGCGCGACTATCGTCGCAATCGAAATAGATAACGGTGTTGTCGAAGTGTTGCGCAGCGTCGTAGACCACCTGCCAAATGTCGAGGTCATCCACGGTGATGCGCTGTTGTTGGATTGGACACCGCTGCAGGCGCGCAGCCAACACTGGCATGTGGTTGCAAACTTGCCCTACAACGTGGCCACACCGCTCGTTGCCGACCTGCTTGATGGTGCTCCGGCTGTCGACCACATGTTGGTGATGGTGCAAAAAGAAGTTGCAGAACGATTTGTCGCAGCAGTGCGCACCCCCGCTTACGGGGCAGTCAGCGTCAAGATTGCGTACTGGGCAACCTCTTCAATTGTTGGCGATGTACCGGCATCAGTATTTTTTCCTAAACCAAATGTCGCTTCGGCTCTCGTCGACATCAAACGCCGCACATCACCCGCAGTGCCCGATGTTGATCCAACACAATTTTTCACACTCGTTCGCACCGGTTTTGGCCAACGTCGTAAAATGCTTCGCCGAGTTTTAGCTGGCATCATCGCACCTGAAACATTTACCCGTGCCGATGTGTCGCCCGAAGCCCGCGCAGAAGAACTCGATGTTCATGCATGGGGTCGATTGTGTATTGCACAGCAAGAAAAGTTGGCGGGCAAATGAACACGCATAGCAAAACATCCGACAACTCGTCGATAATGATTGATGCTCCAGCAAAACTTACGTTGAGCCTGCGCGTTACAGGTGTGCGCGAAGACGGATTTCATCTCATTGACGCCGAGATGGTCACGCTCGACTTGGTCGACAAAGTATGCATAACCCCCAACGAAGATGGACTCAACTTCGAAGGGCCGTTTAGCAGCGGAATTTCAACCGACTCGAGTAACTTGGTGCGTCGCGCATTGTCACTTGCAGGTCGTAGCGCGCGCGTGCACATCGAAAAAAATATTCCAAGTGGTGGTGGGCTTGGTGGTGGCTCTGCCGATGCTGCGGCCATTCTCAATTGGGCTGGCTTTACCGATCTCGAGGCAGCATCGCGACTCGGTGCCGATATTCCGTTTTGCATGATCGGTGGTCGTGCGCGGGTGCGCGGCATTGGCGAATTAATCGAAACTCTGCCGCCAGTACAGCGCAAAATTACATTGGTCATTCCCCCATTTGGGGTTTCGACACCAGCCGTTTATCGAGCATGGGACGACCTAGCAAGGGCGGGCATCAACACCATGAGCGATCAAAATGATCTGCAGCAAGCCGCACTCGTTATCGAGCCGAGATTGCTTGAGTGGCAAGACAAAATCGCCCAAGCTTGTGGTCAAGCCCCGGTTTTAGCAGGCAGTGGGGCTACCTGGTGGCTCGACGGAGCGTTTTTGGAATTGGCAAAAGACCTACCAAAAGCAACTGTTGTAGTAACACAGACTCGCTAGTCGGACCATCGGTCCGGGCCAGCGATGATGAAATTACTTGCGGCGCTGGTGGCGGGTACGACGAAGCATCTTCTTGTGCTTCTTTTTGCGCATCCGCTTACGGCGGCGTTTTACAAGTGATCCCATAACGCGTGACACGCTATCGGCAACTGAAGCAAAATCTACAATTTGAGTGAGTATCGTGTACCCGTCGCTCCGGGGTCGTTCAATGGCAGGACAACGGGTTTTGGTCCCGTATATAGGGGTTCGAGTCCTCTCCCCGGAACTCGAAAGTAGTGGTGGCATTTTTGCCAGCAACGTGTTCGTTCTACACTGGTCAAAACAGTTACAAAACCTCATCGCCAGTAAGAGAGACCCATGAACAAGACGATTGACAAAGTCACCACAAAACGTATGGCTCTCTACTCGGGTCGCACCCACCCTGTGCTTGCCCAAGAAGTTGCAGCGCACCTCGAAGTGCAGTTGGGCGATGCCAATATTGTCGAGTTTGCAAACGGCGAGTTGCGTCCACGCTTTGGTGAGAGTGTTCGCGGTGGTGATGTGTTCATCATGCAAACACATTGTTCAACTGAAGGTCGCAGCATTAACGACTCGATCATGGAACAGCTGATCATGATTGACGCCGCATATCGTGCGTCGGCCAAGCGCGTCACCGCAGTGTGTCCGTTTTATGGTTACGCACGCCAAGACCGTAAATCAGATGGTCGCGAGCCTATTACTGCTCGCTTGATCGCCGACCTCTTTAAAGCTGCTGGCGCAAAGCGCATGGTCTCGATTGACTTACACAGCGGTCAGATTCAGGGTTTCTTTGAAGGACCTGTTGACCACCTCACCGCAATGCCAGTGCTCGAAAAATATGTGCGCCAACATGCGCGCAACGAAGTTGTGATCGTGTCGCCTGATGCTGGTCGCGTAAAAGTTGCCGAGCGTTTTGCACAACATCTTGCAGACATGAACGCCGACGTTGCATTCATCAACAAGCGTCGTCCAAAAAACACCACCAACGTTGCAGTGGCAAAAGAAGTCATCGGTGAAGTTGAAGGTCGCTTGTGCATCTTGGCCGACGACATGATTGACACTGGTGGCACCATCGTGAGTGCCGCCGACTTATTGATGGCCCGCGGCGCAACCGAAGTGTGGGCCATGGCTACTCATGGCGTACTTTCCGGACCAGCTATCGAGCGCCTCGAAAAATCGGTGATTAGCCGTGTGGTGCTCACTAACACGCTGCCATTGCCAAAGGAAAAGCAGATCGCCAAAATTGAGGTTCTTTCAGTGGCCAAGATCTTGGCTGATGCCCTCGCAGCGATCTTCGACGAGACCTCAGTGAGCGACCTGTTCGACGGTGAAAACCAGTCGTAATCGCTCGTAATCACCCGTAATCACCTGATCCAATTAGCCTTTTACGGCTATACACTGACCAGCCGTTCTAACTTCGGAGTTTTTATATGACAACAGTATTGATCACCAAGACCGGCCGCACAACAGGTAGCCCAGAATCTCGCCGCCTTCGCAATGCCGAGAACATCCCAGCCGTCATTTACGGCCACGGCATGACACCAATATTGTTCACTGTCGGTCGTCGCGATCTCCGCATTGCCTTGTCGGGCCCTGCAGGCGCCAACACCATTCTTGAGTTACAAGTTGACGACAAGAAGTACCCAGCAATTGTCAAAGAGTTGCAGCGCGATCCAGTAAAGCGCACGGTCAGCCATATCGACTTCATGCAGATCAACTTGTCGGAAGAAATCACCATGTCGGTACCTGTTCACTTGACTGGTACTGCCAAAGCAGTACTTGCAGAAGGCGGACTCGTGGATGCTGCTGTTGACCGCATCGAAGTGCGGGCATCAGCCGACAACATTCCAAACGAAATTATTATTGACGTCACCAACATGAAAATGAACGACGTCATCCGCATGGGCGATATCAAATTGCCAAAGGGTGTAACCGCGGTTCTCGACGAAGACATGGTGATTGTCACTGTGTTGACCACAAAGGCTGAAGCCGAAAAGACTGTCGTCGCACCTACTGACGATGATGCTGGCGAAACTGCTGCTGGAGCACCTGCCGCTGGCGACGACAAGCCAGCCGCCTCCTAGTTTTTATGGCGCTGTTCGGTCGCAATAAGCGGCCCGAGCGGCGAGGCACTCCCTTCAATGCACTCATTGTCGGCGTTGGTAATCCTGGTCGCGAATATGCAGGCACACGGCACAACGTCGGTTTCGATGTCATAGATCAGTTAGCCAAAAAATATTCAGTTGCACTCAAATCAGCGCGTGACCGTGCGCTTGTTGCCGAAGTGCATTCGGGCGACACTCACCTGCTACTCGCGACACCAACAACATTTATGAACGACAGCGGTAACGCGGTTGGCCCTCTCGCATTGCGATACGGAATCGACGAACCGAGTCGCATCATTATCGTGCATGATGAACTCGATCTAGAGCCTGGTGTGGTGCGCATCAAGATCGGTGGTGGGTTGGCCGGACACAACGGCCTTCGTTCGATCTCAACGCATCTCAAGACTCAAGAGTTTGTGCGCGTACGCATCGGCGTCGGCAAACCAAGTTCCAAAGATGAAGGTGCCGATCATGTTTTGTCTCGAGTGCCACAAAATGAGCGCCAAGTGCTTGACATTGCAGTTGTAACTGCCGCAGAAGCAGTTGTTCTGATTGTCGAACAAGGCGCGCAAGCTGCCATGCAACAGATCAACGCGCGTTAGTCAACGCTTAATCACTGACTCAAATCCATGCAACTTTCTGATCTTCTTGGAAGCGCAGCACACGAGCCAGCGCTTGGCGAAATTGGCGGCAAAAACTCTGTACTCGCCGTGGCAGAAAATGCGCGCGCACTCATCATCAGCGCATTGAGTACTCGTGCACCCGAAACAACCCTGATTGTTGCAACTCCCACCGGCACGGGTGCGCAGCAATTGCACGACGATCTCGTGCAGTTTCTGGGTCCACAAAACGCATTGTTGTTTCCAGCGTGGGAGACATTGCCGTTCGAGCGTGTAAGCCCGAGTGTCGAAACTATGGGTCGGCGAATGGAAGTGCTGTGGCGCATGCGTGCCGATGATCGTCCGCGCGTGGTCGTTGGCTCGGTGCGAGCACTGCTGCAAAAACTTGGCCCAAATGCCACCACTTTTGAACCGATCATCGTTCGTCCTGGCGACGAACTCGATGCCGACGAATTGCTCAAGCAACTCGTCAACGGCGGTTATCGGCGTGAAGAACTCGTCGAGCATCGTGGCGAAATTGCACGTCGTGGTTCGATCATCGACATTTTCCCGAGCACGTCCAATACGCCTGTGCGCATCGACTTATGGGGTGACGAAGTAGACAGACTCACTTCGTTCAATGTCAACGATCAACGTTCTACCGAACCGCTGAGCGAAGCAGTTATTTTCGCGGCACGCGAGTTACAACTTGACGAGATGGTCATGAGCCGCGCGCGCTCATTAGTTGCGACCGAATCGTGGGGTCGCGAACATTGGGACCGATTGGCAGACGGCAGCAACTTCGATGGCATGGAAAGTTGGTTGCCATGGTTGATTGAAAAAGATTTGCTACTCACCGATGTGTTGCCAGACGACTGCGAACTTATGTTGGTCGAACCTCGACGCATGCGCGACCGCGCACACGATCTTCTCGCAGAAGAAGACGACCTTGCTCGAGCACTTGCATCCACGTGGGCTCGCGATGCCGAAAAAACATTTCCTCGCCTTCACGCCGAGATCGACAGGCTGCTTGGCTCCACGACAACATTGAGAGCTACTTCGTTATCGCTTCCAGCCGAGACAATCGATGCTCCTTCGGTGCAATCCACAGGTTGGGGCCCAATCACTGGCGATGCGCAGGCAACGGCTAAGCGCGTTCAACAGTTGTTGTCCGATAAATGGACGATTGTTATTGCCGCTGAAGGTGCTGGCTCTGCCGATCGACTGAGAGAAGTTTTCTCGCAAGAAGGCGTGACGGTAGACGTAATTGTGGCGCCACTGCATTACGGCATGTCGCTGCCAAATTGCAAACTATCGATCATTGCCGAAGCAGACCTCACCGGGCGTCGGCGCATGCACCGACAACCACGTGCAAAATCAAACAAGCGCGACACCGTTTCAGTGTTCCAAGACCTCAAACCGGGCGACTATGTGGTGCACCACTACCACGGTGTTGGTCGTTATGAGGGAATGGTCAAGCGTCAGATCAGCGGATCTGAGCGTGACTATTTGTTGCTTGCCTACAAAGATGGCGACAAGTTGTATGTACCAACCGATCACATTGACGGAGTGCGCCAATACATAGGCGGAGACAAACCAACCCTGCACCGACTTGGTGGCAGCGACTTTGCAAGGTCAAAACAACGAGTTCGTTCAGCGGTTCGAGAAATCGCGCAAGAACTCGTGGTGCTCTATCAGCGCAGAGTTAATGCCATTGGTCATGCTTTCTCTCAAGACACGCCGTGGCAGCACGAAATGGAAAGCGCCTTCCCCTATGTTGAAACACCCGATCAGCGAACCGCTATTGAACTCGTTAAAGCAGATATGGAACGAAGTGTGCCAATGGATCGGCTCGTATGTGGTGATGTTGGTTTTGGTAAAACCGAAGTCGCAGTGCGTGCAGCATTCAAGTGTGTGCAAGACGGCAAACAGGTTGCAATCCTTGTTCCGACAACACTGCTTGCTTCTCAACACGGCAACACATTTAGTGACCGCTTTGCTGGTTACCCAATTCGCGTCGAGGTCATTTCGCGATTCCTTACTGCTGCGCAAGCCAAAAAAGTTATCGCTGGTCTCGCAACAGGAGAAATTGATTGCGTCATCGGCACACACCGTTTGTTGCAAGACAACATCAAGTTCAAAGACCTCGGTCTCTTGGTTGTAGACGAAGAACAACGCTTCGGAGTCACTCATAAAGAAGCAATGAAGCAGCTCAAAACAAATGTGGATGTGCTCACACTTACTGCAACCCCGATCCCCCGCACACTCGAAATGAGCCTTGTGGGTATCCGCGACCTGTCGCTATTACAAACACCACCTGCCGACAGGCAACCAATCCTCACATTTGTCGGAGAACAAGATGAGCGAGTTGCAACAGAAGCAATTCGACGCGAACTTCTGCGCGATGGCCAAGTTTTCTGGGTGCACAATCGCGTGCAGTCAATTGAAGACCGTGCGCGCGAATTACGCGAATTGGTTCCTGAGGCTCGCATTGCGGTTGCACACGGCCAGATGGACGAGGCATTACTCGAACAGACTGTGATCGATTTTTGGGAAGGTAAATACGACGTACTCGTGTGTACGACCATCATTGAGAGTGGCATCGATATGCCAACGGTCAATACCCTGGTGGTCGAGCGTGCAGACTTATTGGGCCTAGGTCAGTTGCATCAATTGCGCGGCCGTGTTGGTCGCAGCGGTTCGCGCGCATACGCATATCTCTTTCATCCCCGAGATCGCGTGCTTTCGGAAGATGCGTATGAACGACTAAAAACAATTGGAGAAGCAACAGAACTTGGCAGCGGATTCAAAATTGCAATGCGTGATCTCGAGATTCGTGGCGCGGGAAACTTGCTTGGCGAAGCTCAGAGCGGACACATCGCGGCAGTTGGCTACGACCTTTATTGCCAACTCGTCACTGAAGCCGTTGCCGAGATGAAAGGTGAGGAAGTTCCGCCTGTTGTTCCAGAGCTCAAACTCGACGTGCCAACCAACGCTTTTCTGCCAACCGACTATGTCACCAAAGAAGAGTCACGTTTGGATGCGTACCGCCGACTCGCATCCGTAACTTCGGTTGCAGACGTGGAAGACATTCGCAGCGAATGGCTCGACCGTTATGGTCCACTGCCACAACCCGCTCTAGCGCTTATCAACGTGGGTCTGTTGCGTGCAGAATGTCATCGACTCGGTTTGCGTGAGTTGGTGGTCGCCGACGGACGTGCGCGTATGTTGCCCATCTCGCTTAAGGCAAGTGAAGTTATGCGCTTGCAACGCATTGCCAAAAGCCCAGACTGGAATGAGAAGATCAAACAGCTCGTCATCACATTGCCACGAGCAACGAATTCAAAACTCGACGACGATATGACGGTTACATTTCTTGTTGGTTTCCTCCAAGAACTTGTCGAACCAGCCAACTAGGCTCTACCAGATGTCAATCGCCGCAAACACCCTTCGCGCCTACCATTTTCGTCGTTCAATAGCGCTTGCAACCATGCTCGTTTCGTTGGTTCTTGTTACTACAGGTTGCGGATCTTCGCCGGTAGCCAATAACGCCGTCTCACTCAATGGCGACAATGTTTCGGTTGAAAGGTTTGACAAAGCGATTCTTCAGTTAGCCGAGGCCGAGCAAATTACCCTTGAGAATGGTCGCGCCACAGGAGATGTCGCCCGTTCAGTACTCGGTGCAATGTTGCGTGGTGTTGCGACCAGCCAGATTGTCAAGCAATACAACGAGGCAGTCACACAGGCAGATGATGATGAGGTACTTGCCCAGATGCAACAGGACCCCAACTTTGATGCGTTGGGACCAGACTTAAAAGATCTCATCTTGTCGATGAATGCAGAGGACTTGGCGCTTGCTCGGATTAAAGCACCGGCAGAAAAAGAAGTTGCCGCAATGTACGAAAAAGCACCTGCATCACTTGGCGCATTGTGTGTACAACACATTCTTGTCAAAGAATCGGTAACTGCCGACAAGGTCTTAAAACTCCTTCAAGATGGTGGGGACTTCAAAAAGTTGGCAGGAGAATATTCGATCGAGCCGAACGCTGGCGAAACAGGTGGTGTACTAGGAAGCGCCGATGGTGACTGCTTGTTGCTCAGTGATTATCAGGCACAGTTTGATGCCGGTTTTACTGCTGGCGCACTGCTTGCAAAACCTGGTGTACCTTTCGGCCCTGTCAAGAGCAGTTTTGGTTACCACGTGATCTTGTCCCGGCCATATGCCGACATCACGCTTTCGCTCAACGCTCTCTTGGCAAAAACACCGGGACAAATGCTGGTTGTTGGGTTGCTTGCCACGAGCAAAGTCACCGTTGGTTCGCAGTACGGTCACTTTGATGCGGCCACCAACAAAATTGTCGCTAACTAAATCGAGCAAGATCAACAAGTCATGACCGCTCGAGTTGTGATCGTTGGCCTTGGCCCGGGGCCACGCAATACCGTCACGCAGGCAACCCTCGAAGCAATCGAACGAATCGACGTACAATTTGTACGCACCAAGCGGCACCCGACCGCCGACTTGATGCCGAGAGCAACAAGTTTTGACTCGCTGTACGACACGCTTCCAACCTTTGAAGACGTTTACCGCGCGATCACCGAAGCGGTTGTAACTGCAGCCCTCGAGTGTGGCGAGGTGTTGTATGCGGTGCCAGGTTCGCCGCTTATTCTCGAATCGAGCGTGGCGCAGTTGCGTGCCGACTCGCGAGTTGAGGTGCAAGTACTGCCAGCTTTAAGTTTTTTGGATCTTGCGTGGGAAGCTCTCGGTATCGACCCGGTGAATGCGGGCGTGCGTCTCATAGACGGTCATCGATTTGCACTCGAAGCATCTGGAGAACGCGGTCCACTTCTTGTCGCTCAGGTGCACGCTGATTGGGTGCTCTCAGATGTCAAGTTGTCTCACGAATCTGCAAACGGCAATGAACCAGTCGTGTTACTGCATCATCTCGGATTGCCCGATCAACGAGTTGAGCACACCACATGGCAAGAACTTGATCGCGTTTTGCCAGCCGACCACCTCACCACTTTGTACATCGCACAAATGGCCGAGCCAGTGGCGGGCGAACTCGCTCGACTACATCAATTGGCCCGCACATTGCGCGAGCAGTGCCCGTGGGATCGCGAGCAAACCCATGACTCGCTGATTAAACATCTGATTGAAGAGACTTACGAAGTTGTTGATGCAATTGAAGCGCTCGATGCAAACGATCCAGCTTCGGATGAGGCGTTGATTGAAGAACTCGGCGACCTGCTCTACCAAGTCGAGTTTCACGCGACAATTGCCGAACAGCAGGGTCGTTTCAGTCTGGCCGATGTAGCGCGATCTATTCACGACAAACTCGTGCGTCGCCATCCGCACGTGTTCGGAAATGTTGTAGCAAATAGCGCAAGCGATGTAGTGCAGACGTGGGACGAAGTGAAGCGCGCAGAGAAAAAGTCGGTTGATAGCGCTGCATCAACATTTACTGGTGTTGCGAAGTCTGGACCCTCGCTCCAATACGCCACCAAAATTCAAAAACGGGCAGCAGATGTTGGTTTCGACTGGCCCAATTCCGATGGAGCATTTGAAAAAATTATTGAAGAGTCCGCAGAGATTCGTCAAGCAGTTGCACTCAACAGCGACCCCGACACGATACGAATGGAGTTGGGTGACTTGCTGTTTAGCGTGGTCAATCTGTCGCGACACCTTGGCCACGATGCCGAGCAAGCGCTGCGCGGTGCAAGTGAAAAATTTCGCCATCGCTTCGAGCAGGTCGAACAACTAGCGCTCTCACGAGACATTGATCTCGCCAATGCACCACTTGAGCAACTTGATGCTTTGTGGGACGAAGTCAAAAAACAATAAGATCACATCATGAGCAAGATCAGTCACGTCTCGGCACGCGAGGTTTTAGATTCGCGAGGCAACCCAACCGTCGAGGTAGATGTGGCACTTGCATCGGGCGCAACTGGTCGAGCGATTGTTCCTTCCGGTGCATCCACTGGTGCACATGAAGCAACCGAGCTTCGCGATGGCGGCAATCGCTTTAAGGGCAAGGGTGTGCTCAAGGCAGTTGCCAACGTAAATAGTGAGATTTCAAAAGCACTGGTTGGCAGCGACGCAAGCAATCAGGCAGCTATCGACAACACGTTGTGCGAACTTGATGGCACTCCAAACAAATCTCGACTTGGCGCCAATGCAATACTCGGCGCAAGTTTGGCTACCGCTCATGCGTCGGCAGCTGAACGCAAATTGCCGTTGTTTGAGTCGATAGGTGGCGACTCTGCGTGCGTTCTACCGGTGCCGATGATGAATGTACTCAATGGCGGCGTGCATGCGGACAACAACGTTGACCTTCAAGAGTTCATGATCATGCCTATTGGAGCAGAAAATTTTTCTGAAGGGTTGCGCTGGGGTGTTGAGACGTATCACACGCTCAAATCGTTATTGCACGATCGCAAACTCGCTACAGCAGTTGGTGATGAAGGCGGTTTCGCGCCAAACCTTGCAAGCAACGAAGATGCGATTGCAATTTTGGTAGATGCAATAGAGGCAGCGGGTTTCAAGCCGGGCATCGATATCGCCATAGCGCTCGATCCGGCAATGAGCGAACTTTACAAAGATGGCAAATATCACTTAGCTGGCGAAGGTCAGATTTTCACCAGCGATCAATTGGTTGCTTGGTGGACAACGCTCGTTAACAAATATCCGATCGTTTCGATCGAAGACGGAATGGCAGAAGACGACTGGTCCGGGTGGTCTTCACTCACCAAAGCATTGGGGTCTCGCGTGCAACTCGTGGGTGACGATCTTTTTGTAACGAATGTAAAACGATTGCAGCGTGGCGTCGATGAGCACATCGCCAATAGTGTGCTCATCAAGGTCAATCAAATCGGCACGCTTACCGAAACCCTCAACACCATTTCGCTCGCTCGCACTAACAACTACACAAGTGTGATGAGTCACCGCAGCGGCGAAACCGAAGATGCAACCATCGCCGACTTGGCTGTGGCTACCAACTGTGGCCAGATTAAAACAGGCGCTCCCGCTCGCAGTGACAGAGTGGCAAAATACAACCAGTTGCTACGGATCGAACAACGCCTAGGAAACAATGCCAAATATCTCGGTAAGCAAGCCGTAAGTCGATAACCACATACTCCACCATTTAGAGCTTCCCAAGAGCCAGAATAGAGGGGTGTCAAGTACCGATCTGCATCTCGTACGCCATCGCGGAGTGCGCGCATTTGCGGTTCCTCTCACAGTCCTCGTGGCATTTGCTCTCGCAACAACACTGTTTGTTGTACCCGTGCGCACATGGATGAGTCAGGGCAACGTACTTAATACGAAGCAGCAGGAATATGCCGCATACGAAGACATCGTTGAGAACATGCAGAACCAAGTGAACTATCTGCAATCACCATCCGGATTACGCGATGCGATACGCACCCAACTTGGCTATCTCTACCCTTCCGAGCGACGTGTTCCAATGATGGAAACCCCCGCGCTCTCCACAACACTTCCCGAGCGCTGGCCATACACAATCGTTTCGACAATGATGTTTGTCAAGACTCTAGAAGCAGCAGAGCAGGACGCTAAGGGCAAGATTGCACTTACCCCACTTGTTCCGTAATATCCCTTACTCACTAACCTTGCTGTAATCCCCTACTGAGGAGTGGCAATGGCTGGAAGCATTTTAGGTAACCGAGTTCTTCGCAAAGAAGATCCGAAATTTCTTACAACTGGTGGCGTATATGTAGACGATTTGCGCGATGAGCCATTGCTGGCCGGCGCCGTGCATGCAACCTTTGTTCGCTCCACTGTTGCCCACGCCAACATCACAGGTATCGATGTTTCTGAAGCTCTCACGATGCCTGGGGTCGTTGCTATTTACACTGCGCAAGATCTTGGGCTTGAACTCGTTGAGGCTTCGTTCAATCCCATGGCCAAGCGAACACTTCTTGCAAGTGGAAAAGTTCGTTACGTTGGCGAGCCGCTTGCGGTTGTGCTCACCCAATTTGCAAATCAGGGTGAAGACGCAGCCGAGCGAGTGATCGTTGACTACGACACCCTCGAGGTACTGGTCGACGTTGAGCAGGCAATGACTTCCTCAACCCTTATTTACGAAGAAGTTGGTAGCAACGTTGTCTTTGAGTCGACCGCTATCGGTATGCCCGACAATACGGGAGACGCACTGTTCGTAGATTGTGAAGTCGTTGTAAAGGGTCGGTTCGTTAATCAGCGTGTAGCACCTTGCCCTCTTGAGGTGCGTGGTGCGGCAGCGGCATGGGACAACGGCCGCTTAGTGCAATGGCTATCAACCCAGCATGCACAAGGTGCGCGCGATGCAATTCTCAAAGTCAATGCACTCGAAGCTGGTCAAGTGCGCGTGATCACACCAGATGTCGGCGGTGGTTTCGGAGCAAAGATTGATGCATACCCAGAAGATTTATTGTTGGGACGAATTGCAAAACAGGTTGGCAAACCAGTGCGTTGGACAGAAACACGCAGCGAATCGATGGTTGCCCTCGGTCATGGCCGTGGCCAGATTCAATACATCACCATTGGCGGAACTCGCGCGGGCAAAGTAACCGCATACCAATTACATGCACTGCAAGACTCGGGTGCGTGGGTTGATGTTGGCGCAATCCTTGCCCCGTTCATGACCCGACCAATGGCATCTGGCGTTTATGACATTCCAGTGATTGAAGTGCGCACCACTTCGATTGCAACAAACACAACGCCAATGGTTGCTTATCGCGGCGCAGGACGCCCAGAGGCAACCGCAGCGATCGAGCGTGCGATGGATTTATTCGCGCTTGAACTTGGCAAAGACCCTGCCGAAGTCCGTCGTATTAATTTGATTCCAAAATTTCTCGAGCCCTTCACTACTTCGATTGGGCAAACGTACGACGTAGGAGACTTCGAAGGAGCACTCGACAAAGTCCTCGAAGCATCCAACTACGCACAACTTCGCAAAGACCAAGCTGCACGTCGCGCAAGTGGTGACACAAAACAACTCGGCATTGGCATCAGCGTGTACGTCGAAATCACGGCAGGGACATCGGCCGGCGAATACGGCAAGGTCGAAATTCTTCCAAATGGTCGCGCAATCGTGTACACGGGTACATCACCACACGGACAGGGTCATGTGACATCCTGGTCGATGTTGGCAAGCGATGAAACCGGCATTGCCATGGACATGATCGATGTCTTGTGGGGCGACACCGATGCCATTCCGTCCGGTGGTGGCACCATGGGTTCTCGTTCGCTACAACAAGGTGGCGCCGCAGTACACCAGGCATCAAAAGAACTCGTTGAGCAAGCCCGCAAACACGCAGCACGTTTACTCGAGGCCAACGAAGACGACGTGGTGTTCGACAAGTTCACCGCTGCATTCCATGTGGCAGGCACTCCAGCCGTGGCTAAAACGTGGGCCGACATTTCGTCGGCACTTGCGGCTGACGGTGGCCTAGTTCAAGAATCAAATTTCGTTTCCAACGGCGCAACATTTCCATTTGGTGCACACGTATCAGTTGTTGAAGTTGACACCGAGACAGGAAAAGTGACCTTGATCAGACACGTAGCATGCGACGACGCTGGCCGAGTGATTAACCCACTGATTTTAGATGGCCAAATTCATGGCGGTATTGGCCAAGGCGCTGCACAAGCACTCCTGGAAGAGGTCCGCTATGACACTGACGGCAACCCGATCACTTCAAACTTTGCCGACTACGCATTTATTTCGGCTGCAGAGCTACCAAGCTTCGAGGTGATCCACATGGAGACACCAACGCCTCGCAACCCACTTGGCGCAAAAGGTATCGGCGAGTCGGGCACCATTGGTTCTACTCCTGCAGTGCAATCAGCCGTTGTTGACGCACTCACCCACATGGGCGTGCGTCACATCGATATGCCGGCAACCCCGGAACGAGTGTGGGGCGCAATTCAGTCTGCAAAATAAGAAGCTTCAATAAAGCCCCGATGTAATACCGGCAATACAGTTGGTGCATGAATTCATCTGCTGACCCAATCGTTGCCCAAAATCTTGTTCGATATTTTGGAGACGTCAAAGCCGTTGACGGCATCAATATCACAGTAAAGACTGGCGAGATTTTTGGATTTCTCGGACCAAACGGTGCAGGAAAATCTACGGCTGTGCGCATGCTCACAACGCTGCTACGCCCAACTTCCGGTACCGCGACTGTCGCTGGTTTCGATGTCGCCAAACACCCCGATGAAGTACGCCGCCGCATTGGTGTTGCGTTACAAGATGCAGCGATTGACCCATTGATGACCGGCACCGAATTGCTCCGCTTGCAGGCTGTGCTTTACGGAATACCACAGGCTCACATGAAAACCCGCGCAAACGAGTTACTCGAGCGAGTTGGACTCACTGCCGCAGCCGATCGCCGTGTTGGCACATATTCGGGAGGCATGCGTCGCCGTCTCGACTTGGCGCTCGCCCTCATTCATCAACCAACTGTTTTATTCCTAGACGAACCAACAACTGGTCTTGATCCGATGAGCCGCATGTCGCTCTGGGAAGAAGTACGTCGCCTCAACAATGAAGGCACCACGGTCATGTTGACCACGCAGTATTTGGAAGAAGCAGACCAACTTGCAGATCGCATCGCCATTATTGATGCAGGCAAAATTGTGCGAGAAGGAAAACCACAGGATCTCAAGGCAGGTGTCGGATTTCCAACGCTTCTCATTACCGTTCCGTTCGATCAAACTGAGCGCGCCAAAGCTGTTCTCGCCACATTCGGCGACATGCGTCCAACAGCCGAGGGTTCACTTGGCGTTGGATTACGTGGTGGCGTGACTGTCGTTACCGACGTTGTGCGGAAACTCGACGAAGCATCGGTGCGAGTGCAACACCTTGAAATTAATGAGCCAAGTCTTGATGATGTGTTTGCAGAAGCAACAGGACACCGCCTCGAGGGTGCCAAAGCATGACAGTCGCGACATCGAATGTCGTAATTGAGACAACAGCGCGCAGCAGGCAACTTTCAATGCGCCAAACCATCGCCATGGCAAAGCGCTCCACAATTGAGCTTGCGCGACAACCGGCACTCATTGCCCCGAGCATGTTCTTCCCCATATTCTTTGCAGTACTGAGCGCTTCAAGTTTTAGCAAGACAACCGCAATTCCTGGGTTCCCAAAAGTCGAATCGTTCATGCAATTCGCACTTGCATCCACAATCGTTCAGGGCGTGTTGTTCGGTTCTGTAACAGGCGCTGCGGCACTAGCAACCGACATCGAAAATGGTTTTTTTGATCGTTTACTTCTTGCACCAACTACTCGCACAGGTATTTTGCTCGGACGGCTTGCTGGCAGTGCATTATTCGGCCTCTTTCAATCTGCATTCTTCCTCACCGTGCTCGTGCCATTTAATGCACCAATTTCGGGAGGAATCCCGGGGGCTCTCGTGATGGTGTTGTCGGGCGGAATCGTTTCGCTTGCTATTGGCGCCATCATGTCGTCAGTTGCTATTCGTACGGGTTCGGCCGAAGCAGTTCAGGGGGCATTTCCATTGTTGTTTGTATTGCTTTTCTTCTCAAGCGCGTTCTTCCCGCGCGAAACAATGAGCGGTGCCTACAAACGAATCGCCGACATCAACCCAATTTCGTATCTTGTTGAAGGTCTGCGCGCGCTCGTTCTCGAAGGGTTTACTTTCTCTGCAGTAGTTCGATCGCTCCTTGTACCGACAGTGATTTGTGCAGCTGCGATATTATTTGCATTGAAAGAACTACGCCGAAAGTTGGCAGCGCTATGAACACTGTTGCAACAACCACACCAGTAGTTACGTCGGTGGCAAAGCCAACGACCATGCGCAGCGCTCGCGGATTGGCTTATCGCGGCATTCGCAATATTCGTCGCCTCCCTTCAGCGTTCTTCCCGGCGATGGCGATGCCAGTTTTCACGATGATTGCATTCGCCGGAACATTTGCGGCCATCACAAGACTGCCGGGCTTCCCTACCGATCGCTCAGTCAACTGGTTCATGCCGCTCGGAATTTGTTTTGGTGCTGCATTCAGCGGCATTGGTCTTGGCTTCTCAACAATCCGCGACATCGAGACCCGTTTCTATGATCGACTGTTGATGTCGCCCGCACCTCGTCGCTCGCTCATCATCGGACCGCTACTCACCGCGTGGGTGCGAGTCGCAATCTTGTGCGCCTTCGTTATCCCTATGGGGATACTCTTGGGCGTTCGATTCACAAGTGGTCTGCTGGGTTTGTTGACGTTGGTTGTTGCAGCCTTGGGAGTCTCGACCATTTCACTTGGCTGGGGTCTCGGACTTGCATTCAGGTTTCGCGATATGCGCGGTGCCGCTGTGATGCAACTCACCATGTTTGTAGTGCTATATCTCTCGAGTGCACAAATGCCGCTCCCGCTCATGCGCGGCTGGTTGCACAACGTTGCACGCATTAACCCAACTACCAATATTTTACGTCTCTCCCGCGAAGGTCTTGTGCTTCCAACTTCACCCGACTACATGAGTTGGTCCAACACATGGGGTGGCTTACTTGCAATTGCCGGCATGTCAACACTCACGCTTGTGTTTGCTCGGCGAGGCCTGAACAAACTCGATAAATAAACCGTTATTGTTGAGCCAGTATGCACACAGCACTCGCACGTCGCACAATGCTCATCCCACGTGTACTGGTGTGCGCGCTCCTACTCGTCATAGTGCCAACAAGTTCGATTGCATCTGCTCGGAACGTCGTTCGGAGTTCGCCGAGCAACACCACTGAAGCAAATTTGTCGAGTGCACGTTTGAATATCAAAAATGCCAAATTCGGCCGCGCCGCAATTGTGGTACCCAAAGGTCGCACCCTCACTCTGACCAATTCCGACAACGTCGCCTACCGGATCAAAATCGGCGCCACCTTGGTAGTCGTCCGTGCCAACGGCTCAAAGACCATTCCGCTTCCCCAACGTGGAATATTTTCCATTACCTGCGCCAAAGCACCGAGTTTAAAGGCAACACTTACCGTCAAGTAACCGAGCAGGTTGCACGAAGTGCTGACTCTCATTAGACAACACCCCACTCAGTGAGGCAGGATATCGTCAAGCAAAGCAACAGTGCACCGCACTAGGGGAAAGTGAGAGCTACATAATGGTTGATATCAAAGTCAGCATCACTGTCAATGGAACCAAGGAAGAAAAAGATGTAGAGCCGCGTACTTTGCTCGTACATTTTTTGCGCGATCAACTTCAACTCACAGGCACCAATATTGGTTGTGACACATCCAGTTGTGGTGCATGCACCGTTCACCTAGATGGCGAAGCAATTAAGAGTTGCACAGTACTTGCCGCGCAGGCCGACGGTGGCTCAGTGACCACCATCGAAGGTCTGAGCAAAGACGGTGTGATGCATCCCATGCAACAAGCTTTCATGGAGAATCATGGCTTGCAGTGTGGTTACTGCACACCAGGAATGGTGATGGCTTCCATAGGACTCCTCAACGAAAATCCAAATCCAACTGAAGAAGAAGTCCGACTCGGCCTCGAGGGCAACCTCTGTCGCTGCACCGGATACCACAACATTGTGAAGTCGGTGCTCGCTGCGGCGAAGAAGTAGGAGACGATCATGACCATGACAGACAATCGCCAAAATACTGTGATCGGTACGCGGCAACTACGTCGCGAAGATCCTGCACTATTAACTGGTGAAGCAAAGTTCACCAATGATCTCAATCTGCCCGGCGCACTGCATCTTTCAATCTTGAGGTCTCCACATGCGCACGCAGCAATTGTGAGCATTGATACTGCTGCAGCAAAAGCTTCACCAGGTGTCGTCGCTGTGTACACCGGTGCAGAGTTGCAGTCTCAGTGGGCAGGCCCAATGCCTTGTGCATGGCCAGTAACTCCAGACATGAAGAACCCACCACACTTCCCACTTGCAGCAAGCAAGGTTTGTTACGTCGGTGACGGCGTGGTTGCGGTGCTTGCAACAAGCGAAAGTGCGTCACGCGATGCACTCGACCTGATTGAAGTGGAATACAAAGTTCTCAAAGCAGTTGTCGATGTTGAAGAGGCTCTCAGTGATGCCAACATCATTCACGAAGATTTGGGAACGAACAAGAGTTACACCTGGAATTTGAAGATCGAGGCAACCGAGGGTTGCGTCGAAGAAGCATTTCAAAAAGCTGCGTTCAAGGTCAGCGAGCGTTACGTCCAGCAACGTTTGTTGCCAATGGCCATGGAGCCACGCGCGGTTGCCGCGGTGCCACAACCATTTGGTGGCGACATCACGTTGTACTCATCTACCCAGATACCCCACATTCTCAAAGTGATGGCCGCGCTCACACTCGGTATTCCCGAGCAACAAGTGCGTGTGATTGCACCGAGTGTTGGTGGTGGCTTCGGATCAAAACTTGATGTATATGCCGAAGAATTGTTGTGCATGGCACTTGCGCGCAAACACGGCCTACCCGTGCGTTGGGTTGAAGAACGCAGCGAAAACTCGATGGCCACAATTCATGGTCGTGGTCAAGTGCAATACGTCGAACTCGCAGCCGACAAGAGTGGCAAACTCACTGCGGTTCGTGTTCGTATCAAAGCCGACATGGGTGCATACCTGCAGTTGGTTACGCCTGGCGTTCCTATCTTGGGGGCGTTCTTGTATGCGGGCGTCTACGACATCCCGCACGCTTACGACTTCAGTTGCGACGGCATCTTCACCACGCTCACACCAACCGATGCCTACCGCGGCGCTGGTCGCCCCGAAGCCACGTACGCCATCGAGTCGGCAATGGATGCACTTGCTCGTCAGATGAAAATCGATCCATTCGAATTGCGCAAGCGCAACTTCATTCAAAAAGAGCAGTTTCCGTACACAGCATTTAGTGGTCTTACGTACGACTCCGGCGACCACTTACAGGCCGCCGAAAAAGCTGCGGGTCTTGCAGACTACGTCGGTATCCGTGCACAACAAGCAAAACAAAATGTGCCTGGCGCCAAAAAACGTCTGGGCATTGGCATGAGTTCGTACTTCGAAATGTGCGGTCTTGCACCGTCGCGCGTACTCGCCTCGCTCAACTATGGCGCTGGCGGATGGGAAGCAGCAACAGTGCGCATCTTGCCAACCTGCAAAGTGCAAGTCGTAACTGGCACATCGCCACACGGTCAGGGTCACGAAACTTCGTGGGCAATGATCGCATCAGAAAAACTTGGCATTCCGCAGGAAGACATAGATGTGTTGCACAGTGACACAGCAATTTCACCACTGGGTCTTGACACATACGGTTCGCGCTCGCTTCCCGTCGGTGGCGTAGCCATCGCAGGCGCTTGCGACAAGGTGATTGACAAGGCTCGACTTATTGCTGCGCACCAACTGGAGTGTTCAGCCGATGACCTCGAGTTTGCTGGTGGCGTGTTTAGTGTCAAAGGTTCGCCAGATCGCGCAGTGCCAATGGCAGCAATTGCTTTTGCAGCCTTTACTGCTCACAACTTGCCAGACGGTCTCGAGCCAAACCTCGAAGCGCAGTACACCTACGATCCGCCAAACTTCTCATGGCCATTCGGTACGCACATGTGCGTACTCGAAGTCGATACCGAGACCGGTCAGATCGAGATTCTCAAATATGTTGCCGTTGATGACTGTGGCGTGCAAATCAACCCACTCATTGTCGAGGGCCAGGTGCATGGTGGTGTAATTCAAGGGCTTGCTCAAGCGCTGTTCGAAGAGGCGGTTTACGACACTGATGGCAACTTGAAGACAACGACACTTGCAGAATATTTGGTGCCGGCAGCAAGCGATGTTCCATCGATTACCACTGCCCACACCGTTACGCCATCGCCCACCAACCAGCTTGGCGTGAAAGGCATTGGCGAAGCCGGAACCATTGGTGCAGCGAGCACTGTAATCAACGCAGTTGTTGATGCACTGTCTGGTATCGGAGTCACTTCGATGCCTATGCCAGCATCACCACAAACCGTGTGGCGCGCAATTCAATCAGCGGCAAAGAAATAACCGAATCATCAAGCGAACAACGAGAATTATTCAAGGGAGCACATCGTGATACCAGCAGCATTTGACTACAAGCGAGCATCTTCGGCAGCCGAAGCAATTTCGCTCGTCGGACAATACGGCGACGAAGCCAAGTTTTTGGCAGGCGGACACAGCCTTATTCCGTTAATGAAACTTCGCCTGGCCCAGCCCGCGATGCTCATCGACATCGGTCGTATCAAGGATCTTTCGTACATCAAAGATGGCGGAGACTTCATTGCAATCGGTGCACTGACTCGCCACATGGATGTAGAGAAATCGGCGCTCGTAATCAAAGAAGTGCCACTGCTCGCCCACGCAGCCGGCTATGTAGGGGACGCTCAGGTTCGCCACCGCGGAACCATTGGTGGATCACTTGCTCATGCCGACTCGGCGAGCGATCTTCCTGCAACAACGCTCGCGCTCGGTGCAACATACGTTGCACAAGGCCCAAAGGGCGAACGACTCATTGCCGCAGCAGACTTCTACAAAGGCTTCCTTGAAAGCGCACTCAATCCAGATGAAATGCTGACCGAAATTCGTGTGCCAAAAATGAATGGCGCAAAGTGGGGTTTCGAGAAATTCAATCGCCGCGCCCAAGACTGGGCAATTGTGGGTGTGGCTGCATGGCGCAGCAAAGACGCATCAGGTGTTGCACTAGTCAACATGGGGAGCACCCCAATCTTGGCGACCAGCGTCTCTGATGCTCTCAAATCAGGTGCATCAGTTGCAGACGCAGCCGAAAAGGCAGCGGCTGAAGCCGAACCACAAGATGATCTCAATGCGTCGAGCGAATACCGCGTGCATTTAGCCAAAGTTCTTGTGCGTCGAGCTCTCGAAAAAGCTACCGCATAGCTGTTTCGCTAAACTCGTAAACCTGTCAGTCGCAACTTTTCTTCGGAGTAAACCAACACGCACTCGTGTAGTTGCTGTTGCGCTATACCTAGCGCTATTTGCATGGTCTTTAAAACGGTTTGGTTTGCCAGTTGATCGCATTGCGGTCACTGGATGGGTGCTCGTTGCATTTATATTTGCCAACGCTGGCAAGACAATGAAAGACCAAATTGCGATGATTCGCGACTGGTCGATCTTTGCGGGAATATTGTTTGCTTACGAATACAGTCGAGGTCTTTCCGACCAGCTAGGTCGCCCCATCTCGTATTTGGCCGTTCGCAATATCGATCGTGCACTCTTTTTTGGTACAGACCCCAATGTGTGGATGCAACAGCATCTCAATGTTTCGAAAGTTCTCAGTTGGTACGAATACCCCCTTGCAGTCACGTATATGACGCACTTCATTTTTCCACCTGGAGTCGCGGTGCTGTTGTGGTGGATCAATCGAGACATGTGGGTGCGCTACATGCGCAGACTTGGAATCTTGTTCTTCTTGGCATGTGCAACATTTGCAGCATTCCCAGTTGCACCACCCTGGCTCGCAGCAAAACAGGGTTACATTGCACCGATACATCGCATCACCGCTAGAGCTTGGTCGCACATGGGCATTAAGTCAGTGAGCAAAGTGTTTGACCGTGGTACCGCCATTACTAATCCATACGCGGCAATGCCTTCGCTACACGCGGGTTGTGCCCTCTTGGTCGTACTCTTCTTTTTCCCGTACATGCCAAAGTGGATTCGAGTAATCTCGCTTGCATTGCCGGCAAGTATGGCTGTCTGTCTTGTCTATTTCGGCGAGCACTACGTTGCCGACATTTTGGCTGGCTGGCTCTACGTAGGCGTTGCTATTTGGATTTCAACCAAGTGGGAAAAACGAAATTCTGGCGCCGTGAAAGCTCAGCGCGCGCGTTAAAAAGTGATTTGAGCTGATGCTCGCGACGCAATATATGGCTTGAAGTACTTGGCGCGAATCTCGTTGTGCGATTCGTCTTCGTCGTACTGACGCCACCCATCAACATCGTCAAATATTGCAACGATCAGGTAGTCGGCATTGACCGCAGTCGACACACCCAAGTCGGGGCCGCAATGATATTCACGCACCGACGAAATATGTGATGCCATTTTTTGCAGCACAGCCGAAACAGTCTCGGCATAATTCGGTGGCACCTGATCATTCCACGTGATTGCTACGACATGCTGCAGCATTACAACAAACCTCCATACGATCCACCGTCTACTTGCAAACTTGCACCGGTCACAAACTTTGCACCCTCGCCACACAAAAAGGCGACTACCTGACCAAAGTCCGCAGGGTCCCCCGTTACTCCGGCAGGAATACCAAGCGCCGACGCATCAGGTGTCGCTCCGTACAGTTGCGTGATTCGACTGGTTGCATGAATGCCTGGTTGCACGGTGTTGACCGTGACACCATCTTGTGCAACCTCGCGCGCAACTGTTTTTAAAAATCCTGTTACTCCAGCGCGTGCAGTGTTAGACAAAATTAAGTTTGCCATTGGCTGACGCACAGCCACCGATGTGATGGCCACTACACGCCCCCACTTGCGTTCTTGCATGCCTGGCAATACTTCTTTGCACATACCGATTACCGACAATAAGTTTTGTTCAAGAGCCGCCGGGTATGCATCCAACTCTGTTGAAGCAAAGTTTCCGGCTGGTGGTCCACCACCGTTTGCTACCAAAATATCGATGTGTCCGAGTATTGCGGTGGCTTCGCGCACAAATTTTGCGCCGCCTTCTCCGGTCGAAACATCAGCAACAATGCCGATGCAACCATTACCTATAGCTTTTGCAGCTTCGGCCACACGCTCAGCATCACGGCTACAAATAACCACTCGCACTCCCTCGTTGGCAAGTGCCTGCGCAGTCGCAAAACCCAAACCTGCAGAACCGGCAGCAACTGCCGCAGTTCGCGTGCTAATCCCTAGGTCCATAGCCCAAAACGCTACTGCCGCTGGTGCTAACTCGGTGCTAACTTAGTGCCGTTAGGTGGTGAGAAAACCCATGCCCGGGTACCAAGAAGACGAACGCTTTCTGGACGCGATCGCTGATGCCGAGCCGTATCCGTATTGGATGGAAGATGTCGATGAACCCGACTCCAATCCGATGCTCGTGCGCGACGACTCGTGCGACTTGTGCATTGTTGGTGGTGGTTACACCGGCCTTTGGACAGCAATCTTGGCCAAAGAACGCAATCCTTCTGCAGATGTCATTCTGATTGACTCACACGAAGTTGGTTCTGCAGCGAGCGGTCGCAACGGAGGCTTCATGGATTCGAGCCTCACTCACGGAATAGCGAACGCGCAACAACGCTTCCCAAAAGAAGTTGACTTGCTCGAAGATTTGGGGCTTGAAAATCTCAACCAAATTGAAGCAGCAATTCGCCGCTACAACATCGACTGCGACTTTGAGCGCAATGGCGTAATCGAAATTGCGAGCACGCGTCATGCTGCCAACTATCTCGAAGAGATGCGCGAAGACTACGACCAACTGCTCCAGTTGGGGCACAAAGTTGAATGGCTCGACCAACAAGCAGTGCAACGCGAAGTTGCATCGCCAATTTTTACTGGCGGCATGTGGTGCAAAGACACCGCTGCGCTGGTCGATCCGGCCCGCCTCGTGTGGGGTCTCAAAAGTGCGGCCGAAAGTCTTGGCGTACGCATCTTTGAAGATACGCGAGCAACTGGCCTTGATTACTCAGGAAGTGGCGTCTCCATCGAAACTGCGTTAGCGGACATCAAAGCCAAGCATGTTGCTCTCGCCACCAACGCCTTCAAACCACTACTCAAGCGCATGCACAACTACATCGCTCCGGTGTACGACTATTGCCTCGTTACCGAGCCGCTCAACGCCCAGCAACTTGACAGTTTGGGTTGGAAAAATCGCCAAGGACTTTCCGACATCTCCAATCAGTTTCACTATTACCGACTCACTGCCGACAATCGCATTCTGTGGGGCGGCTACGACGCAATGTATTTCTTCGGCGGAAAAATGAGTGTCGATCTGGAATCAAGACCGGAGAGTTGGGCGAAGTTGTCGCAACACTTCTTCGAAACATTCCCCCAACTTGAAGGTGTTAAGTTTTCGCACGTGTGGGGCGGCGCCATTGATACATGCAGCCGATACAGCGTGTTTTGGGGCCAAGCAATGCGCAATCGAGTTGCATACGCAATCGGCTACACCGGTCTTGGCGTGGCGAGTTCGCGCTTTGGGGCCGAAGTTATGCTCGATTTACTCGACGGGCGCAAAACCCAAGCCACTCAAACCAAATTCGTACAAAGCAAGCCGCTCCCGTTTCCACCCGAGCCTTTTCGCTTTATTGGCATCCAAACAACGCGCTGGGCGCTCAACCGTGAAGATCGCACGGGCAAACGCAACCTCTGGCTACGCACCCTCGACCGGCTGGGTTTGGGCTTCGACTCGTAACCCTCATGCCTCTACAGTGAGTCAATGAGTTTTCCCGCACTCACATCGGTAGCCCAAGTACGAAACGCCCTCGGTGGGCAAAGCTATTTGGCCGATGAAGGACTCGCGACTGCAGTTTTTTTGGCTTTGTCGCTCAAGCGCCCTCTCTTATTAGAGGGTGAAGCGGGTGTTGGCAAAACCGAATTAGCAAAAGTTATTGCAGCAATGACAGGAGGCGAACTCATCCGCCTGCAGTGCTACGAAGGTATCGATGCGTCGCAGGCCGTGTACGACTGGGATTACTCGCGTCAGCTGTTGCACCTACGCGCGGCCGAAGCATCTGGTGAGGCTATGTCAAAAAATACTTCGCTACTTGAAAGCGAGTTGTACAACGAAAGGTTTTTGATTAAGCGCGCACTGTTGCGTGCTATTGACAACCGCACCACTCCTGCAGTGCTGTTGATCGACGAAATCGACAGAGCCGATGACGAGTTTGAGGCATACCTCCTCGAGATTCTTTCCGATTTCCAAATCACTGTTCCTGAGCTTGGCACATTTAGTGCAACCAGCCCACCAATTGTGGTGCTCACTTCCAATCGAACGCGCGATGTGCACGATGCACTGAAGCGTCGATGTCTCTATCACTGGGTTGAACACCCAAATTTTGAGCGCGAAGTCGCCATCGTTCGGCTACGTGTTCCCCAAATCGCCGAGTCGCTCGCACGACAAGTCGCCGCAGCAGTTGAGGCCATGCGTGCTCTCAATTTGTACAAGCCGCCCGGCGTTGCAGAAACCATCGATTGGGCAACTGCACTTGGCCAACTAGGGATTCTTGAACTTGATGAGACCAGCGTTGCTGCAACACTTGGCACAGTGCTTAAGTACCGCGAAGATCACGAACGTGTGCGCGAAACGGGCATTGCCGATCTTGTTAAACAAGCCTTCGACCGCGGCTTGTCGCATAACTAGAGCACATCAGCCATGTCAACAGCGCTGAAGCAGCCCGCTGGCTCATCGGCAGACGAAATGGCGGTTTCGTTTGCGCGTGTGTTGCGCGGCGCGGGCATCAATGTACCCATCGATTCAGTGATCACTTTTGTGCAAGCACTCGATGTTGTATCAATGACCAAGCGCGACGATGTGTACTGGGCTGGGCGAGCCACGTTGGTACATCGACCAGAAGATCAGCAACTGTACGACCGAGCGTTTGCGGTTTTCTGGGAACGCCGTAATGCAACAGATGTCGACGAAGACAGTCCACCACAAAAGATCACGCTGTTGCTCGACGACGAAGACGGTCCAGACCAAAGCAATGCTGATGCACATGACGACAATCAGACAATGCAAATGCGCTTTACCGCAAACGAATCATTGCGCAGCAAAGATTTTGCTCAGTACACCGATGAAGAGCTGCATGAATCGCAACGACTCATGCATCAACTTCGTCTCGCTGGACCTCCCCGACAATCGTTGCGCCTCACTCATGCAAAACGCAGTGGTTCTCGTCACGACTTGCGTCGTACCGTTCGTGCATCACTCGCCTTTGGTGGCGAGCCTGCTCGTTTGCACTGGCGCAAACCAAGCGAACGGCAACGCCGACTCGTGGTGCTCCTCGACATCTCAGGCAGCATGGAGCCATATGCGCGAGCGCTTCTTCGTTTCATGCACGCAGCCGTTGTCGGTAGGCAACGCGTAGAGGCATTTACATTTGGCACAAGGCTCACTCGGCTAACAAAAGAACTCAACAGCCGCGACCCAGACAAAGCCCTTACTCGCGCTGCAGCACAAGTACCCGACTGGAGCGGAGGCACGCGACTCGGCGAAAGCCTCCGCCGATTCAATGCAACATGGGGGGTTCGCGGAATGGCCCGTGGCGCAATTGTCGTAGTGCTCAGCGATGGATGGGACAGAGGCGACCCAGCAGTACTTGCCGAACAGATGCAACGCTTACAACGAGTTGCATTCAGAGTCGTGTGGGTCAATCCGCTCAAAGTCACACCTGGTTATGCGCCGCTTGCTCGGGGCATGGCTGCCGCACTTCCATACGTAGACGACTTTGTAGAGGGCCATTCCATACAGGCTCTCGAACATCTCACTCGAGTGATTTCTCGCGATTGACTGATACCTATGCGTGAACTACTCAACGACATCGAGCGCTGGCAGCAGGCAGGCAAACAGATTGCGATTGCTCGTGTTGTCGACATCGAAGGCTCAGGACCACGCGATCCCGGCGCCGCAATGGCTGTTAATGAAGACGGTGAAGTTGTTGGTTCGGTGAGTGGCGGTTGCGTCGAAGGTGCAGTGGTTGCTGAGGCACTTGAGATATTGCGCGGCGACCAACAACCTCGACTTGTCAAGTTTGGTTATTCAGATGACGAAGCATTTGCAGTCGGTCTCACGTGTGGCGGCATTATTCACCTGTTTATCTCACCGCTCACCTGGTAAATCATGTCTCTCCAACCAATGTCGCTCTACCCCATTTTTGCCGAACGAGTCCGCTCCAATGTTCCGGTTGCACTCGTCACCGTCATCGACGGCCCACATATCGGCGCAACGATGCTCGTATCGCCATCGACAGACGCAGTGGGCACGCTTGGTGATGGCGAACTCGACCGTGTCGTTGCTCGCGACGCACTAGGCGAAGTTGAAGCAGGACGTACGGGTGTGCGTCACTATGGTCCGAACGGTCAAACAACTCCAGAAGACTTAATAGACACGCCAACAGTTCGTGTGTTTATCGAAGCATTTTCGCCACCACCAACAATGTGGATCTTTGGTGCCGTCGACTTCACTGCCGCACTTGCCAAGGTTGCAAAAGTTCTCGGCTATTACGTGGTTGTATGCGACGCACGCGAAGTTTTTGCTACTCGCCGTCGTTTCCCAATGGCCGACGAAGTTTTGGTCTCGTGGCCAGCACCACTCTTTTCGCAGCGTGGGTCGGTGCTCACCTCTCGCGACGCAGTATGCATTTTGACCCATGACCCAAAGTTTGATGTTCCTGCCGTTCAGGGTGCTCTTGCCACAAACGTTGGTTACATCGGCGTGATGGGCAGCCGCAAAACACACGCAAAGCGGCTCGAAAGACTTGCCGAAGTTGGTGTTTCAGGAGCTGATCAATTAGCTCGACTCATGTCCCCTATTGGTCTCGATATCGGTGCAAGAACTCCAGAAGAAACAGCAATATCAATTGTTGGAGAAATTATTGCTCGGCGCACAGGCCGCGTTGCACCGTCGCTGCGCGACAGCGACGGACCAATTCACAAATAAATTCAAATTAATGGGTTCGCGTATTTCACCCAAGAAGTGATGCGCTCATTCATCTTTTGTAATTCAACACTTCTGCCCGAATATGGAGTTTGCAAGACTGCACTTTGCACGCCCAAATACATTGCAATGTGACCGGGACGCCAAATCAGGTCACCAGGTTGCGCTTCTTCTACCTTGACAAGCGTGGCGCTCGCAAATTGCGCTGATGACCCACGCGAGAGTGCAACCCCTGCTTTTCCCCATGCAAATGCAACCAGTCCCGAACAATCAAAAGCAACATTTTCAATTGCCGAATTCAATTTGTATGGCACACCCAGTTGTGTCAGCCCATTCATGAGCGCCCGTTGATGCACCAAATCTGCAGCCAACCATGCTTGTTGCATCACACGCACATCTACTCCCAAAAACATTGCTGCCTGTCTAGCAATGTCGGCAACATGCGCAGAGAAAACATCACTTCGATCTGCCGCACCGATTTTATTAAGCGAATCAAAAACCGCAACGGCATTTTGTGCAGATCGTGCGATCACTCGCTCTTGACCTTGTGGCATCGGTTTGGCAGATACTTGTTGAGGCAATCCGATCATCACAATCACAGCGACAAGCACCACGGCAACGAGTGCTCGGCACGCAGACCTAATACGCGGGGTGCGTACTGCTCGTCCGATACCTGACTGGCTATAGCTATAGCTATAGCTATCGAGATCTGTTGTGGTCATAGTTTTGGGGGGTGACAGGGGGGCCCTGACTCGACCGGGGGGCGGTCGAGTCCACGGGGGCGATTACTCGCCGTATGTCAACTAGGTAACAGTTTATGTCATCTAACTGTAATATTTGGGGATCCCCCAAAACCCAAGTAGACATTGAATATGACAGGGTCTCTCACCGTTGCTGTAGTGCTCGCTGCAGGAAGTGGAACGCGATTCATTGGATCAACCCACAAGCTGCTGAGCGTCGCTCAGGGGCGCCCTGTGTATCACTGGGCGATCGAATCAGCCATCGAAGCCAGTATCGGGCCAGTGCTTGTCGTGACCGGCAAAACACCGCTTCCACTCGATTTTGCTTTCAGTGATCAGGCTCAGGCATCTATCGCAAAATGGGGTCTGCCACATTCGATCAACAATTCCAATTGGTCGACTGGCATGGCAAGTTCGGTGCAAAGTGCAGTTCAATTCGCCGCCTCGCTTGGTGCAGAGGCAGTGGTCATCGGTCTCGCCGATCAACCGTGCGTTCCGCCGAGCGCATGGCAACGTGTTGCCAGCAGTACTTCCCCACTTGCAGTTGCGACATACGACACCAAGCGCGGCAACCCCGTCAAGTTGCATGCAGAGATGTGGTCTCACTTACCAACATCAGGCGACGAAGGAGCGCGCAACTTATTGCGCTCTCATCATCAACTTGTGAGTGAAGTATCCTGTATTGGGTCTGCAATCGACATCGACACGATCGAAGACCTCGAACAAGCAAGCAAACTCATTGTCGAATCTCGGAGAATTGTGTAATGGATCTGAATCACGAATTCATCGTCAATGTGCCAATCAATGACGCATGGGTAATTCTCACCGACCTCGAGCGCATCGCACCATGCTTGCCGGGCGCGCAACTCACCGAAGTTGAAGGTGATACTTACCGCGGTCAAGTCAAGGTCAAAGTTGGTCCGATCGTTGCTCAGTTCAAGGGCCAGGCAAGTTTTGTGACACGCGATGACGCCGCCCACACAGCATCGCTCAAAGCAGAAGGGCGCGACACCACGGGCAAAGGCACGGCAGCTGCAACCATCACCGCCCAACTCACCTCGGTCACACCAACTTCGACAAAATGCACCGTGGTCACCGATCTCACCATCTCGGGCAAAGTCGCACAGTTTGGTCGCGGTGCACTTGCAGACGTGAGCGACAAACTGCTTGCACA
>DFDK01000033.1:1335-12899 GCA_002367695.1 Acidimicrobium sp. UBA3029 | reverse complement strand
CCACTACGACAACACCTGCACCAGTTGCTGCTGCAAGCCCAGAAATTCGCAAGATCGAGAGCGCCGAAGTTGCACCACTCGATTTACTTGGCACTGCAGGTGCACCAATACTCAAGCGTGCTATTCCTGTTGTCGTTGCACTCATTGTGGCTGTGATTGCCGCAATCAAATTTTTGTAACCATGAATTCTGCCGACAATGCCCGAGTCGGCGAGCTTTTGGGTCGCATTCCCCAAGGTCAATTTGAAATAGTTGTTCGCACCAAAAGCGGTGACCCAGTTGTGTTACGCAATGCCCCGTTCCTCGATGACGGAACACCAATGCCGACGCGATATTGGTTATTGGGCGAGCATGAGACAGTTATTGTCGGACGACTCGAAGCAAGCGGCGGTGTTAATCAAGCCGAAGCAGACATAGGCCCAACGGCTCTCGAAGAGACACATAGTCGTTACGCAGCCGAACGCGATGCCGCGATCGATCCCACCCACATTGGCCCTCGACCCTTCGGTGGTGTTGGTGGCACGCGTGTTGGAGTCAAATGCTTACATGCGCATTTCGGTTGGTGGCTCGCAATGGGCGATGACCCAGTTGGTCAGTGGGTGGCAGACAAGTTGGGCATCTCGCGTGATGAGTATGTTGTCACCGAAAATTCTGCTGCGAATACTGTGCGCGCTCGTCCCGTTTTTACATCACCCGTTGCAGCAATCGACATCGGTACCAACTCCACCAATTTGTTAATTGTTGATCCACAGGGCAACGAGATGGTTCGCGAAGTGAACGTAACTCGGCTTGGCAAAGGCACCGCTGCATCCGGCTTGCTCGACGATTTCGCGATTGCTGCAACTGTGCAGCAACTCGTGATCTATGCATCATTGTTAAAACAGCACAATGTCGAAACTTTTCGAGTAACTGCAACCGAGGCATGTCGTCGAGCATCCAATGCCAACACATTTCTCGATCAAGCCGAAACCGTGCTTGGCAAGCGTCCAGAAATCATCTCTGGTGTCGAAGAGGGGCAACTCGCATATCGCGGAGCCTTAAGCAAATTTGCACCACACAATGGCACCACCATCGTTATCGACATTGGCGGTGGCTCAACCGAAGTCATGATTGGCTCAAGCAACTCACTGCAACATACGTCGAGTTTTCCGGTTGGCGCAGTTGTGCTCACCGAAACAGAGTTTCACCGCGACCCGCCGCGACCAGAAGAACTCACTAATGCAATCGGTCTTGTTACCGATTTCATGGATGATCTCGTTCGTGAGCAACCACAAGTGCTTGAAACAACCAGAGTTGTGGGCGTTGCTGGCACCATTGTCACGATCGCTGCCATCGAGTTGGGTATTGCACGTTTCGACCCTGTTGCACTACATGGCATGACGCTCACACGAGAAGCTGCCGAAGATGTTTTTCGCACTCTTGCCACCGAGTCTTTGGCCGACCGAAAATCAAACCCTGGACTACCGGCCGAACGCGCCGATGTCATTGTGGGCGGCTGTTGCGCACTCGTTGGCATTATGCGCCGACTTCGCCTGCCCTCCATCACGGTGTCTGTGCATAATTTGCTTGACGGCGTCGTGCAACACATACTGGATCCACAATGAGTTCACCTTCTAGCCACCAACTGCACCCGGCAAGTGTCATCGCATCAGCAGGTGCACCACTGCGCCTCTATGGCAAACGCATTGTTGTACGGCCGCTTGTCGCAACAGACTTTGAAGCCTGGAGCGAAGTTCGCCACCGTAACGGCGAGTGGCTCAGCAAATGGGAGCCCATCAAGTCGGCATATCTTCCAGACCCTGCAACTAATCGCGATGCGTTCAACAATCGCTGTACCGCACGCGATCGCGAGCGCCAGACTGGCGGCTCGTATGCATTCGGAATTTTTATTGAAGGCTCGTTTGCCGGCGAAGTCAATATCAACAACGTTGTGCGTAGTGCCATGCAGTGCGGCACCATCGGTTACTGGATCGATGTGGCTCGCGCTGGCAAAAGTTATATGTCAGAAGCAGTGCTCGTGGTGTCAAAATATGCGTTCGAAGATCTCGGATTGCATCGCATGGAGATCTGCATCATCCCGCGCAATTACAACAGTTGTCGCGTGATGGAAAAACTTGGCATTCGCCAAGAGGGGCTAGCAGAGCGTTTTCTAGAAATCAATGGCGTGTGGGAAGATCACGTGCGCTACGGATTCACTGTTGAAGAGTGGCGCCAACGCAGTGAACAGCTCAGCGCCGAGTGGCTGCAGTAAAAACTAAAAGATGGGAAAAGAGATAGAGCGAGCTACGCGATGTCGCGCAGATGTTCTATCTCGATCACTCGTTGCTTTCGCACAACCTTGCGCCGCTTCCAAGCTTTTGTCTTCCAATGCCTAATTGCTTGTTTGCGCGAATGCTCAATACCAATTTCTGCATCGTGATGATGCAGCGGCTTCCAAGCCGGACCAGGCTCGATGACATCATCGGGTTCTATCCCATGGCTCACCATGTTGGTCACTAGATGTAATTCTGTGTTCACTCGGTGACGCTCACCGTGAGCATGTGCCCGAGTCTCAATAGTAGGTGGCAATACCACTTGTCGGTGTTTATGACGCTTGCTCATATCTTTCCCGCCTTTCATATCTCTCGATAATGACGAATTCGACACTGCTAGCTCCCCTTGTTTTTACCATACACCATCGGCCTACACCGACGCGACTTCAGCGCTATCAGCTACTTGTACTTACTTTTTGGTGATTTTTGCTTGTAATGCAGCCAGACGCTCGGCGAACCAAGGTTGGCGAGTGCTCCACAATTGCGGGGTAAGTTCGCGCGCCACGGCGTCTGGGTGTGTTTGCACATCGGCCATTGCCGCAATAGTTTTTTTTGTTTCAATCACAAGTTCGCGCGGCGCGCTTGCAGAACGGGCGGCCATCTCGTGCGCGACACTCATTAAATCAGCATCTTCAACACAGCGATATGCGAGCCCAACTCGTTGCGCTTCAGCACCATCGAGCACCTCACCAAACAGTACCGTCGCTGCTGTCACTTGTGGTCCAACTATCCGACGCAGCATCCATGTGTGTCCTCCGCCCGGATGAATACCAAGTTGCAAAAATCGTGTATCAAACTTTGCTCGTTTGGCGGCGATGCGCACGTCGCAACCAAGTGCCAAATTCATACCTGCCCCAACTGCAGCACCATTGACCGCCGCGATCGTTGGTAACGGACTGCGCGCTATACGCAAGAAACCTTCATAGATCACACCGAGCGATTCTCCATCGGCTTCTGCCAGGTTTCCAAGATTGGCGCCAGCACAAAAAGCGGGGGCAGTTCCAGTCACCACAATTGCGCCGATCGCACTGTCGCCCTCAATGCGGTCCATCGCCGCAACGATCTCGGCAACCATTGGCGCAGTCATCGTGTTGCGCTCGTCTGGGTTGTTGAGTGTGAGTGTTGCTACACCATCCGCAATTTCAAGTAAGACCAATGCCATGGCTCAAGGTTAGCGACTACTCTAAATACGCATGCTCGACCATGTCTTCACCGATGCAATAAGTGCTCTTCGCGATGCTTTTGGCAATGCATTTCTTGAGCGTCAAGCGTTTGAAGAACATCTGCAGTCCGACATTCTGCTTGGTGACTTGGTATGGGAAACGAGTTACGGATTGCCCGGAGAAGGTCAACCACCGCGGGTAGTTGCACACATCACGTTCAATTGGCCCAGTCGCAGCCAAGCCGCTTATCGCAGTTGGTATGTGGAAGAAGTGCTCGACCATAATCCATCCATCGAAATCGAAGTCGTGTTTCGTATTCAGCGACTCGAACAACAACCAGACCCTTCAGTGGTCGACGATGTGGCAGTCATGTACAGCCCTGTCGTTGGCAATGGCAAACTCGAGCGCGACAACATCACGATCGAAATGAGTCATCCAACTTCTAGCGACACCACCGACTTTGCACTCGAAATTACCTACGAAGGCGAATATGAGTTGGCTGAAGAAACTTTGCAAGATGGCACGAGCGCGGTGTTGGACGAACACTTTGGCGCTCTCGGCCATTGGGTTGCTTCAACGCTGATCAATCTCGGAGATCTCAAGTTGCAGTTTTTGCCACCCGACGAAGATTTGTAGCTAATTAGCGGTTGCGTTCGGCAACAGCGTGCACTTCAATGCCGCCGCGCGGACGCTGCGTAAGTTCGACTTTGACCCACATTGGTTTGACAGTGACCATCACTTCGTTTGCAATCTCTGCAGCAAGTGCCTCGGCAAACACAGCCATGTCACGAAAGCGCCATAGGTACAACTTAAGCGACTTCGACTCAATGCAATATTGATCGGGTTTAAATTCGATTGTTACGTGCGACAAGTCGGGTTGCGAAGTTACTGGGCAAATCGATGTCACTTCGTCTGTCGTAAATCGCACCAATGTGACGTGCGCGGGTGCAGGAAAGATTTCCACGTGGTCGATGGCATGACGAATTGTTGAGCCAAGAACAGTGAGATTGTCGTGCGAATCAGTTGCCATACGTATCAGCGTAGGTGGTTAGGAATCAGACTGCTCAACTGCACCAATGGGCGCGGACCAACATGCGTAATCACCTCTGATGCCGAAAGTGACCCCAGCCTTCCGCAATCTTCAATCTTCATGCCTCGCGTAAAGCCAAACAAAAAACCTGCTGCGTACATATCGCCAGCACCAGTTGCATCTACCACTTGGTCAACTGGCTCTGGCTCGATGTGTACAACATCGTCACCATTGATGACAACCGAGCCTCGCTTGTCGCGAGTAACGGCACCAAACTCGCAATCGTGGCGCAACTTTCTGAGCGCTTCTTCATACGAATTTGTTTGGTATAACGACTGCAACTCAAGTTCATTGCAAAACAAAATATCGATGTCGTTCTTAATCAGCGCCATGAAGTCATCACGGTGGCGATCAACACAAAACGAATCTGAAAGAGTGAGTGAAACTTTGCGGCCAGCCTCATGTGCGTATTTTGATGCTGTACGAAACGCTTCTTTCGCATGATCACGATCAAACAAGTAACCCTCAAGAAATAAGACCGCACCAGATGAAACCGCTTCACGTGAAATATCTGCAGGGTCGAGCAAACTCGCAGCACCCAAGAATGTGCTCATCGAGCGCTGGCCGTCTGGGGTTACTGCAATGATGCAACGACCGGTTGGTTCGGTTGTCGAAGTCATTCCAGGGTGAAACCCAACGCCTACTTCTTTCATGTCGTGGCCAAACACTCTGCCAAGGTCATCTTCGGCAATCTTGCCAATGAAGCCCGCTCGCCCACCGAGGCTTGCAAGTCCATATGCAGTGTTGGCTGCCGAACCACCACTCGTTTGTGTTGGCTTCGTGATGCGGGAATATAGATGCGCCGAGCGATCTGCGTCAACCAATGTCATCGAGCCCTTCACAACTTGCTCAACTTCTAGAAACTGATCTTCAACTGCGGCGATTACGTCGACCAAAGCATTTCCGATCGCAACTACGTCGTATCGCACTCCGTCATCACGGGTCAGATCTATTGGTGGCACGTGACAAGACACTAGTTGCCAAGGGTGTCAAGAGAGAAGCCACTACCGTGCATATGTGAGATCTGGTTGGCTTTCCGTACCCGCAAGTGCCTCCGCAGACGGCCGAATGCTTCTTGGCACGCGAGGTATTCGTGGGTTTGTCGATGGCATGGTTTATGTCATGTTGCCCGCCTACTTGCTGGCGCTTGGATTCAGCGGTGTCCAGATAGGCGCAGTGATCACTGCATCACTTTTTGGTTCAGCAATTTCCACTATGGGGACCGGCCTCGTTGCCCACCGAATTGCACCGGCTCGCCTACTCGTTTATGCATCGTGCATCATGATTGCTACTGGTATCGCATTTTGCATTGCAGGTGGGTTTGTCGCTTTATTAATCATCGGCTTTTTAGGCACGCTAAATCCATCAGCCGGCGACGTGAGCCTGTTTTTGCCACTTGAGCAGGCATCCGTTTCGCAATCGGTTTCAGATTCAGAGCGCACCGCCATGTTTGCCATCTACAGCCTTCATGGCGCACTTATCGGCTCGATAGGAGCGCTCTGCGCCGGCATCCCACTCTGGCTTGCCCTGCGTTATAACCGCAGTTCGCTTACTGGGTACAGACTTACTTTCGTGATGTACGCACTTGCAGGAGTTGTTGTGCTGTTTATTTATCAACGATTATCCAGTCATGCCAACACTCACCCGACCAATACACCTCATGCCCTCACCGATTCACGTCGTGTCGTTTACAAACTTGCTGCACTGTTTAGCATCGACTCGCTCGGTGGAGGGTTTGCAACGCAGGCAATCTTTGCTTTGTGGGTTTTTCACAAATTTGATCTTGCCGTCAGCACGCTTGGAGCAATCTTTTTTGCAAGTGGTGTGCTCGCAGCATTTTCCTCATTGCTCTCCGTGAGTATCGCCAAGCGCATTGGTCTTGTGCGCACCATGGTCTTCACACACATCCCTTCGAGTTTCTTGCTCATCGGTGTTGTATTTATGCCAAATGTTTGGCTTGCTATGACGCTGTTTATTTTGCGCGGTCTACTTTCACAAATGGATGTGCCAGCACGCCAAAGTTACGTCATGGCAGTTGTTAAGCCAGAAGAGCGCGCAGCGGCGGCCAGTATCACCAATGTTCCGCGCAGCCTCGCAACAGCTCTCCCACCAATTGCAGCGGGTTGGATGCTCGATCAATCCAATTTTGGATGGCCGCTGCTTGCATGTGCAGCGCTCAAGATCATCTACGACTTGCTATTGCTTGCACAGTTTCGGCACATACGGCCACCCGAAGAACAGTAACTATCGTTTTGTAGGAACGAGGGTTCCTTTAACCACTCCTTGCTGCAAGTCTCGCTTCAGAAACTTGCCAGCAGCGTTGCGCGGCAACGGCTCGTTAATGATCACAACCTGTGTAGGGATCTTGAACTTGGAAATCTTGTTATCAAGAAATGCCCACAGTTCTTCTGCAGTAATGATCATGTTGTCGTTGGGGTAAATAGCAACAGCAACTTCTTCACCGAGACGCTCGTGCGGCACGCCAAATACTGCAGCTTCGTGAATGGCAGGATGTTCATAAATTGCATTTTCAACTTCAGCGCCATAAATGTTTTCTCCTGCGCGCAGAATCATGTCCTTCACGCGATCTTCAACGTAGACAAAACCCTCTTCGTCAACCCGACCTAAGTCTCCTGAGCGCAACCAACCGTCAACAATTGTTTCCTTGGACGCATCGGGACGATTCCAATAGCCACGAATCAGCATCGGCCCAAAGAACCAGATCTCTCCCGACTTGCCAACTGGTAGGGCATTCAGATTTTCGTCGCGTATTTCGACGCGCATCGGTAACACCGCACGCCCAGTAGAAGTTGGGTGAGCCAAGTAATCAGAACCCGCAATGCCAGGACCAAATGCATTGGTCTCGGTCATGCCGTAGCCCAACTGCGGGCTTCCGTTCTTGATTTTGTCATTGACCTTGCCCACGAGGCTTGTTGGCGATGGCGCTCCGCCACCGCCTACCGCGCGCAAACTTGACGAGTCGTATTTGTCGAAGGCCGGCGAGTTGACCAAGTCCCAGCTCTGCGTTGGCACACCAACGAAGTTGGTGATCTGCTCACGCTCGATCATCTGGAGAGCTTTCTCGGCGTCCCACTTGTACATGATTGCAAGTTTGAGTCCGGCAATAAAGCAGCTCATCATTACAGGCACGCAACCTGTTACGTGAAAGAGCGGCACAATCAAAATAAATGATGTCGGAATTTCTGGACCGTCTACTTCTTTAAGTTTTGTCCCTGCAAGCGTGAGCACTGAATTACGCGACGAGAACCCCATCAACGACGAGACAATGGCTCGATGAGTCGACACCGCACCTTTTGGTCGGCCAGTTGTTCCGGATGTGTACAAAATCGTTGCGTCATCATCTGGGTCTATCTCTGCACCTGGATGCGCTGCACCAAGTGGCAACACTTCATCCCATTTATCAACGCCTGCAGGCATTGTTTTGTCGGTACGTACGACCAAGACTTTGATTCCGTGCTTCGCGCATGTTGCTGCACCAACTTCATATCGCTCTTGATCGCAGATATACACAATCGCACCAGAGTCTTCGAGTGCAAAATTCATTTCGTCTTCCGTCCACCACGAGTTCATCGACACGTTGACTGCTCCGGTCGAGATAATTGCAGCGAATGAGATCACCCATTCTGGAAAGTTCCGCATCGCCACTGCTACGCGATCGCCTTTGACAACTCCATAGGTATTCACGAGTAGCGATGCAAGCGCATCAACATGATCCATCGTTTTTGTGAACGACCAAGTTTCGCCTTCATAGACCAAAAATGTTTTGTCACCATGGCCACGTGCGCCCGCAAAAACCTGTCCTAGGTTCTGCGGAGCATTCTTGAAAATTTGCGTCTTGACGCCCATCACTTCAGCGTCGATCAATTCAAAGATTTGTCCTGGTGCAGTTACTGCTGCATTCGCTTCTGTCCAACTAAGTGCCACTTGTTGCTCCCCTATTCGTGTTGTGTCGCCGCTGGCGTGGAGCTGAGGGGAATTGAACCCCTGGCCTGTACATTGCGAACGTACCGCTCTGCCAACTGAGCTACAGCCCCTATTTGATTAGCAAACCCTAGCGGGCAGCGGCTTTAGGCGACGCGTCGAAACTGACGCAGGTACCGCTCGTTCTCGTGCTTGATACGCAATTGCACCAGCACGTAGCAGTAACCGCACAAGGCAAGCAGGCTCGCGGTAAACAAGTAGATAAAAGCACTCGACCCAGTGGTGAATGCCAAGAACAATGAGATACCAACTACTACCGCCATGCCAACCACCAAGTTTTGGCGGCGCTGACGCACCATGGCCTGTGGTGTCAACAGTGCTGGAGCACGATGATGACGAACGCCTTCTGGACGAATCAACGCGCCCGTAATGTTGCTCAAGGCACCCTGTTGCGGGCGTGAAGTGCGTGCGGATGCACTGCGGTATTGCTGCGATGGGGCAAGTGGGCGCGCCATATTGCGTAACTGACCTTGCTGGCTGCGGCTACCCGAATGCTCGAGTGAGTTCAACTGACGACGGAAATTACTCACCGAGCTAGAGGGGCTGCCGTGCAATTTGGCTCGGACCATTGGAGGCAAGAGAACTGCGAGCCAAGCGGCGCAGACGATAATCAAGATCAATTTGCTCATACGTGTTTGAGTGTATTACAGAATTGCTACAAAATTGCTACAAACAGGACAACAACCAGGTAATTTGATCAGTCAATACGACCAAAACCCTTATATTGATTGACCTTGCTGGTCTTCTCGACGATAAAGACCTTGGCGACCACCCGACTTCTCCCACAGAGTCAATTCACCGATGACCATGGCCCTATCGGCGCTCTTACACATGTCATAGATGGTCAAGGCGGCAACGCTACAAGCATGCAGGGCCTCCATCTCAACCCCTGTGCGATCAACTGTGTTGACTTGAGCCTCAATAGCAATGAAGTCGTCGGCGATTTCAAAGTTGATATGCACTGCGCCGATGAGCAGCGGATGACACAGCGGAATCATGTCGCTTGTGCGCTTGGCGGCTTGAATACCAGCAACTCGCGCGACTGCAATCACGTCACCCTTCTTCACTTCACGATTGGCAATCGCAGCGGTTGTCTCGGGCTTCATAAACACTTTGCAGCGTGCCACTGCCCGACGATGCGTGGCCTCTTTGGGTGTGACGTCGACCATGCGAGCATTGCCGGCTGGATCGAGATGCGAAAACTGTAAATCAGACATGATTACTACCCAGATTAGGACCCATGTTTTTATCCGCCTATTTGGCTCATTGAACGGCGCGGCCGCACAAACGTGACGTTGCCTATGTTGTGCCCCGCCCACTTGGTGCCCACTGCGCGCTTAATCTCTGCAGCAATCGCATCATCGCTTGCACCTTCGCGCAACATTGCGCGCAAGTCAAACTCGTTGGTCGAAAACAGACATGTTCTAAATTGCCCGTCTGCAGTAAGGCGCACTCTGTCGCAGTCACCACAAAATGGTTTGGTCACTGACGGAATAACTCCAACTGTGCCCTTGCCGTCGAGATAGCGCCAGCGGTCAGCAGGTGCCGCGCCGCGAGCCGGCATCAGCTCGAGCGGATACACGGAAGCAATCGCAGCAACAATCTCGTCTTGACCAACAACCTGATTGTTTTCCCATGTGCCTTGCGCATCGAGTGGCATGAACTCGATAAATCGAACCTCAACGCCCTTGTCGCGACCAAAGGTTGCCAAGTCAACAATCTCGTCATCGTTAATGCCGCGTTGCACAACAGCATTGAGCTTGATCGGCGAAAAACCAGTAGCAATCGCAGCATCGATGCCGTCAAGCACATGCTGGAGTTCGTCGCGTCGCGTCATTTCATAAAAGCGTTCGCGCTTCAGCGTGTCAATCGAGATGTTGATGCGCTTGAGTCCTGATTCGCGCAGTTCTTGTGCAATGAGTCGCAGAGTCGCACCGTTAGTAGTGATAGCAAGATCGATTGGTTTTCCAGCACGCGGCGAGTTGGCTGTTGCAGGCACAATTAACCCTGCAAGTTTTTGCACCAACACGGACAAGTGCGCGCGCATAGTCGGCTCGCCACCGGTGAGTCGAATGCCATCGACATCAAAGTGGTTTACACAAATAGATGCGAGGCGATGCAGTTCTTCATATGAAAGCACTTCGGTGCGGGGCAACCATTTCATTCCCTCTGCAGGCATGCAATACGTACAACGAAAGTTGCAGCGATCAGTAATCGAGATGCGCAGGTCGCGCACGGTACGCCCAAATGGATCGATCAGTTCCATGACCACATCCTACGGCTCAATATCATTTGGGTCACCACGTGGTTACCCGAGTACGTCGCCAATGACATAGACATCGACCTCTGCGCCCGCGTCTAGACCGGTTCCATCAACCACATAGGCAAGCCCGTTGGCAAACGCCGTGGCAGCCAGTTGGTGACTCCCCTGTGGTCCAGTATCCCTCACATGCAGTCGGCCGTCATTTTCGAAGCTACCGAACACGCGCACATAGTGCACCTTGCCATCTAACTTACGAATGATTGGAGAGTCCAACAAAGCCCGCACTGGTGGTCGCAACAAATCCCGCGTGTGCCCCATCATTTTGCGCAACGCTGGACGAGCAATCAGCTCATAACTGATCAGTGACGACACAGGGTTTCCAGGCAGTCCAAAGATCGGGACAATACGACCATCTGCTGCAGTGAGTTGTCCAAACGCAAATGGTTTGGCCGGTTTAATAGCCATCTGCATCCAGTTCATCGTGGCAATGCGTGACAACACTGCCTTAATCACGTCAAAATCGCCCATGCTCACTCCACCACTTGTGACAACTGCATCACAACGCAGGACAACCTCGCGAAGAACTCGTTCAATTTCGACTTCATCGTCACGAACAACCCCCAAATTGATCACTTCACATCCAGTTGCCTCAATAAGTGAATGCAACATCGTCATGTTGCTTTCACGAATTTGACCGATCTTCAGCGGTGAGCCATCACTGATCAGTTCGTCACC
>DFDK01000033.1:0-1143 GCA_002367695.1 Acidimicrobium sp. UBA3029 | reverse complement strand
ACAGTTCCAGCAACAAACACCGTATGGCCCGCCATGATGTCGCTGCCCGCGTCGCGGATTGCTTCGTGTGGTCGCGCAGCACGAGTGAGGCGAACAATACCTGGACTCACAAGTTCGGAATCCTCCACCATCACCACCGCATCAGCGCCCGGCGGAATTGGTGCGCCAGTCATGATTCGGATCGCCTCGCCAGCATTTACCGCGATCTTTGGCTCAGCACCAGCAGCAACGGTGTCCACAATCCGCAACTCAACAGGAACTAGTTGCACATCATTCATCCGCACCGCAAATCCGTCAACTGCAGAATTTGCAAACCACGGCACATTTTCCGATGCCACCACATCTTGTGCCAGCACCCGTCCTGTCATCTGCTTGCAAGAGCTATCTACAGGCGTCAAGGGAGAGCAGGCTGCGAGTACGGTTGCTTGTGCTTCTTCAATAGGAATCATGGACTCGTTACGGTACCGCCACATGACAGGCTGTAACCATGAGTGATTCACACGCTGGCTCTCCGGCTCATTATTCGGCCCTTCTCCCGTCAGGTCACCGTGCATCGTGGAAGCACGTTGCCACACCCCACTCGAGTCACGTTGATTTGCTGTGGGAAAACGAGGGCTGGACAGCCAATGGAGTCCTGGGATCCGAAAATGTTCACTTCGTTATCCGCATGTCAGCCATGTGGGTTGTGCAGCAGTTTTTATTGTTTCGCGACATGGACGAGCCCGACTTGTGGCTCGCAACCGATGGTCACGGCAGGTGGGGCGAGATGAATGGCGAACAGCGCACCGAACTTGACGGTTGCATCGACATCGATCTGCCTGGCACGCCGTTTACCAACTCGATCCTGATTCACAGATTGCCACTTCATGTTGGGCATTCATCGACCCAAAACGTGATCACGGTTGACACCGAGACACTTGGCGTCACCGTGGTGCCGCAAATGTATACGCGACTCGACACTCATCGCTGGGAGTACATCAGCCTGCTACAAAACAAGACCGTTGAAGTAATTGTTGACGAGTTTGGTTTCGTGATTGATGAACCCGGCGCATTTTCTCGCGCCGACTAACCACCGCTATTCGATAATTGCGCCGTACACCATGCTGCGCAAAAATGGTCTAATGGGATACGTCGTCGACGGCA
>DFDK01000067.1:13205-14036 GCA_002367695.1 Acidimicrobium sp. UBA3029 | reverse complement strand
CTGCGCCAGCACCAGTTGCACGTCCTGCTGTCGTGTCGGGTGATCGCGAGCAAGTTGTAGCACTTTCAAAGATCCGCAAGCTCACTGGTTCGCACATGATCATGTCGAAGAGCACAAGCCCGCATGCATTTAGCGTCGTCGAGGTTGACTACGCAAATGTTGACCGAGCACGCACTGCGATTAAAGATTCATGGAAAGCGGGTGAGGGTTTTAGCCTCACCTATCTTCCGTTTATTTCGCGTGCAGTTGTCGATGCACTTCGCGAGTTTCCGCATCTCAATGCATCCATTGATGGCGACAATCTAATTATTCATGACTATGTCGACCTTGGCATTGCAGTTGATCTTGACTACACAGGGTTGCTTGTGCCGGTGGTGCGAAATGCGGACGGCAAACGAATTAGGGCAATTGCTCGGGAAATCAACGATCTTGCGTCGCGCGCGCGCAATCGTAAATTGTCACCAGACGAAATTCAGGGTGGCACGTTTACGATTTCAAATAATGGCTCTGCTGGTTCGGTACTGACTATGCCAATTATCAATCAGCCACAAGTTGCAATCTTGTCGACGGATGCGATCGTACGAAAGCCAGTTGTGGTTACAGCGGCAGACGGAAGTGAAAGCATTGCGATACATCCTGTTGGCAACTTGTCAATGTCGTGGGATCATCGCGCATTTGACGGTGCATATTCTGGTCGATTCTTGGCACGTATCAAACAAATACTTGAATCGCAAGATTGGTCAGCCGAACTCTAAGAGCGGACGAAAAGCCATGAGTAACTCGCCATTGCCACTTCATGTCAGGTGGATTGGTCGTGTGCCATACCGTGAG
>DFDK01000067.1:9817-12882 GCA_002367695.1 Acidimicrobium sp. UBA3029 | reverse complement strand
CTGCGCTGCGAGCCAACGGATGTCGGTGCGGATCTGGTGCAAGTGCAACGGGGCGGGGACATTACGTATCACGGACCTGGCCAGTTGGTTGGCTACCCAATATTGAGTTTGCGAGCTAAGCACGGCATTGACGGCCCTGCCGATACTCGCTCTTATATCAGTGACGTTGAGCAGTTGATTATCGACGCATTGTCCCAACTTGGCGTGCACAATGCTGGTCGAATGGGTGAGTTTCCCGGTGTTTGGATAGATCCAGATACAAAAATTGCCCGAAAGATTTGTGCAATCGGCGTGAGGGTTGGCAATGGCTCATCGGAACGGCGCACGATGCATGGTTTCGCACTCAATGTTTCGACTGATATGACCTATATGCGAGAGCACATCGTGCCGTGCGGTATTGCTGACTATGCGGTTACTTCATTGTTGGAAGAGGGCATTGATGTGTCAATGAACGATGTCGCAGACATTGTTTCGCGATTGGCTCAATTGCGCTGGGGTTCGCAATACAGCACACGATCCGACGTGGCATGGAAGCATCGACCAGAAGATCTTTCGGCGTTTTCCCGTGGCGAAGGAGCGGGTGAACAGGTGCGCATGACTAAGCGACTAGAGCAAGCTGGGGCAACGGACGGCTTGAGTATTTCGGTGCGTAAGCCAGAGTGGGTTCGTCCGCACGTGAAACATACTGATGAAGTCTTGAAAACAAAGCGCACGCTGCGCGATTTAAATTTGGTGACCGTGTGTGAACAAGCAGGGTGCCCAAACTTGAGCGAGTGTTGGAATGATGGCACCGCAACATTTATGGTGCTGGGCGATAGGTGTACACGGGCGTGTGGATTTTGTTTGATCGATACACAAAAGCCAATGCTTCCCGATGCTGACGAACCGCGCCGCGTGGCCGAAGCAGTGCAGCGAATGGGACTTGAATTTGCTGTGCTGACAATGGTGGCTCGTGACGATTTGATTGATGGAGGAATGCAGCATGTAGCTAACACCATGCGAGCAATTCGTGCGTTGAACTTTGGCGTAAAAGTCGAGACACTTATTTCTGATGTTAAAGGAACTGACGCACTCGAGATATTGATTGCCGAACGTCCTGATGTGTTTAATCACAACATTGAGACAGTTGCCAGACTGCAGCGAGCAGTGCGGCCCTCGGCTGGATATGCACGCAGCCTTTCGGTGCTTGCACGTGGTAGATCTGCGGGTCTCACTACAAAGTCGGGAATGATTGTGGGCATGGGCGAGACTTGCCAAGAAGTAGAGGAAACCCTGATTGATCTTGCAAGTGTTGGCGTGCAGATTGTCACCATTGGTCAGTATTTGCGACCAACCACCAATCATCTACCTGTTGCTCGTTGGGTGGATCCGAAAGAGTTCGATCATTACAAGGCTTTTGGCGAACGACTTGGTATGCAACATGTGCAGTCCAGTCCGCTTACTCGTTCGAGTTATCACGCAAAAAATGCACATGAGCAGTCACAAATAGTTGTTCATGCCTAGTTGTGCATGGATTGGCAATAAAGTGGAAATGGCATGACGCAGACCATCGCAAACACATCCGACTACGCCGCACGTATCGAAAAAGTGCGCGCCGCAATGGCTACACAGAATGTCGACGCTGCATTGTTGTCGGTTGGGCACGACTTGCCGTATCTATCGGGCTATTTTGCAATGCCACTCGAGCGTCTGACCATGTTGGTGATTCCACAAAGTGGCGAAGTGACAATGGTCGTGCCACGCCTTGAAGTTGCGCGTGTAACACCGCAGCCAGGTGTGTTTTCAATCACTGCGTGGGGAGAAACCGAAAACCCTGTGGCGATTGTTGCCAAGTTACTGGGCAATGCAAAGTCAATTGCGGTTGGTGATCAAATGTGGGCCAGATTTTTGGTTGAGTTGTTACCACTCGTACCCGGTGCGAACTTTGTGCGTGCGGTTGATGTAGTCGGTGCATTGCGCATGAGCAAAGACGCAAGCGAGATTGCGGCACTTGTGGCCGCAGGCGCAGCAGCCGACAGAGTGGCAACTCAACTGCATTCTGGTTTGATCCCACTTATTGGTCGCACTGAAGCCCAAGTGTCGGCCGATATCTCGGCACGCTTAATCGCTGAAGGACACGATGTCGTCAACTTTGCAATTGTGGCCGCCGGCGAGAATGCTGCAAGCCCACATCATCATGCGGGATCGCGTGTCATTGCGAAAAACGAAATTGTGTTGTGCGACTTTGGTGGCACGATGAACGGCTATTGCAGCGACATCACGCGGTGTGTTTACACAGGAAAACCAGCAGCAGATGTGGCAGAAGCATACGAAGTGCTGTTTGCTTCGCAGGCTGCAGGAGTGGCAGCGGGTGTTGTTGGCGCAGCATGTCAAGACGTTGATGCTGCGTCACGACGCATTATTGAGGCTGCGGGTTTTGGTGAATACTTTGTGCACCGCACAGGTCATGGCATTGGTATGGAAGCACACGAAGAGCCATACATGGTCAGTGGCAACTCATTACCAATCGCTCCTGGTTACGCATTCAGTGTCGAGCCCGGCATTTATATTGCGGGCAAGTGGGGAATGCGGCTCGAAGATATCGTTGTGGCAACACACGCTGGTCCGGTGTCAATGAACACGGTTAACCATGCGCTTGTCACGGTTGAAGCTTAAGTTTTAGACACCACCATGATTCATCTCGACGCCGCGACCGTGCTCTTGCAATGGGCCGTTGGCGGACTCGCATTCTTGTGGTTCACCACTCGGCGTAACGAGATTGGTCTTGGGTATGCAATGTTGTTGCGCATTACCTACGGCGTATTTGCCGCTGGTGCGTGCGGATTTGGATTGCGCTACGGCGTCGAGCCGGTGCGAGAAGTATCTGCAGTTGCTGTTGCGGTCGCAGCATTTGTTCTTATTCGCAATAAGCGTTCGCAGCTTGATCTCATTGCGCCGTTGTTGGGCGTTGCTGGCATCGTTGCCGCTGGTTTTTCTGCTGTTGTCGATGGTGGTGCAGGGGACTATGCAGTATCTCTCATCAGAGTCGTCGTAGGCACATTGTTTCTTGGTGCGGTCAGCGACAC
>DFDK01000067.1:0-9648 GCA_002367695.1 Acidimicrobium sp. UBA3029 | reverse complement strand
ATTGTTAATGCTGTGATTTACCTGTGGCCGCTCGAAGTAATCGCGCTGTTATTGCCAACTGGCATGATCAGCGTGCTCAATGGAACAGTTGATGATGGCTGGAATGGTGTGCTGGGATGGTTTTGGTTGGCGTCGGCCATTGTCACAGGTGTGCTCGCGCTTGTGACTCGCGCAGCACTCAAAGAACGCAGTTATTCTGCCGTGATGGCCGCAACTGGCCTGATGTATCTGGCAATTCTGACCGCGTTTTGCACAGACATTGTTGCTCGCGCACTGCTTGCTGCCTAACACAACCGCACAAACTGATTTTGTAGTCATGCGTTCTCAATTGTTATCGCTTTAGTGCCAAATTGGGGTCTATAGTAGGCAGTCGGAGGAACGCATGAAACCACAAACGATTTTGAAGGCGACAACACTTTTGGCAGCAGCGGGAAGTTTGGCCATGAGCGTATTTTTGTATTTCAAGGGAACCGGTGTTAACCACCAGATGGATGGCCTCTACGTAGGAGTTTGGGTTCCATCCATTTTGTCCCTTGGTGCATTTTTGATGGCCGGACAAGAAAAGGCGTAAACGCGATGTCGACAGGTGCACTGTTTGGTTTCGGATGCGTCATATTTTTTACTGTGATGACCGGAGTATTTTTGTGGGGTCTCGAGACTGTTAAGGCAATCGCAGAGCGCGACAAATAATTCTGTTGTCAAACAAGTAGGTATTTACAGCGGCGAGTTGGGTGCAACAAGCGACCACGGGCGAGAGCGCTCCATTGCAAGGCCAAGATCGAGCAACAGTTGCTCACTAAAGTGACGACCGTTGATCTGCAACGAAACTGGCAAGCCATCAATTAATCCGGCAGGTAGCGAAATTGCTGGGTTGCCATACATGTTTGCGGGAAACGTGAGTTTGCCGTTATTTCCTGCGCCGGCTTTAACGCCACCAAATGCTGAAGGCAACGGCCCCTCGGCATCAAAAGCAACATCAGGGTTGCTCGCGGTAATCACAAAGTCAACTGCATCAAAGATCTCGGCCATGCGCTGGTTGAGTAATGCACGTCGTGACTCAATCTTGGCACGTGCCTCTGTTCCGTATTTTCCAAATGTGGCTTCAACACCAAAACGCATTTCGGGTGTAAGCACATCGGCACATGCAGGCCAGTGGTCGGCGAGTTGGGTATGTATCTCGACCATTCCACTGATTGACCACGCAGCACCAATGCGAGGTAGTGAAGTATTGACAGTAATAATGCGAAGTCCGGTTGCGGTGCATAAGTGCTTTGCATATTCCTCAAGTTGTGTCCACATAGCTGATGACACAACTGCGCCGCCCCAGTCGGGTGCGAGCACTACAGTCTTGCCACGCAGCGAATCTGTATGAGTGCCCAGTTGCGCTTCCCAATTATCGACTCGTTGCAAACTCAGCGGGTCGCGAGAGTCGTGACCGTTACACACATCGAACCAACGTGCTGTGTCGCGGATGCTTCTCGCCATTACGCCAGTGTTGACAGTGAGATTTCCGAGTTCGGTATGGGGTGCGCGCGGAATGCGGCCAAAAGTTCCTTTTAATCCGACGAGACCAGTGAACCCAGCGGGAATTCGAATTGATCCACCGCCGTCACCACCGGTCGCAATGGTGATAAGACCACCAGCAACTGCAGCAGCGCTGCCCCCAGATGAACCGCCAGGTGTGCGCCCATGCATCCACGGGTTGTGTGTTGCGCCGTTGAGCACAGTTCGGGTCACGTTGACTCCACCAAACTCACTCGCTGTGCACAAACCGATGTGGTTTGCTCCACCAAGTTCTGTCGCACGCTGCACCATCACCGAAGTGTGTGTTGCTTTACGATCTGCAAAAACTACGGATGCTTCGGTGTACGGCCAACCGTTTACAGCATCCAATTCCTTTATCCCAAGGGGCACACCACCAAACGGTTTGGATACGTCGGCCAACTTTGCTCGTTCGAGCGCACCCTCTGGGTCGAGAAATGAAAAAGCATTTAAATCACTGCGTTCAATCGCGGCAAGTGAGGCCTGCAACTCTTCAATCGGTGATCGATCTTTAGATCTGAACGCCTCCACGAGTGAAACTGCATCGCCCAACCACGGAGAATCTGTTGTAGTCATGGACTCTAAAGTATCTAAAGTAGTAGATCAAAACATGCTTTCTATTAGTGTGTTTTTGCTCATGAATTCGTCAACATTCCTTGGTCTTAAGCCGGTCAGCAACCACACAGAAACTTCTGGATCGTGGTCAATGCTTGTGCAGCCTGGGCTGTGCACAGGCAGCGGGTTTTTATGGGGTGGTGCAGGCTTGGCTGCGGCCGTGTCGGCGATGGAACAACTCAGTGGCAGACATTGTGTTTGGTCGACTGCCCAGTATTTGTCGTATGCGCGACCAGGCGAAGTGATGCATATCGACATCACGCTTGCAGTTGTCGGTCATCAGATCACTCAGGCACGCGCAGTGTGTCATGTTGGCGAGCGCGAGATTCTTACTGTCAACGCCGCTCTCGGCGAGCGCACATTTGAACATGCACATTTGTTTATACCCATGCCGGATGTGCCAGGCCCACATGAGATTGAAACGCGCAAGCATCGTCATCCGGTAGATGGGACGATTCACGATCGTCTTGAGGAACGCCTTGTGATTGGTCGCGAACTCGAGCATCTTGACGGCAAACCAAACAATGGTCGGACTGTGATGTGGGCCCATATCCCCGACGTTTTGACTGATGTGGACGCCGCAACTCTTGCTGTGCTTGGTGACTTCGTGCCAATGGGGATAGGTCAGGCTCTTGGCGTGAGGGGCGGTGGCAACAGCCTTGATAACACGCTTCGCGTTGTTCGCCTCGTGCCCACCAAGTGGGTCTTGTTAGACATACAGATACAAGGTGTAGAGCGGGGGTTCGGTCATGGTTCGGCAAATATGTTTGCCGAAGACGGAACTCTGCTCGCCACCGCAAGCCAGAGTTGCATAGCCCGAATGTGGAAAGAGTAACAACATGATTCGTCGTAACGGAATGACTGTCCCACTACCCGGGCACCTGCATGCACAGCGCGACAAACTTGCGCAACTCGCCGACTGGGGTTACAGCGATATTTGGTCTGCCGAGACCGATGGTGCAGATGCATTTACTCCTCTTGCGCTAGCAGCGGCATGGGAGCCAAGGCTTCGTTTGGGCACTGCAATTGTGCCGGCCTACACACGCACCGCACCAGTCATTGCACAAAGCGTTGCTGCAATGGCCGATGCCGCACCCGGACGTTTTGCAATCGGTATTGGTTCGTCGAGCAACGTGATTGTTGAAAAATGGAACGGCGTACCGTTTGTTGATCCGTACAAGAAGGTTCGTGACGTTGTGCGTTTCATGCACGATGCATTTAGCGGTGAAAAAATCACTAAAGAGTACGACACATTTTCGGTCAATGGCTTTCGTCTCAGTATTAAGCCCGAGCAAAAGCCAACAATCTTGGTGGCGGCACTTCGAGAAGGCATGCTCAAGTTGGGTGCTCGCGAAGCAGACGGCGTAATTATCAATTGGTTGTCGGCACAAGACGTGAGCAAAGTCGCTGCTGTAGTAAATGGCGCAGCCAACGGAGTAGAAAAAGAAATCACCGCGCGCATTTTTGTTTGTCCAAGCGAAAACACCGAAACGGTGATGGCGGGCGCCAAGTTTGCAATTGCTGCATACATGAATGTGCCTGTGTATGCCGACTTTCATCGCTGGATGGGGCGAGCGCCTTTATTGCAGGGCATGTGGGACGCATGGACGGCGGGCGACCGCAAGGCTGCACTTGCCGCAATACCTGATCAGGCTGTGGATGAACTTGTTGTGCACGGAAGCGCAGCGCATTGTCGCGACGTTATTAACGAGTATTTCAAAAATGGTGTCACCACGTCGTCGCTCGCGATTTTGCCACTCGACCCGGATCTTGACTATTGGAAGGCTGTCGAAAGCCTTTCGCCTAGCGCGTCGTAGTTAGCACCACGACACGTGTCGACAATCGAGACCGATGCAGAAGTAGCAACACGTCAAGAGTTTGAACAAACGCAACGCAGTGAGGGTTGGAAACTGTTGCGCGGAATGTTGCGCGACCAACGCCGCAACCTGTTGCTCGGTGCACTAATTGGTATTTCGTGGGCAGGCTTCAAAACCACTGTGCCACAGATGACCAAAAATGCAATCAACCAGGGCATCGAGCGAGATGGTCCATTGCTCAAGTGGGTTCTGATAATTGCGGGTCTTGGAGTACTGACGGGAGTACTTTCAGGAATGCGTCGGTATGTGGCATTTCGTGAAAGCCGTTGGGCGGAAACACTATTGCGCGAACGACTCTTTGCTCACCTGATTGGTCTCAACGTTGGTTATCACGACAAGGCCCAAACAGGGCAACTGATGAGTCGAGCATCGAGCGACTTGATGCAGATTCAAGGCTTCATCGTGATGATCCCTATCACGCTGTCCAACGTGATTCAGATCATTGCAGTCACAGCAATTCTGTTTTATACCGACCCCGTATTGGCACTTGTCGCACTCGTGCCGCTGCCGTTTGTGAATATCTCTGCTCGCAGGTTTAGCAATCGGATTCACCCAGCATCGATTGCTGTGCAAGCCGAGCAGGCGCAATTGGCAAGCGTGGTTGAAGAGAGCGTCTCTGGTGTGCGGGTTATTAAAGGTTTTGGCGCAGAGCAAGTTCAGTTTGACAAACTGCGCAAAGAAGCTGACGATATTTTTGGCGAAACAATGAAGGCGGCAAAGATACGGAGCAGTTTCTTGCCAGCTATTGATGTGTTGCCAGCACTTGGTCTTGTGGGTGTGCTGGGTGTGGGCGGTCACCGTGTATTGAGTGGGCAAATAACTATTGGTGATCTCGTTGCGTTCAACGTATATCTCACCTTGCTGATCTGGCCGCTTCGAAACATCGGCATGATCGTGGCGCTTGGTCAAAGAGCAGCAGCGGCACTTGTGCGTATTCACGAAGTGTTGAGCACTGAGTCCACCATCACCGACCCAGTGAATCCACAACAATTGCCGAGCGTCGCAACGGGTTCCACGACACTTGGCGCAGTCAAGTTTGACCACGTTCAGTTTGGCTACAGCGCAGACCAGCCAGTGTTACGCAATTTTACTATTGATATCGCTGGTGGCGAATCAATTGCAATCGTCGGTGCCACAGGTTCTGGCAAGTCGACAGTAACGCGACTGTTGTTGAGGTTTTACGACACCAATTCTGGCCACGTCTATCTCGATGGTGTCGATGTGCGCAAACTTAAGTTGCGTGACTTGCGACAGCAAATTGGGGTGGTATTTGAAGACACCGTGCTGTTTAACGACACCGTTGCCAATAACATCGCTTTTGCAAAGCCGTCTGCAGGTCAACAAGACCTCGAGCGCGCCGCCAAACTTGCAGGCGCTCACGACTTCATCGGTGGGCTTCCACACGGATACGAAACGGTGATCGGCGAGCGTGGGTTTTCACTGTCGGGTGGTCAGCGTCAGCGCATTGCAATTGCTCGAGCGATAATTGCTGACCCACGTGTGCTCGTGCTCGACGATGCAACGAGCGCGGTCGACCCAAGCAAAGAAGGCGAGATTCGAGAAGCTATGCGCACGGTAATGAGCGGACGCACCACGATCGTGATCGCCCACAGACCGGGCACCATTGCACTTGCCGACAGAGTCGTATTGCTCGATGGAGGAACCATTGCGGCAATTGGAACTCATGAGCAACTTGCTGCAACTAATACGCGGTATCGCGAAGTACTAGCCAGTATGGATCAGCCGAAGAAAGAAGCCGACTGACATGTGGCACGCAGGAGGAGTCACCGACGAAGATCGCCTCAGTAGGGCACAGGCACGCACCATCATCGGGCGCGTTTTCAAAATGGCGGCGCCATTTCGCAAAACGATGTACATGGGTTTTGCATGTGTGATCGTGACTACGTGTTGCGCACTCGCAGCACCAGTCATCGTGCGCCATGGAATTGATGCAGGAATTCGTGCCAAGAACACCCGAGCGCTAGATCAGTCGGTGGTCATGTATCTCGCTGTCGTAACCCTGTCGTACATCTTTGGGCGCATGCTCTTTCTCTATGTCAACCGCACTGGTGAAATGTTTTTACGGGTTTTGCGCCTGGCCGTATTTCGTCAGATGCAACGGCAGTCAATGGCGTTTTTCGATCGCAATAAGGCAGGTGTGTTGGTGGCTCGAATGACTGCCGACATTGAGTCAATGGCCGAACTCGTGCAGTTTGGGTTGCTGCAGTTTTTGTCTGCAGGGCTTATGTTGTGTTTTTCTATAATTGTCTTGCTATTACTCAGTTGGCAACTCACACTTGTTGCCTTGTGCGTCATGCCGATCATTGTTCTTGCATCGATCAAATTTCAACGCGACTCCAATAAGGCATATCTCACGGTGCGCGAACGCGTTGGTACAAACTTGTCTGCATTACAAGAAGGCATCACCACCGTGCGTGTCATTCAGGCCTACGCCCAAGAGCAAGAAACCAAAGACAAGTTTTTTACATCAAACCGTGCTTTGTTCGATAGCCACGAGCGCAGTGTTCGAATCAGTACTTGGTATTTCGCACTCGTCGAATTCTCTGGAGTTTTTGCATCAGCAATGATGATCGGAGTTGGTGGTTGGTTGGTGCACCGTGGCGATGTCACCCTGGGCACTGTCGTGGCCTTCACGCTGCTCATTTCGAGTTTGTTTGACCCAGTGCAGCAACTTTCGCAGTTATACAACACTGTGCAGTCTGCAGGTGCAGCATTGAGCAAACTGTTTGCAATTCTTGATGCCAAACCCGAAGTCGATGAGCATCCTGCAGCGATCTCACTGCCCATATCTGGTGTGCTCAAGGTTGACAGCATTTCGTTCACGTATGCAACAGGTGAGCATCCCGCGCTCAACAACGTCTCGATCAGTGTCGCACCCGGCGAAAAACTGGCACTCGTTGGCCCCACTGGTGCAGGTAAATCAACTCTTGCCAAACTCATGGCCCGCATGTACGACCCTGTGTCGGGCACTGTGTCGTATGGCGGAGTCAATCTGACGATGGCCACGATGGACTCATTACGCCAACGTATTGTCGTCGTGCCACAAGAAGGTTTCTTGTTTAACGGCACCATTCGTGACAACCTACGCATTGCTAAGACATCTGCGACTGATGCAGAAATAGATGCTGCAGTGGAAGCCATCTCGGCGACCGAGCACTTTGCACAGTTTCCTGACGGACTCGATACCGAAGTGCGCGAACGTGGCAGCCGTTTGTCGGCAGGCGAGCGTCAACTGGTTGCTCTTGCACGAGCGGCACTTGTCGACCCTGCGGTATTGGTGCTCGACGAAGCAACGTCCAATCTCGACCCAGGTACCGAAGCCGAAGTAGAGCGCGCACTCGAACGCCTGATGAGCGGTCGCACCGTGATTGTTGTTGCTCACCGTTTGTCGACAGTCCAGCGCGCCGATCACATTGCAGTGATTGATGCAGCGCAGGTAGCCGAGTACGGCACGCATACAGAACTCATTGCAAAAAATGGACGCTATGCAGCGTTAGCTAACGCCTGGCAAACTTCACAAATTGTGAACTAAGTGTTTAGAGCTGCATGCTCTTGATCTCGAGGAATTCCTCGAAGCCATAGTCGCCGTATTCACGACCAACACCAGACTGCTTGTATCCACCAAACGGTGCGTTGGCATTGAATGCTCCACCATTGACTTCTACTTGGCCAGTGCGCATGCGACGTGCAATCGCAATCGCATGATCTTTGTCGGCAGCCCACACGCCACCGGCTAGGCCGTACACCGTGTCATTGGCAATACGAATTGCATCTTCTTCGTCGTTGTAAGCAATGACACTCAAGACTGGTCCAAAAATCTCTTCTTGGGCAATCGTCATCGACGTTGTCACGTTCGAGAAAATAGTTGGCTTGACGTAGTAGCCCTTCGACACACCCTCTGGCACGCCAACACCACCGACAAGAACCTTCGCACCTTCGTCGATGCCTTTTTGGATAAAGCCATTCACGCGGTCGCGTTGTGCAGCCGATGCAAGTGGTCCAAGGTGAGTTGTCTTTTCAAACGGATCTCCTACAACAACTGCGTTGCCTGCTGCAGTAAGAATTGCTTCTGCTTCTTCAAGTCGTGCCTTTGGAACGAGCATGCGGGTGAGTGCCGAGCATGTTTGTCCGCTATTGAGAAATGCTTTGCCAACACCCGATGACACTGCCTTGGCAAATGTCTCGGTGTCGAGATCGGCACAAATAATGTTGGCTGACTTGCCACCCAACTCGAGGGCAACCTTCTTGATTGTCTCAGCAGATACTTGGCTTACTCGGCGTCCTGCACGGGTCGAACCAGTGAATGACATCATGTCGATGTCGGTGTGTGCCGACATGGCCTCGCCAACAACTGGGCCGGTGCCGGTGATCATATTGAACACGCCTGCAGGTAAACCAATTTCGTCAATGACTTCGGCGAGGATGAATGCGTCAAGTGGCGCAATCTCGCTTGGCTTGAGCACCACGGTGCAACCAGCGGCCATCGCAAATGCCACCTTGGCAGCGATCTGGTGCAGCGGGTAGTTCCACGGTGTGATGCAACCAACAACACCAATTGGTTCGCGCACAACAACTGATGAACCAACTTCGCGTGAGTACGAGTAGTTCTCGGCAATTGCTGCTGCTTGCTTAAATGAGTTGATTGGCAAACCAACCTGAATCATCTGGCTCAAAAACTTGGTCATACCCGTCTCGCGCGAGATAGCCGAGGCAATCTCGTCCATGCGTGCAGCCAAGCCATCGCCAATTCGGCTCATGTATTTTCCACGCTCTTGTGCATCGAGTGCCGACCACGAATCAAATGCGGCACGAGCAGCCTTGGCAGCAAGGTCTACTTCTGTAGCGGTGCATGAAGGAATGCTGGCCATAACCGACTCATCGGTCGAATCCCAAACCTCAATAGTGTCGGTGCTGCTTGGTGCAACCCATTGTCCGTTGATGTACACCTGGTTGTAGTTAGTCATTTTGGTCTCCCGAGACTCGTGATGTGTCCCAACAGAGTATCTAGCCAAAGCGTCGCAATTCTCATCGCAACCCACCCTCCAAAACATGTACCGCACAACTGGGCTACTCGCCGTACACATGGCTGCAGGTGCCCTGATGGTGTAACGGCAGCATTCCGATCTCGTCAGTTTGGAGGTGCCGGTTCGACTCCGACTTGGGGCTCCTATAAAACGAACGATGAGGTGCTCGCGAAACTTCTTACCAAGGATTGACGGTCTTGGGAAACATCAAGTAGTCAGGGCCGGTTGGGGAAACTCAACCGGCCCTGTTTTTTCTGAATGGATACTTTTGACAAGTACGATACGGGTTGACGAGTCTTGGCTTGGAGGTAATTCTCAGTTCCGTAAGAGTATGGAAGTGGCGACACAGCGATGTGTCGCCATTTTTGTTTCTCGGCTTAGCCAAGTGAGCTAAACAGATCAGGAAATACTCGCGAGACCTTGGCCGTCAAATACTCGCCATAGTTTCCAGTCCACGCCTGCACACTCGCGCCATCCCATCTGCGTGACGCGTCATCAGCAACTGGCGCACCCTCCAACGGCAATGCCGTCACCTGCGCATCCCACGACGGATCCATAAAAAATGGAAA
>DFDK01000093.1:3435-4649 GCA_002367695.1 Acidimicrobium sp. UBA3029 | reverse complement strand
GAAGACTTGGCTGCGTACGTTGAGCGGCTCGAGACCATGACCGATAATGGCATGAGTCTCGATGACGAAGTTGACGACGGCCAGTTGCAATTTGATTTCGCGCACGACACCGGAGATGACGCTGCAGATGCCGCAACACTGATGGACGAAGTTGAGCAATTCCTTCGCGATCAGGGCGACGGAAAATAAATCGCTGAGAAGATCAACGACGAGCGAGAACTAGTTAGACCAGTTCAACCAGTTCTTCAACTGGCGTAACAATTCCTACGTAAAACGAACCGAAGTCGGCGTACTTTGCTGATGCCTCATCAAAGCGCATTGTGTACACCACATCTTTCAAGTCGTCGGCGTGCACGCCAAACAGCGTCACTCCCCACTCGAAATCGTCGAAGCCTGCAGATGCAGTAACTAGCTGCAAGATGCGACCCGCAAATGTGCGGCCACTCTTGCCATGCTCCATCATCAATTCGCTGCGCTTCTCGAATGGCAACGTAAACCAGTTGCATTCTGGGTCGCGCTTTTTAGACATTGGATAAAAACACCATGCGTTCTTGCCGGCAGGTGGAAGCTGTGGGTACAGCCTTGCGTTGCGCATCTCTTCTGGAACATTGGCTGCGTACTCGCTCACTTCGGTCAGCGACACATAACTGTCACCAATGAAAACACCTGCGTGCTGTAACGCAGTCTGGAAAGAACGAAGCTCGCGCATGTCTGATGAAACAGCCATAAATGCCATGTCGCTCTTGTGGCCAAGCATCGAGACAGAAACAACTTGCACACCTTGGCTTTGCGCCGTCTTGACGGCGGCAATAACTGCTTCGCCATCGAAGTCTGCTGCTGGGTGTCCAAACAAATGGATAACGGCCATGCCGACTGATGGAGACATTGGTTCACTCATACAAGCAAGGTTATCTGTGAGTTGCGCCAGCAGCAGTGGCCAACACCGTTGCTGCCCGCGCCGGCGAATCGTCGCCGAGGTGCAAATACAGGCTTGGCTCGGTGAGTTCAACTTCCATGATCTCTGGCACACCATCAATATTGGTGACCATGTCGATCCGTGCGTACAAAGGCGTCGCTCCAAACTTCTTTGATAAAAACGTGATCACGGCCTCGCCGAGAGCACGTTCATCTGTGTTCGAAATACGCCCAGAGATTTCTTCCTGCACATGCACACCGTTGTGTACCTGTTCTGCTTCACCAAAAACTGCGTCTTT
>DFDK01000093.1:2921-3189 GCA_002367695.1 Acidimicrobium sp. UBA3029 | reverse complement strand
AGTTGCGCGCGAGCACCAAATGCATCTTTGCGATGTCGTGCGGTGTTGTTTGAGCCTGCACTCACCACTGGCTTAATAATCACATCTTGCTCGATTAATTCTTGCGAGATGTCACTCGGTTGCGAAACAAACGTGGTCTCCATGACAGGAATTCCACTTGCGCTCAACTCTCGCAAATAACGCTTGTCAACATTCCAGTGCACAATTTTGGCTGGGTTGTGCAACTGGGTTTGCGTGCTGACACGATCAACCCAGGCAACAAATTCGT
>DFDK01000093.1:2080-2699 GCA_002367695.1 Acidimicrobium sp. UBA3029 | reverse complement strand
GCCCAGTCAATAGATGCGTCATCCCAATTGACTATCTGCCATTTTTGATCTGCCACGTCAAGCGCAGCAGTCAAAATATCTAGGTCGTGATCATGGCCGCGAGCGGCTTGAGTGGTGACGAGCGCAATCACGAGTTACCTAATATGCGCTGTTGGCTTTGACTTGGGGACTAGTAGTCCTCCATGCCTCCGCCTGGCATTGGTGCTGCATCTTCTGGCTTGTCAGCAATTACAACCTCGGTTGTAAGGAACAAGGCCGCAATCGATGCTGCGTTTTGCAATGCAGAGCGTGTCACTTTGGCTGCGTCGATGACGCCCAACTTGACCAAGTCTTCGTACTCGCCTGTTGCAGCATTGAGGCCTTCATTGCCCTTCATGTTGCGCACTTTGTCGACGACTACGCCGCCTTCCATGCCTGCGTTTTCAGCGATCTGCTTGAGTGGTGCTTCGAGTGACTTGGCAACCAAACGAGCTCCGGTTGCTTCATCGCCCTGCAACGAGTCGGCCACCTTGAGCACTGCAGCTTGCGAACGCAACAACGCCACGCCGCCGCCAGGCACTACGCCTTCTTCAATGGCGGCTTTGGTGGTGCTCACTGCGTCTTCAATGCGGTGCTTCTT
>DFDK01000093.1:0-1762 GCA_002367695.1 Acidimicrobium sp. UBA3029 | reverse complement strand
GCTTTGATCTGTGAGATGCGGCCCTTGATGTCGGCATCCGAACCAGCGCCTTCGATGATTGTTGTTTCGTCTTTAGTCACAACGATCTTCTTCGCACGGCCCAACAAGTCAAGCGTGGTGTTTTCGAGCTTGAGTCCAACTTCTTCACTGATGACCTGACCACCAGTAAGAATCGCGATGTCTTGCAACATTGCCTTGCGGCGATCTCCGAAACCTGGAGCCTTCACTGCCACGCTTTTGAACGTGCCACGGATCTTGTTGACAACAAGTGTTGCGAGCGCTTCGCCCTCAATGTCTTCGGCGATGATCACGAGTTGCTGACCACCCTGCATTACTTTTTCAAGCACAGGTACCAAGTCGCGCACTGCGGTGATCTTGCCGCCGACGAGCAAAATGTATGCATCGTCAATTACGGCTTCCATGCGGTCTGCATCGGTGACGAAATATGGCGAGATATAGCCCTTGTCGAAACGCATTCCCTCGACGAGATCCATCTCCATGCCAAATGTCTGGCTCTCTTCAACAGTGATAACACCGTCTTTGCCAACTTTGTCGATGGCTTCAGAAATCATCTTGCCGATTTCTTCGTCGGCTGCCGAGATAGACGCAACTTGCGCGATCTGCGACTTTGAGTCAACTTCTTTTGCGAGCGAGCGAATGCTTTCGACTGCAGCCTCAACGCCTGCTTCGATACCGCGCTTGAGGCTCATTGGGTTTGCACCCGCAGCTACGTTGCGCAGGCCTTCGCGCACCATGCTCCAGGCCAACACGGTTGCCGTGGTGGTTCCGTCGCCGGCTACGTCGTCAGTTTTTTTGGCAACTTCTTTAACCAGTTCGGCGCCAATGCGCTCGTATGGGTCTTCGAGGTCAATCTCTTTGGCGATCGAGACGCCGTCATTGGTGATCGTTGGAGCGCCCCACTTTTTGTCGAGCACCACGTTGCGACCTTTTGGTCCGAGGGTGACTCGTACAGCGTCGGCCAGTTTGTTCATCCCGTTTTCGAGACCTCTGCGAGCTACTTCGTCAAATGCGATGATCTTGGACATGTCATTTCCTCCCGAAAAACCTATGTTGATAAGCGTTAGCACTCTACCGCCGAGACTGCTAACTCAAACTGGGAGTTCGCCCACAGTCGGCTCGTGAGTTAGCGAATCTTGTTGAGCACCACGTCTGTGCGGGTTTCGGTGGCGCCTTCACGCTGCAACCAGCGCAAGAACGCGTCCAAGCCGGCTGTACCGTCGCAAGCCACAGCCAGGGTCACATCGGATTCTCCGGTCACGTGGGCAGCCCACAACACGTCGTCTCGCTTCATGAGGGCGTCATCAAAGCCTTGGGTGTGAGCCATTCTGGCGTCAATCACTGCCTCTAGCGTGCGGCCGAGGGCGGCTTGGTTGATATCCACCCTAAAGCCCTTGATCACGCCAGTTTTGGTGAGTCGGCGAACCCGTTCGGCAACAGCATTGGGGGAGAGATGCACCCTGTCGCCAAGCATCTGCCATGAGATTCTGCCGTCAGTTTGGAGAATACCGAGGATTTCTCTGTCAATCTTGTCTATTGCTGTGATTTCCGTTGCCATATACCCCATTGTGCCACAAAATCAACGGTTTCAGGTGCTAATTACGCACGATACTGAAGCCATGCATAACGAAGCAACGTGGACATGGGTACTACTCGGTTTCGAGTTTATTGGCATCACCGGCATGTGGCTTGTGGGCGCACGCAAGTGGTGGGGCTGGGGCATGGTGCTCACCGGTTCGGCTCC
>DFDK01000023.1:9311-12097 GCA_002367695.1 Acidimicrobium sp. UBA3029 | reverse complement strand
TCATGAGAGTTTCCGTTATCGATGATGCATGCCATGGACACCAAATGTGCGCAATTGCCGCACCCGAGGTGTTTGGAAGCGACGATCTTGGTAATGCCACGGTGCTGATCAGCGGTGATATCCCTGCAGAGTTGCAGGCTAAAACTCGACGAGCAGAATCAAATTGCCCAGAACGGGCAATCGTCATCACTGAGTAGTTTTTTGTCAACAAATAACTTGGGGGGTTATAAGACATGACTGAAGTACGCAAACCTGTACAAGACTTGCTGACTGACTACGACATCTTCGAGCCAGAGTTTGTTAAAGACCCGTATCCAAGTTTTTCTGAAATTCGCGAGTCTGGTTGTCCGATTGCGCGCACCGAACGCTATGAAGGCTCGTGGTTGCCAACGCGTTACGAAGATGTCGTTGCCATTGCGCAAGAGTATGAGACCTTTACTTCGCGCGGCATTTTGGTGGTGCCGCCATTTCCTGGACAAGGCGAAGGCGCCTACGGCGGCGTTACAGCACCGCCAATCACGTCTGACCCACCAGATCATCACTGGCATCGTCGGCTGATCTTGCCGGTGTTTTCTCCGCAGTCAGTTGCAAAATTTGAGCAAGGAACGCGCGACTTGTGCAACGCACTAATTGATGAAGTGATTGATAAAGGCACTGCCGACGCAGCGGCTGATTACGCGCAGCATATTCCCGTGCGTGTGATCGCAACTTTGCTCGGCGTGCCACTTGAGATGGAGTCTGACTTCACTGCATGGGTGCGTGCGGCTCTTGAAAACATCATGGATGCAGAAGGACGTAAATGGGCTCGCAAGAACATCATTGAGTTCTTTTTGGCGCAAGTTGCAGATCGTAAACAGAATCCTCGCGAAGACGACTTCATTACCGAGTTGATGAACACCGAAGTTGAAGGCAAGGTTGTGCCAATTGAGTACGTGCTCGGCGTATGTAACTTGATGCTGGTTGCAGGAGTCGACACCACGTGGTCTGCAATTGGATCATGCATGTGGCACATGGCCCAGCACCCAGAGCACCGCAAACAATTGCGCGAAAATCCAGACTTGTGGCCAACAGCCATTGAAGAGTTATTGCGGGTGTATGCGCCAGTGACGATGGCCCGCATTGTTGATCACGACGTTGAGTTTCAAGGTTGCCCGATGAAAGCGGGGGATCGAGTCTTGATGGCCTTTCCAGCAGCAAACCGTGATCCGCGACAATTTGAAAACCCCGACGAAGTGATTTTGGACAGAGAGCACAATCGCCACGTTGCATTCGGTTCTGGTATTCATCGTTGCGCTGGCAGCAACTTGGCGCGACTTGAAGTACGTGTCGCATTGCAAACGTGGCTCGAGAGAATTCCCGAGTTTGAACTCGTTGATAAAACTGATGTGACATGGGCGGGTGGCCAAGTGCACGGCCCGCGCAAGTGTTTAGTGAAGTTTTAGTTACTTTTTGCCTTCAACATCAATTTTTGGCAATAGACGGTTCATCCATGCCGGGATCCACCAGTTGCGGTCACCCAAGAGTTCCATTGTTGCTGGCACTAAGACCATTCGCACAATTGTTGCGTCGATGAATACAGCAACTGCAAGACCAAGACCAAACAGTTTGAGGTTGCGGTCGTAGCCAAGCACGAATGCCGAGAATACGAAGACCATGATCAATGCGGCAGCTGTGATCACGCGCGCCGTTGCTGCGAGGCCATCTGCAACTGCTGAAGCATTGTCTCCAGTGCGGTCGTATTCTTCCTTGATTCGTGAGAGCAAAAACACTTCGTAGTCCATAGACAAACCGAAGACGATCGCAAACAGCATCATTGGTGCCCACGACTCGATCGGGCCGGCCTTGCCAACGCCGATCAGCGAAATACCCCAGCCCCATTGAAAGATTGCAACGATGACGCCATATGCCGCACCAATGGAAAGCAGGTTCATGATTACTGCTTTGAGTGGCACGAGAATACTGCGAAATACCGACATGAGCAGCAAGAACGACAGCGAGAGCACACCAATAAACAGGTACGGCATGCGTCCACCGATGGCGGTTGCAAAGTCGGCACCGCCTGCGGTAAAGCCACCAACCTTCGCTTCAACACCAGTTGGTGGAATGACATCGCTGCGCAAGAACTTGACAAGGTCGTATGTAGCCGCATCTTGGGGGGCGGTGGTTGGGTATGCGATCACGAGCGACAAAGACCCGTCGGCAGATGCCGGTGCGCTTTGAGCAAATGCAATCCCGTCTGTTGATTGCAGCGTGCTCACGAATGTTGCAAGTGCATCTGGGTTCGATGCTGTGTCGCCCTGCACGGTGATGAACAGTGGACCATTGAAGCCAGGACCAAAACCATCGGCCAACATGTCGAATGCCTTGCGCACTGTCGTATTGGTTGGAGCGTTACCGTTGTCGCCAAAACCGAGACGAATTGATGCAAGTGGTGCTGCGAGGAGCAACAAAATAGCTGTCGCACTTAAGGCTGCTGTCCATGGGCGACGCTGAATGAAGCGACTCCAGCGATACCAAAATGTGAGTTCTTTTGCTTTGGCAATACGGTGCGGAATTGGCTTGCGCAACGACTTCACAACAAAGCTCAAAGCATTAATTGCAACTGTCAACGCTAGTCCGATGAGAAATACTGGGAGCGAGCTAGAAATGACAGAGATAAATGCAGAGAGAATAAATACGACGAGCGAAATCATTGCAGCTCGTGTTGTGACACCGATGCGGTGTTTGACAACTGCGAGCAGGGCTGGAAGAAATGTGATTGATGCAATGATCATGAGCAATACGCC